>JBEICQ010000027.1:0-22570 GCA_040383885.1 Flavobacteriales bacterium | reverse complement strand
GGAAGACAAAGGCGTTAAGAAACGGGGAAGCCTTGGACCCGTTTTAGACTTTGTCTTCCGGTCAGCGCAGCTGATTGCCTTCGGGACTTTCTTGATTTTTTTGGTTACTTTTTTTATCAAGAAAAAAAGTGACTGGGGTTTGGGGCGAAGCCCCATTTGGGTCAGTAAAAACAAATACGCATCCATGAATCATCCCCCTGCAGGCAAGCAACAGGATTTTTTCTTCTTTTACTCTATTCAAATTCAGTAAAACTTTCCGTCCATCCCATCTTGCCTGCCTCCCCCTTCCCTTGCACAAAAATCCTACCGCACAAGGGGGAAACATCCATCGCCTTTGCGATTAGGAAAAAAATCAATTATTACGGTACCGATTTTACAAAAAAGCAACATGAATTTATCCCGAATGCTTATGGTCTTGTCTTCCCCGCTGCCGCAATCAGGCTGTCCCCGCCAATGGTCTTTCTCATGCATCCATACAATTTGCCTTGCGCAAGCCGCCATGCTCACATTCTTGCCCAATGTACAAGTGCACAATGCTTGATGTAGCAAACAAGAAAAATCAATGGTAAGCCTAAGCCATTTTCCGACGCTTCTTCTCACGAATTATCAAGCCCAGCTCCCTGCCCGTCTGCCCCTTTACCGAGGTGTTTTCCTGGGCGCGCCTGATCAGGTATGGCAATACTTCTTTCACCGGTCCGTAAGGCAAATATTTGGCCACCCTGTACCCCATGGCAGAGAGGTTGTAACTGATGTGGTCGCTCATGCCATACAACTGTGAAAAATATACTTTTTCATCTCCCGCGTCAATTCCTCCGGCTTTCATCCCCTCCACCAACTTTAAACAACTCTGTTCATTGTGTGTACCCGCCACAAACCAAATGTTTTGCAGATGCTGCAAACAGTATTCCATGGCAAGATCGTAATCTCTGTCACTGTCTTCCTTGCTTGCCTGTATGGGCGAGGCATAAGCCATGCGTGCTGCACGCTGCCGTTCTTTTTCCATGTATGCTCCCCTCACCAACTTGGCACCCAGGTGATAGCCGCCTTCAGCGGCTTCGCTGTGTTGCTTTTGCAAAAACGCCAATCGATCATGTCTGTACATCTGGTAAGTATTGTATACCCAGGCCCTGTCGTGATTAAACTTTTTCATCATGTCAGCTGCCAGACTGTCGATGGCAGGCTGAATCCAGCTTTCTTCCGCATCGATAAACACCGGAACTTTTTTCTCGCAGGCCATCCCGCAAATTCGTTCCACCCTTTGCTTTACCCGATTCCATTCGGCCAATTCCTCTGCATCAGGAACAGCTCCCGATGAAATTTTTTCGAGCAAGGCAAAACGCGATACGCCGGTAACCTTAAACACACTAAAAGGAATGTGCGGATTGCCGGAGGCAAAAGCAATTGTCTGAAGGGTTTCGTTGCAGGTACTTTCAAACTCTTTTTCCGACTCCTTGCCTTCTACCGAATAGTCGAGAATGGCTCCAATCCCAAACTGGCCCAGGGCATTTACCGCTGCAGCACAATCAGCGATGGCCGTTCCTCCGCAAAACTGACGGAAAATGGTTTGCTTTACCAGTCCCTCAATGGGCAGACGGAGTGCGAATGCCGCCTCTGTTAAGAATTTTCCGAGGCGCACCCAGGAGGGGTGCTTTACCAGAGAAAACAGCCAGTAGGAGCGATTGAGGTCGGCGTTGGATTTAGACTTGAAGGCAATTTCTGTATTGTCGAAGATGGACATAGGCATTGTATCCGCAATCTTGTGCGGGTTGCTGCAAAAGTAGGATAATTACCTGCGAACAAACAGGGTTCTTGTATGAGATCAGTGTTCTGCCGCAAGCACCTGGGCAATGCGTTTGGCAATGCCCTTTTCTTTGCGGAAAGGGGCGAAAAACTGTTTTTCAAACCCTTCCATAATCTGGCTGGCCTTTTGGTAAACCTTGAGTCCTTTTTCAGTAGGCGAAACCCGGTTGGCCCGGGCATCAGTAGTACTCCCGGATTTTTTGATGTGCTTTTTCAGCGTGAGTGTCCTCACCAGTTTTGAGGTCATCATTTTGTCGGTATGCGACCATTTAGAAAGCGCCGACTGACTCACTCCTCCGGGTTCTTTTTGAGAAAGTGTGCAAGCTGCCGACAAAATTAAAAACTGGGCATGGGTAATGCCCGTCGGATGCAATGCTGTGTTGAACTCCCTCTGCCACTTGTTGCTGAGCTCCCAAATACGGAATCCCATGGATTGGATACCCTCCGGGTGTTTTTTGGTTGATGCCATAGGCCTTTGGTGTTTGGGAAGAGGTGAATGCCTCCAACCTTATAACAAATATAAATCCTATTTGTGATTAGCAAAATTTTTTCAACGATAGGCAAAGCGCGTCCCGAAGGTGGATGTGTAAACCTTTCTGCCCGGAAGGCAAGTGCCTCAGACCTTTGCTCACCGGTTTGATGCTGATGGATTTATCACAAGGGCAGAGGCTGTGAAAAACCCTTCATAAATAAACAGAGATTCTATGCCCTGCAACTGTTTCGCAAAGAATTCAAAACTATTTTTGCGTACTGATGAGATCCTTTTCTATCCTGTTTTTTCTGTTTCCCCTGCTTGGCACCGCAGGCAACCTGCTCGATGAATACCGCAGTGCACAGAATCCCTATTACTGGAAAAACAAACCTTCTCTTACCCGCGAGGGATATTGGCAACAAGATGTGGCCTATCATATTGATGCCACCCTGGATGAAACCGAAGACATCATGCGTGGAGAAGAAACCATTGAGTATGCCAACAACTCTCCGGACACGCTTAGGTTTGTTTTTTTCAGACTTACCCAAAATGCATTTCAGCCCGGCTCCTACCTCGATAAGCTATACCTCGCCAACGGAGAAAAAGTAGATTACGGAAAATATGAACAACAGGGCCTGGGCACAGCCATTCAGAGCATGCAGCACCGGGGAAAGGAGGCCCGCACAGAACTCGACAATACCATCCTGAAAGTATTCCTAAACGAACCGCTCTTGCCCGGAAGCACCACCACTTTTTTTGTGCGTTTTACAACCTGGTTCGACGACAAGGGAACAGGAAGGCGCAGAATGAAATTGTTTAGTCAATACAAGCAAAAGCATTACGATGGGGTGCATTGGTATCCGCGTCTTTCGGTGTACGACCGCAAGTTTGGCTGGACCACCGACCAGCATCTGGGGCGGGAGTTTTACGGAGATTTCGGGATCTATGAATTCTCGCTTAACACTTCCAATGATGCTGTTGTGGAAGCTACCGGCCGCTTGATGAACCGCGAAGAAGTGCTGCCCGATACACTGAGGGCAAAACTCGACATCAGGAACTTTGCCGGTGTGCCCTGGGGAAGTGCACCAAAAACAATTATTCCCTACGAAAAGGGAAAGCGCAAAACCTGGAAATACAAAGCCCTGAATGTGCATGATGTGGCCTTTACTTCCGATCCTGCTTACCGCATCGGCGAGGCATGGTTCGGGGATGTACAGGTGGTTTCGCTGGCACAGGAAGGGCATTGCAGCGGATGGCAGAATGCTGCCTCCTACACTGCCGATGTGTTGCGGGTTTACTCCCGTGACTTCGGACAATATGTTTACAACAAAATGGTGGTGGCAGATGCACGCGATGGCATGGAATATCCCATGCTTACCCTCGACGGCGGACGCGACCCTGACTACCGCTCGCTGCTCGCACATGAGGTTGGACACAACTGGTTTTTTGGCATGGTGGGCAACAACGAAACCTACCGGGCCATGCTCGATGAGGGCTTTACGCAATTCTTAACAGCCTGGGCCATAGAAAATATTGATGGCCCTATACCGGTATCCGTTCCTGCAGGAAACGACTACCGGATAAAACACACAGAAAAAACCGGTATCAGACAGCAGCGTTGCTACAACACCTACCTGCAGAGCGCCATACGAAACGAGCCGGTGAGCATCAATACCCATTCCGACGGATTTAATGGGGCCACAGGTCACGGAGGCGGGTACAGACAGGTGTATTACAAAACAGCCACCATGCTCTGGAACCTGCAATATGTTTTAGGTGATTCTCTCTTTTTGGCTGCCATGAAGCATTACTTCAACACCTACTGTATTGCCCATCCCTATGTGGAAGATTTTCGCAACAGCATGATTCGCTTTACGCATGCAGACCTTAACTGGTTTTTCGACCAATGGATTGAAACTTCTAAAACCCTCGACTACTCCATCGCAAAACCCAGGCTTCTGGCAAAAAATGACTCCGGTTTTGTATACCGCGTTTCCCTACGCAGAAAAGGCGATATGCAGATGCCCGTAGAGTTTACCTGCACAGGTGCATCCGGACGCAGCTATGCTTATCTCGTTCCGAATGGATGGTTTGAAAAAGATTTCAACAGAGGCAATGTTTTGCCACGCTGGATTGGCTGGGATCGATTGCAACCTGTTTACAAAGCCAGAATTGTTGTGCCAGAAAAAATAACGAAAGTAAGCATGGATACCAGTGCCAGATTTGCCGATTGTATGAAACTGGACAATGCATGGCCACGACCCATCTCCATCAGTCCGGATAATATGCTTAACCAGCCTGTAAATTTCTCCGCTTACCGCATTCACCTTCGTCCCCAACTGTTTTATAATCGTGTTGACGGAATGAAAGCAGGATTGCACGCACGCGGTGATTACGCAGGTTTATTACATCGTTTTTCTGCAACTGCCTGGCTCAACTCTGGCTTGCTGCCGGAGGCAGTCTATGGTTCAAGGGAATGGATATCCTATGCAGTAAAATACCAAACACCCATCACCTCGTTACGCAACCAGGAGCTTTTTGCTGAATCACGCAGGCTGGATGGATTGTTCATGCATCTTGCAGGCATTGAGGGAAAATTTTTACAGACCCGGTGGACTTATAGTATCATGGGAAAATGGATGCGGCGCTTCGATGATAGGTATTTATATGATGCTTCCTCCTGGTGGTCGAACAGAAACAACAGTTCCATCAACCTTTCTCTGAGAAGAACCATGAGTGCTTCCGGAGGCATACTTACTGTGAACCTGCTCATGCGTTCCGGTGTGGAGCAGCTGTATGCTTATCTGGAACAGGAGACAAAAGGGGCTGTTTGGTTTGGGCGAACAGAACTGAGGGCGCGTACTTATGCGAGGTTCGGAAGCCGAAACATTCCGGTAGAATCCTCTGCCTGGCTTGCGGGCGCCAACCCAGAAACACAGATGGAAGATCCGGTGATGCGTGCTGCAGGATGGTTCCCCTCCTCCTGGGTAATGCCGGGGGCTTTGCCCGGGCATGTGCAGGCAGCCGGCGGATACAACCTGAGGGGGTATGCAGCCTACCTCATTCCTACCGCCAACTTCAATCAAAACGGACAAATCTACCAACTTACTTCCGACCGGGGTGTATCGCTTAATACAGAACTTACACTGTCTGCCCTTTTGCCACGGCGATGGGCAAAAAATAGTTTTTACACCTTTGAGCCCTATGCCTTTTTTGATGGTGCAGTATTCAATGCGGGTTCTTTTAATGTAAAAAGCGATGCAGACATCATCCCCAATCAAACCACGCATGCCAGGGCAAATGCCGGACTGGGCTTCAATCTAACCTGGAAAAAATGGTGGAATTTTGAAAAGATATCCCCTTTTACCCTGCGTGCCGATTTTCCGTTTTACCTTAGTCACCAGCCTTATGCAAGCAGCAACAACCTGCAATGGAATTGGATGATTGGCGTACAAAAGTCTTTTTGAGATGAAAAAAATAAGAGTAGGTATATTTTTTGGAGGCCGTTCAAAAGAAAGGGAAGTTTCCTTTGCAGGCGGCAGAACCGTTTTCGACAACCTGGACAAATCACTGTTTGTTCCTGTGCCTGTTTTTGTAGACGGACAGGGCAACTTCGTCCTGCTTTCATGGGATTTGATATACAAAGGAAGCATCCGCGACTTTTTTCCGCCTGAAGATGCACTTCCACCTACCGAGCATGGCTTTCAGGTGTATTCCGAAAGCCTGAATGCGGATGCAGAAACACAACAAAAAATGCTGCAGAGCATTGGCAGGCCTTTGGAGCCCTCTGCATTTAAATCGCTTTTCGACCTTGCTTTTTTGTGCTTACACGGGCCTTACGGAGAAGATGGAAAGCTGCAGGGACTATTGGAATACTATGACATTCCTTACACAGGAAGTGGCATTCTTCCTTCCTGTTTCGGCATCGACAAAACGATACAGCATGCCTTTATGCACCAGGCGAGATTCAACAGTCCGCCAAGGATGACCGTGGCCCGCAAAGAGGCCCTCAATGATTCCATGTTATTCCGGAAAGCAGAGAACAGTGTTGGGTTTCCGATGGTGATCAAACCTGCCTCTCAGGGCTCTTCCATCGGCGTAAGCATCCTTCAAAAAAAAGATGGCAATGCCTTTCGTGAAGCAATCCTAAAAAGTTTGTTCTGTGCCGAGATAAAAACAGCAGAATGGAAACAAAAAACCAGAACAGAAAAAGCGCAGTTCATCCGCAGGCTGTTTGACATTCGCGAAGGCATTGGTTTACCCGTGATGGAGGGAGAAACCCTGCTGCATCACCCGGAAGCTGTTTACAGACATGTAGAAGAACAGGCAGATAAAAAAGAGCTCCTGTTTTTTGAGTCATTGGATGCCGATCATGGCCTGCTCATTGAATCTTTTATCAGTGGAAAAGAGTTTTCTTGTATCGTCATTGAGAACTACCTTGATGGATTAAAGCCGGTGGCCCTCCCTCCTACTGAAATCATTAAAGGGCAGAAACTTTTTGACTACCGTTCAAAATATCTTCCGGGGCTCTCCCGCAAAATCACGCCTATTGATTTACCGGCAGACGCCATTGAAAAAATAAGAGAAGAATGTTGCCGGCTCTATCAACTTTTTGGATTTGATGCCTATGCCCGTATCGATGGTTTTTATGGTGATGACGGAAAGGTGTATCTCAATGATCCCAATACCACGAGCGGGATGATGCCCTCTTCTTTTTTCTTCCATCAGGCCGCAGAAATTGGATTAAACCCTTCGCAGTTTTTAAGTTTTATCATCCGCGTTTCTCTCGAGAAAAGAAAAATCAAAAGCCAGCAGCCCTTTTTCTGTGCATCCCTTATTGATCAGATTGACAAAGCGCTCGAAGAAGGCAACAGAGAGCGTGCACAAAAAAAGAAAGTGGCGGTTATTCTGGGTGGTTATTCCTCTGAACGGCACATCTCTGTGGAAAGCGGAAGAAACATTTACGAGAAACTTTTTTCATCGGAGGAATATTCCCCTACCCCGGTTTTCTTGACCGGAAGCGCGCATAAAAACAGGTTTTTTATCCTACCCGTTAACCTCCTGCTCAAAGACAATGCAGACGATATCCGCGACAAGGTACTCAGCTACAGCAGGCATCCTTACCTCGAAGAAATTGGACGAGAGCTGTCGGCTATCACGCGTACTTATACCGGCAAACAGGAGTTACCCAAACCGGTAGAGATTTCCTTCATGGCCTTCCGCGACGAATTTGATGCCGTGTTTATTGCTTTACATGGAAGACCGGGAGAGGATGGCACCCTCCAGGCGGTTATGGAAAAACTGCAGGTTCCTTACAATGGTTCTCCCTCCGAATCCTCTGCAATCACCATCAATAAATACAAAACCAATGAGCTGCTCATGCAAAACGGATTTTTGTGCGCCAGTCACCGCTTGGTTTCTGCCGGAGAATTTAGGGCCGGATCACAAGCCTGCATGGAGAGTATTGAAGCAGCCTTTTCCTATCCCTTTATTGCCAAGCCTGTTGATGATGGCTGCAGTAGTGCAGTAAAAAAAATCAGGAACAGAGAAGAGTTGGAGGCCTTTGCCACACTGATGTTCCGCGAAGAAGAAACGCCCGATGCCGGTGCTTCCCAAATACTGCACATCAAAAGCAGCGAAGAATTTCCGCGAAAGAGAGAAATGCTCATCGAGTCGCTTATTACCGCAGAAAAAGCTGTTCATTTTTTGGAAATCACCATTGGTTTAATGACCTCTTATGATGAAAACGGTAAGCTTGCTTATAAAATTTTTGAGGCCTCAGAGGCACTGGCCGGTGGAGAAGTATTGAGTTTGGAAGAAAAATTTTTGGCCGGCGAAGGACAAAACATCACCCCTGCCAGATATGCAAGCCATCCGGATGTAAGAAAAAGTGTTTCAGAAGCAGTGAAAACAGAAATTCTGAAGGCGGCTCAACTTCTCAATCTGCAGGGCTATGCCAGAATTGATGCCTTTGTGCGCATCTTTGAAAACAATCGCACAGAGGTGGTTTTTATAGAGGTGAACTCCCTACCGGGAATGACCCCTGCCACTTGTATTTTTCACCAAACAGCGCTGGAAGGTATGACGCCGCTCAACTTCATAGACCACATCCTTCGCTTTGGAATGGAGCGCAAAAACCGGAATGCTTCCTGATGGGCGGAGAATTTATTGCCATTGAAGGCAACATCGGTGCAGGAAAAACTTCTCTGGCTAAAAAGCTTTCGTCGGAGCTGGGTTGCAGACTTATGCTCGAACAATTTGAAGACAACTCCTTTTTGCCTAAATTCTATGGCGATCCGGAAAGGTATTCTTTCCCGCTTGAACTGTCCTTTTTAGCCGAACGATACCAACAGCTAAAAGGTATTCCTTCGCGCAGCGCACTTTTTGGAGAATACCTGGTGGCAGACTATTTTATACAGAAGTGTTTGATTTTTGCCAGAGCCAATTTGCCTGAAGATGAGTTTAGGTTGTACAGGGAGTTTTTTTACATGGCCTCGGCTGGAGTGGAATTGCCGGGCAAGCTCGTCTTTCTTTATGTGGATACGCCTCGTTTGCTGCACAATATCGCCACCAGAGGAAGAGACTATGAGCAAAGCATTGGTGCAGATTACCTCAACAAAATTAATGAAGGCTATATGCAGTTTTTCAGGCAGGCAGAGCTTGTCGGACAAACAAGTATGCTCATCCTCGATATCAATCGTCTCGACTTTGTAAAATATCCTGACCATTACGAAATGATCCGAGATGCCATTCTCAGGGACTATCCTCCGGGAGTACATCGTATTGAACCCGGGGATACTTTGACAAAATGAGATAACAACATTTTTTGTAATTTTACTTGCGCACTAAAAAGAGCGGAACCATGCACAAACATACAAGATCAGCTTTTCCATTCTGCATTATCATCTTTTGTATGTGCCTGCTCTCATTGCCACAAAAAGGGTTTGCCCAAAAGGGAAAAACTGTTCCGGAAAACAAGGAAGAGAGCATGGAAGAGGAGGAAGAAATGGAAGACGATAAATTGCCGGAAGGGTTTACCCATGATGATAAAATTCACTATCTCGAATTAGAATGTGAGGTAACAGAACCGGTTAAAAAATATGGAGCAACTGTTACTGATCCGGTTCCGCATGTACTGTTCAGAATATATGACGAAAAGGGACGGCTAAGAAAACCTATGTACACGGATGAAAAAGGAAAAGGAAAGTTGCGTCTGGGATTTAATCATGAGTACCGTGTAATCATTTCCAGTAAAGGATTTAGTAAAAAAATTCTGAAAATCAATACGCATTTACCCAAAGATTTAAACGCTGCATATATCTTCCCTGCTGATGTATCTCTTTTTAGAGAGACGCCTGATTTGGATGCCTCGCTTTTTAAAGAACCGGTTGCCATCATTACTTACAGTGAGAAAACAGGGCAATTTGAATACGACGAAGAGTATGTGAACAAGATGCAGCCCCTGCTTAAAAAGTTTTCGGGCGACTACCTTAAAAGATTAAAATAATATTCACATGAAAATACTCCTTAAAGGAGGAACCCTTGTTAATGAGCATCAAGTATTTCCCGCTGATGTTGTCATTGACGGTGCTTTTATCGAGGATGTGTATCCCCAGGGGGCTCCTGATGCTGCATACGCAAAGGTATATCACCTGCAAGGCAAGCATGTTTTTCCGGGGTTGATTGATGATCAGGTTCATTTTCGGGAACCGGGTCTCACACACAAAGGAGATTTGTTTACCGAAAGTCGTGCCGCTGTTGCCGGAGGAATCACTTCCTTCATGGAAATGCCCAATACCGTTCCGAGTGCCGTTACCCAGGATTTACTAGAAGATAAATACATCCGCGCCTCAGAGGTATCGCTGGCAAATTATTCCTTTTACATGGGCACCACCAACAGCAACCTGGAAGATTTATTGCAAACAAATCCTGAGACCGTTTGCGGGATAAAAATTTTCATGGGTTCATCTACAGGCGATATGCTTGTGGATAATCCGGAGGCCCTCAATGCCATTTTTAGGGAAGTAAAAATGCTAATTGCCGTTCATTGTGAAGATGATCCCATGATCAAATCAACCATGGCGCGCTACAAACAACAATTTGGAGATGCTATTATGCCGGTGCATCATCCTCAGATCAGAAGCCGGGAAGCTTGCTACAAATCCTCTTCCTATGCCGTTGAACTGGCCAGTAAGTATAATTCGCGACTGCATATTTTACATATCTCCACGCTTGAGGAATTGAGTCTTTTCTCTAATAAAAAACCCCTGTCCGAAAAAAGAATTACCTCTGAAGCGTGCATACACCATTTGTTTTTTTCCGACAGGGATTATCTCACCAAAGGGAATCTGATCAAGTGGAATCCTGCCGTAAAAACTGAAGCAGACAGAGAAGCAATCATCGATGCAGTAAACCGCGATGTGATTGATGTAATTGCCACGGATCATGCGCCTCATACCCTGCAGGAAAAATCCATGCCTTATGTACAGTGTCCCTCCGGGGGGCCATTGGTTCAGCATGTGCTTCCTGCCCTGCTCGACTTGTATCACAGGAATGCATTCTCACTGGAAACCATTGCTGACAAAACCTCGCACAAGCCTGCCGAGCTCTTTGGTATAGAAAAGCGGGGATATATCCGAAAGGGTTATTATGCCGACCTTGTAGTTGCTGATGTAAATGGAACCACGGCTGTAACAAAAGAAAATCTGCTCTATAAATGTGGATGGAGTCCGTTTGAGGGAATGAACCTTAAGGGGAAAGTTTTGCATACTTTTGTAAACGGTAACCATGTTTACGATAACGGAGTGATTATTGACCAAACCAGAGGGATGCGTCTCGCATTTGCCCGCAAATGATAAATTGTTTGCTGATCGGTTCAGGAGGAAGGGAGCATGCCCTGGCTGAAGCCCTGCTGGCAAGTCCCGGAATTGGTAAGCTCTATGTGGCTCCCGGAAATGCAGGTACTGCCGGTTGCGCAACAAACATTCCCATCCCCGAAAATGATTTCCCTGCATTGTCGGCATTCATCAGTGAGCACCACATTGGACTGGTGCTGGTAGGACCCGAAATTCCACTGATCAATGGGCTTGTTGACTATCTCAGAAAAATCCACGGACCTGATTTAATTCTTGTAGGCCCTTCCGCCAATGGTGCAAAGCTTGAGGGCAGCAAAGCCTTCAGCAAAAAACTGATGCGCGATTATGGAATTCCCACTGCTCCCTACCGGGAATTTGCAAAAGGAGAAGCTGCCGCCGCAAAAGAATTTTTGAGAAGCCTCTCCCCTCCTTTTGTCATCAAAGCAGATGGGCCGGCAGCCGGAAAAGGGGTGGTCATTTGCGATACCACGGATGAAGCAGATACCTGGATAGACAAAATGCTCGAAGAAGCAGTTTTTGGTGCATCCTCATACAAGGTAGTCATCGAACAGTTTATCAGAGGCATAGAGGTAAGTGTGTTTATGCTTACCGATGGTTTAAATTATTTGGTTCTCCCTGAAGCCAAAGATTATAAACGCATCGGAGAGGAAGATTCGGGTCCCAACACCGGGGGCATGGGATCGGTTTCTCCGGTGGTATTCTATACTCCTTCCCTGGCCAAAAAGGTGGAGGAAAAAATTATTCAGAAAACCCTTCATGCGCTGCAGCAGGAGCGCATCGCCTATATGGGTTTTATTTTTGTTGGACTCATGATTGATGAGCATGGCGAACCATGGGTAATTGAATACAATTGCCGCATGGGTGATCCCGAAACCCAAAGTGTGATGGCAAGAATACAACCTGATTGGATACATGTTTTTTCTGCCATGCACAAGCAGAAGCTGGATGAGATAAGCCTGCAAATATTACCCGGCCATGTGGTCTCAGTGGTTATGGCCGCAAATGGATATCCCGGTAAATATCCCACCGGTATGGAAGTACGAATTCCTTCAGCAATCTATTCGAGGATTCGGTTTGCCGGAGTGGATTCACAAGATCAAAAACTGCTTACAAGAGGCGGAAGGGTACTTTCTGCCAATGGGTTTGGCAATACGCTCGACGAAGCTATAAAAGATGCCTACACATTATGTGGGCAAGTGGTTTATGAGAATCGTTATTATCGAAAAGACATTGGAAATGATTTGTTGATTCTTCAGCAAAAAAATGTATTTTTAGAAAATTGAATCTTCCATGAATTCCATTTTACATTCTATACAAAGCCAGGGCGGTTTGCTTCCTCAGGAAGAAATGTTGGAGGTTGCCAGGAAAAAAGGAGATCTTTTTATAGGATTACCAAAGGAAACCTCTTTTCAGGAAAACCGCATCGCTCTTGTACCCGATGCCGTAGCCATGCTGGTAAGCAATGGGCATGAAATTGTGATGGAAACCGGCGCAGGAAGTGGGGCCAACTTCGACGACAGAGATTACAGCGAGGCAGGTGCCAGGATTGTTCATTCGCCGGAAGAAGTTTACAAAGCTGATATCATCCTCAAAATTGCTCCTCCTTCTGCTGCAGAAACGGCTTTGTTGCAGCGCAAGCAGACCCTGTTTTCTGCGCTTCAGTTAAGTGTACAAAAAGAAGATTTTGTTCGTCAGCTGATGGATAAAAAAGTTACGGCCATTGCCTTTGATCACATCAAAGATGAAGATGGTATTTTTCCTGTGATTCGATCAATGAGCGAAATCGCAGGCAATGCCGCCATCCTGATAGCAGCTGAATACCTCAACAATATTAATCAGGGCCAGGGTGCCATTTTCGGTGGAGTAACCGGAATTCCGCCCACCGAAGTACTCATTATAGGAGCCGGCACAGTGGGTGAGTTTGCTACCCGTGCAGCACTCGGTCTTGGTGCTTCCGTAAAAATATTTGACAATTCTCCCTACCGCCTTCGCCGCCTTCAAAGTGATTTGGGAACAAGGGTGTTTACCTCTGTATTGCAGCCAAAAATTCTTTCCAAGCACCTGAAAACAGCCGATGTGGCCATCGGCGCCCTGAGGGCATCCAATGGCAGAACACCCTGTGTTGTGAGTGAACAGATGGTGAGTGAAATGAAAAACGGAGCCGTAATTGTTGACATCAGTATTGATCAGGGAGGATGCTTTGAAACCTCTATCGTTACCAATCATACCAGACCGGTATTTCGGAAATACGGCGTGATACACTATTGTGTGCCCAACATTGCCTCCAGGGTTTCGCGCACAGCGTCCTATGCATTGAGCAATATTTTTGCCCCCATTCTGCTGAATATCGGAGAAGAAGGCGGAATAGAGCAGATGCTCCGCAGGCATCGGGGAGTGAGAAATGGTGTTTATATCTACAATGGCACACTCACCAGTAAATTTTTAGGAGAGATCTACAACCATCCATACACCAATATCGACCTGCTGATGTCGGCCATGTAAAATACAAAATGGAAGCTCCTAACGATTTTGGCAAAAGGTTGCGATTGTTTTCAATCGGACTGGTGATTGGCTCCGTGGTTGTGTATTTCTCGGTTTTCAAAAACCGGAACATCTACAAATCACCACAGGAAGTTATTCTTGAAAAACTTTTGAAGTTTCCTTCAACGGTAAAACCGGAAGCCAAAGACATCATGGATTCTCTGCATATCAACGGAGAAGATATTCGGAAAATTCTCGAACAGGGAGATGTGGAGTTCAGCAACAGTGAGGTGCATCGGAAGCCCTGCCCCATTTATTTCATTCGTAATACGGATGAGAGCGTACTGGTAAAGTCTGTCCGTTTTGAGCTTTGTGATTCTACTTCCTGCTTAATCAAGATTATCCCCTAAAAAAACAGCTTCCTTTTCAGCTATTTATTCCTACCCTTTATCTTCTGAAGAAAATCCTTCCTCCTTTGAAATGAAAGAAGGTTTTTACCAATTGCATCTGATTACTTATTTTTTATTTTTGTTTTTATGAAAATATTTTCATCGACACTCCTTTTGACAGGTCTTTTGACTTTCATGTTTGCATGTAAAAAGAATTCTTCCTTCCCGATGATTTCCTTTGTTGAGAATTTTGACAAATCAACCCTTTGGGCCCTCAGTGCAGATTCTATTTCTACAGGTGGAACATCCCTCCGTGTGGTTTCTAAAATCGAAAATGGAAGCCTCCTTTTGGATGCAAACCAGAATGGACGATGCGTCGCAGCAAGGGCTCTTCATCTATTTGATGTACAAAAAATACTTGGTACGGAAGGAAAATTTATGTTTCAACTTACTATTTCGGAAATGTCTACCAGTTCCTCCGGTAATATCGATTTGCGTATCAATTATAAAGGCACGGAGTACCTCACAACCGTAAAAGGGAATATTTCTTCTCCTCAGGGCGTGAATCTTATTTTCAATGGCTCTTCCATAGAGCCGGAGGACAAGGATGCAAATCAGGGGATTTCATTTTACACAAAAGCCTCGTCTCCTTCCCAGAATCCCGAGGGGATAAGCATTACTGCAGATGCATGCGGATTTGACAATTTTGCATACGCCAAAGTAAAAATTGATTCTTTTGTGCTGCTTGAATACCGGCCATGATTTTTTTTTGGGACCAGATTTTCTGCGTTATTTTTATTCAGGAAAGCAAGCCAGGAAAGGAATCAGGCGACCGCTTTTTGAACGAGATTACTTAAGATATCGTAATTCCAGGGTTTAGAGATAAAAGCATCCAGTCCGATTTTTTGATGAAACTCATCCAGTACTTTAATGTCCGACTGTCCGCTAAGAATCGCTTTATGTGCCTGTGGAAAAAGGACATGTGTGAAATTAAGAACATCCGTGCCTTTTGCGTCACCCAGATTAAAATCCGAAATAGTGAGTACCAATTCCTGTCCTTGCTCTGATAGTTCTTTTAATACCTGATAAGCTTCCTCGGCAGATGATGCTGCTTCAATAATAGTATCGGGCCCGGTAAGACGCATGATTTGAAGTCGAAGAGTCTCCAGGATTACATATTCATCATCTACGATAAGAATGACTTTCATGCTAAAAAACACATGTTAACTTGTGAAACTTAATATGCCTGAAGGATGACATCGTGCTAAAGATACAAAAAGAAATAAATAACAATAATGATTAATACATATCATCCGTTGGCAATTGGAAGAACGACCTCAAAGATAGTAGAGCCTTCTGAACTTTTGCAGAAAACGCGACCATTATGTCTACTTACTATACGGGAAACAATACTCAATCCCAGTCCGGTTCCCTCTCCCCTTTTCTTTGTTGTAAAGAACTCATCAAAAATTCTTTCTCTAATTTCCGGCGGTATTGGCGGGCCATCATTTTCAAGTTCAACAGAAAGCATTCCATCCGGCAAAGCTGTGGCTGAAACAACTATTTTGCATTTGTTGTTGCTTGCCTGCAGTGCATTATTAATCAGATTTGTCCAAACCTGTGAGAGTTCATCTTCCTGACCCATGACCATTGTGCCAGGCTTTACATTGTTAACAAAAACCGCACCTTGTTTAAACTTGTTTGAAAGAAGATCTGCAACTGCATTCAGGCTATCGTGTAGATCAAACGGAAGATGAGGAGCTGATTCTTCGCTGTGAGAATACACATTCAGCGCGCGAATGATTTTACTTGCCCTGAGGGCAGCATTTTCTATTGTACCTACCGAAATATCTATTCCTCCCAATGTTTGTGCAAGACCCAAAACGGTCTTCATTCTCTCTTGAGGCATATGAAATAGTTCATCAGGAATGGTTTCTGTTTCTTGAAATCCCATTTGGGCAAGCATGCGTGGCAGCCAGAAGGGATAAGCATCCGGGGTGCTTGATTTGCTGAAAAAATCCTGTATTTTTTTAGAGGCTTCCCTCTCCTGTTGGGTGGATAATTTGGGGTTTTTTCGACTTATTTCTAAAAGATTCAAGGATAAGGCAAGATCTGGTTGGGTTAATCCATGAACTAGTTTCACAATGCTTTGCTTGAGCAGATAATTCAGGTTTTCCGCCGAGGCCTTAATGGCGCCTAAAGGAGTATTTACCTCATGTGCAATACCAGCCACAAGCATTCCCAGAGTGGCCATTTTCTCCTTTCTAACCAGCTCTTCTTGAGAATTTTGTAAACGAATCATGCTTTGTTCAAGATCGAGCGTTTTTTCTCTGACAAGTCCTTCAAGATTTGAATTGATTGTATTTATTTCTTCTTGTTTTTTCTTTATGTCGGCAACATATTGTTTTTCCTTTTCTTCATTAGCCTTTCTCTCGGTAATATCAATTTCAATGGCCATGTAGCCGATTTGTTCACCTTGCCTGTTTAAAACAGGCTGAATGTATAATTCCAACCAGTATTCGTTGCCTTGTTTACCACGATTAAGCACTTCTGCCTTCACCGCCTTTTTTTGTTCAATAGCCTTATTTATTTCAGCAATTACGAGAGGATCTGTTTTTTCTGTTTGGAAAATACGAGGTGTTTTTCCATAAATTTCCTCTCTGGTGTACCCTGTAAGCTTTATGAGGCTGTCATTTGCCCAGAGGATTCTCTTATTCACATCTGTAAAGAGCACAAGATTGGTTGTATTGGTGGCGAGAAGAGAAAGTCTTTCCAGTTCTTGTTCTGCTTTTTTTTGCTGGGTTACATCCTGAATTGTTCCGGAATAGTAACCCGGTTTGTCATGCGATACAGGTTGTATATACCTGCAGAAAATATTCATCCAGGAAATTCCTTGAACGGGATGATTAAACGAGATGGTTTGAAGGCTTTCCTTGTCTTTTTCCTTTGAAAACATAGAAGCAAACAACTTCTTTGAAGAGTCCTCTACCCTGCTGTTAACGCTTCGATAATCTGCCTTTTCATTTTTTTCTAATCCGAGTAAGCCATTCAGGTTTTCGGAAGATTCCCATTTGTCTTTCTCAGGACTCCAGGTGAAACTCGCAAGTTTTGCTGTTTCCTGTGCCTCT
Organism: Flavobacteriales bacterium; assembly: GCA_040383885.1. Lineage (GTDB taxonomy): Bacteria > Bacteroidota > Bacteroidia > UBA4408 > UBA4408 > JBEICQ01. The sequence continues at coordinate 5,424 of JBEICQ010000027.1, read as the reverse complement.
GTAAGCCGGTCAAGTGCCTCATTAAGTGACCGTGTGCGTTTGGAAACCTCAATTTCCAGGTTATTGATTAGCAATCGGTTTGTGGCCTGCTGCTCCATCAGGCTTCCCCTGAGTGATAGCAAAGCCTGCTCCAACAGGCCTATTTCATTAGAACTCGTTTGCTGATTCACCGAAAACTCATCAAATTTGCTCTGGCCAAGCAGTTGTGCATTGCCTATTGCTCTGCTGATTGGCTCTGAAATACTGCGCGCGATGAAAAAGAAAAGCACAAATGAAAAGGAAAACATGATCAGCGCAGATAAATAGACTGGTCTGTTGAGGGTGACAATCTGTTTATCTATTTTTTGCTTTGCCATTCCACTAATAATTCTACCCGACATGATGCCAGAAGTGTAATGGTAATACCGAATCAGGTATTGGGAGCTATCGAGCGCCTGAGGTTGAAAATTCTTGTCAAGTGAGAGATGGGTAAAAATGGTTTCTGTTTGACCCGGTCCGGCCTGAGTGAGTAATAAAAAATCATACTCACCTCCTTTTTGTTTGAAATAATCAACCGCCTTTCGCAGTTTATCAAAATCCTGGATGGCAAGAGAAATTTCTACACCCAAAGAGATTGTCCTGCAAAACTCTTGTAATTCCTTTCCCCGCGCATCTACAATAAGCTTTCTTTGGGTATTGGAATAATACCATGCCATTCCTGAAAAAAGCAAAGAAATAGCCAATGAAAAATAAAGCCATATCCGAAATGCAATTTTTCTATGAAAGCGCATCCTATTTTTCGATAATCGGTATCAACCACTCCGAGGCGCGGTTTTTAGCAGTAGCAGAGATGAGCGCAACCGCACCGGGATTTTGTGAAACAAATCGGATGATTTCCTCTTCTGAACTAATAAAAATAGGCGGTTTACCTCTTCCCTGAAAAACAAGGGCAAGCCAGAACTTTTGCATACCTGCCACATCGCTACCGTAAACCTGTTTGGCTATATCTACAGCAACAGGAAGGTTGCTGGCAGGCAAGACCAATAACACTGAACTGCCGTTTTGCCAAAAGGAACGCTCCCCCTTAAAAATACTTCTTACCTGTTTCCACTTTAGGTCCGAAACGCCTGTGGTATTGCCAATTAAAACAAACTGGCCGGGCACTGTTATTTCTGTTTTGCCCGGATTCTGGGCAAAAGCCCGAAAAGCAAAGCAACTTGCAAGGATGAAAACACCTACAAAAGATTTAAAATCCATAAGCAAATTGGATTTTTAGTTCGTAAACTGAGGGCGATGGCGGATGATTATGTCTGGGAAGCGGAATCAGTTCTTCGGAAGCCAACCTTTCAGCAACAATTTTCAGGTTACAAAAAGGATTGAATTCATAACGGGCTCCCAATGCATACCTTGCACTAACCATGGAGTTGATATGAAGGTCCTTATCAGAAACATCCAGGTAGTCAATGACCACAAAAGGAATGAGTTTATTAAATCGATAACCTGCGTAAAGAAAAGAGCTCCAGTTTCCGGCAATACCAAGAGAATCGCTTTTGCTACGATTGACTGATAATTCATGTAGCAATTCCAAATTATTGGAAAACCAGGCCGTTGATATCGAAAATAACTCGTAACGAATATTTCCTTTATAGCGAGTAGCCGATGAAAGGTGACTAGAACCAACATGCCCGCTGTGTAAACCTGAAAAGTTGCCAAGGATGAGATCGTGGTAATAGGATGCGCCTATTCTCAATCCATCTCTGGGTTTGATATGTGCCGCCAAAGTAAGGGATTTGTTCATGTCCACATCCTTGGAATCAGTAGATGAAATCCCGTTACCCAATACCACATCATATCCAAATCGAAGGGTACCAAGGTTTTGTCCCTGAAGCCTTAGACCCAATGTATGCAAAGGGATGAGGTATGAAAACATAATCGGCCTGTCTATCACTGGAAAAAAAAGTCTGCCGTGATGGTAGGTATCATTCCAATAATTTACCGGACTATGAAATTTACCAATGAGAAAAGAATGGTTGCGATAATAATCGAACTTAAGTTGTGCCCTTTCGATTGAGGGGATAAAAAAAGAGGATGATTTGGCATCGGGTCTCACAACCGTCTCGCCCAGAAAAGAGATTCTTTTACTGATTTGCGCCGTCACAAAAAGATCCTGTTCTCCAACATGGGCGTAGGATGCATGACTGAAAGTACCTTTTTGATTCAGCTTTTCTACAAGTTCTGCATCAATTTGCAAATGTCCGAAGTATTTGAAGTTAACCGTTGGCAAGTCTGTTTGAGCCATGCCAGAAAGAGAGAACAACAGAATAAAAAGAAAAATAGCCTTGAGGCGGTTGATTGGCATGGAGCCGGAATAATATGAAATGTTCACGATACTTATTGTTCGGAACAAACTTATTGTAATCGAATTTAGCATCCTATTCCTGCAACGAACAATTGAGCAGTAATAACTTGTTAGTCGGGCATTTCATCGAAGCGATTACCCATTTGTTTGTCTTTTGAAGCACAACAGAATTTGCTTGCACGGAAATGCTATCATCTCTTTTGCCAGATTAGAAAGCTTCAGTAAATGCCAGATAAAAATATCCACCCTGAGAACCATATCCATAGTCAAGTCTGAGATTGAGTCTTTCGGCAGGGTTTAATAAAAACCTCATCCCGGTTCCAATCGTGAATTTTAAAGTATTCAGGCGAATATCTGAGGCGCGCGAAAAGATCTCTCCCAAGCCTGCAAAGGTTGTCAGTCCCATTCTCCAGAAGACCGGAAATCTATATTCAAGTTGGGCGCCAAACATATGAGCATCACGGTAACGGTTTCTTGGATATCCCCTCAGCATATCATCATTGCCAATTTGCGACATCTCAATAAAGGGTACATCACCCAGCGCAAATCGGGCTTTTGTCTGAAAAGCGAGAATGTGCTTGCGTCTTACTTGCCAGTACTTCCTATACTCACCGTTAATAACGGTGAAACTGAAAGTGCTACCCAGGAATTTCCTATAAAAATAGGACGAAAACTCAGCATAATTCCCACGGTATGGATTCATTATATTATCCCGCTGGTCAAGGATGGCCACAAGGCCAAGTGCAGCACCTGTTCCTCCATTGAAACCGGGTATTTTGCCGCTATCTAGTTTCTTTCCTTTTTCTCTTTTAAAATTGTAAAAACGAGTGTAGTGCGCATCAAGCCCTAAGAAGATAAATCTGCTTAATTTTTTAAGGATCATTGTTTTACAGGTAAACATTTCATAGGTATATGTCTACTGGTCTTTTTTACTTGTTCGGTTTCCCACACCATAGAACTTATCAGGAAAATTACGCAGCCTAAACTCTCCTTTAAAAAAGTATTTTTCTCCGGCAGAAAAGACATTCCATTCACCCCACAGATCTTTCTGTTTCTGTTGGGTATAGTGGGCTGATAACCTGAAGTAGGAAGCCCTTGTGCTTAAACCCGGCTTATTCTTGTCATGGAGATGAAATATGCTTGCTGCTGATAATCCAACACCCCAACGGGTATCCGGTGTGTAGAAGAGGATGGGTGCAGCGAAGTAACCTGTTTTTTGATCAATGAGGGTATCTGTTAAAGGAGTAATGCCGAACTTTTGCCAAATCTTGCTTTGTGGAATTACTACTGCTTTTACAATCCCATGCACGGACAACATCATGCAGGTAAAAATTACCAGTTCGAAAAAAGGAAATAAAGACAATTGCCGCATAAGCACTCCTGCTGGTAGAGGATAGGGGCTCTGTTTTATTTTATTGACAGCTTTTGTGTTATTTATCTTGTTGTGGAAGTAAGCCTCCGGCATGCGTTTATAGAATATAAGAAAATGAATGATTTACTTAATGTGGCTAAAAAACAGCTTTCTGTTTTCCGATCTACATATGGCTTATAAAATCCTAATAGCATCATAAAAACAAATTTTTTTCTCTAAAAGCTTATGAAATCGGCGGCAAATTTATTTGAATAATCATTCGTAAAAACAAAAAACCATCGAATATTCAATGTTATACCTTTAATCTCCTGCCCTTCTTCTTATATTTTAATCAAAGTGCTGGCATACTCATTGGAATAACCCTATACCCGTGTAACTCTTGATTTTGAATAATAGAGACCGCGAATCAACAATTTTTCCACAAAGACAGTGGTTTATGTGCAGATTGATTAATACATATTTCATCAATACAAAAACACTCATGTGATTTTTAAAAATCAGAGCCAGAACAACAAGAACAATGTCGAGAGCAGATACAATGCAAAAGAATTGAAGAATGCCGCGAAAAAGGAAAGGTTAACAAAAAACTGCTTTAAAAAACAGAACTCTAATTCCGGATTATCTCTAAAAACAGATTGTTTGATTTTATTTATTGATTGTTTCACATGGAACACTCCTGCCTGAGAAAAGATGGTAATAAAACTTTATCGGGCACTCCGGTCTTATTGTTAAGTAAGTTTTTACTCTAAGAATAGCGGTTGCATTGTTTTTATAAACTATTTCCCTGAAATTGTTTCACGTGAAACATAAAATTATTATGACTAGCTATAATGGGAAAATTGTTTCATGTGGAACAAAACAATAAGTAATAGTCGGAAAATAATAATTCGTGGCACTGTAGATAATAATGAAACAATCTAAGGTGGTAATTTGCGGCTTGAAACACTATTTGTTGATTCGATGCTGGTTTTTTCTTCGGGATTTATGTCCGGGATGTGGTTAATATGAACATCAATAAAGGCAATAGAATATTTCTTCCTCAGTAATGAGAAAAAGGAGTCTATGGTAAATAGAGGGTCTTACTTCTTTATGTACAAAAGAAGTGTTGCTATGTCGGATGGGCTTATGCCACTGATGATAGAGGCAGCAGAAATTGTCTCCGGCTTTATCCGGCTTAATTTTTCTTTAGATTCGGACGACAAGGAATGAATACGGCTATAATCCATGTTCAATGGGATTCTAAGCGAGGCGAATTCCTTGACTTTATTAGCCATGTCCCGCTCTTTGATAATGTAAGATTCGTATTTAATCTCAATTTCAACCTGCTCAACAACTTCAATGGAGTAGTTCTTTGTATGTGATTCTCTATCATCTATGCTGGCAAATGGCAAAAGCTCTTTTAGGTGGACCCCAGGCCTTTTAAGTATCTGAACAAGAGCGGTTTTTTGCTCAATGCTTGCAGATCCAATTTCTTCCAGTAATTGATTCACTTTTTCAGGCAAAAGCCTTGCACTTTGTAGTGTTTTATTTAACTCTCCGATGTCCTTTTGCTTGGCTTCAAACATTTGCCATCTGCTGTCTTTCACCAATCCTCTTTCCCGTCCACGGGGGGTCAGGCGCGCATCAGCATTGTCCTGTCTTAATAGAATCCTATACTCGGCACGCGAGGTAAACATTCTGTATGGCTCGTCTGTACCTTTTGTAACCAAGTCGT
>JBEICQ010000026.1:0-23329 GCA_040383885.1 Flavobacteriales bacterium | reverse complement strand
TTCCTGATAGTGAAGGGATCTTGTAGATTTAGTCTTCGCAGATGAAGCTGCCATCTTCCGCCAAACAAATCTTCTTTTTGTCATCTTCGTTGCGCACAAAAACGCAATAGCTTACTGCACCTGTGGCAGAGATTAGTTTCTGCACCTTGTGACCGGTTTTGTAGCCCGCATAATTGCTTTGCACATAGCTGCTCACCGCCGCAGGAACTGAGCCATACTCAATGCGTGTTGCACTGCCCGCAAAGGCACCGCTCTCGGTGAACATGAGCTTGATCTTATCGTAGGAGGCAGACTTGATTTTTACTTCCACACTTGAACCCAGTACACAATTGCTTTCTTTTTCTGCACAGGCAAGCGTATAGTCGGGATAATTGGCAGCCACATATTCTTTTACTGCGGCAGGAATGGCATCGGCAGCCAGGCAATCATCACACTTTTTATCTCCATGCTTTCCTTTTTTTCCATGTTTCTTTTTGGGACGGAAATCATCTCCCTCGCCAAGATAATTATGCGAATCGTCAAAAGCCAGTGTTTCGCCGTTGCTGAGCGCTACAATGGTTGAAGCTTTGCTGTTTTTGAGGCTGAATGCAGAATTGATGTCCGCATCCGGAAAGTTGTTGTTGGTGAACTCTACCACTGCCGAAGGAAGATCGCTCAGCGAAATTTCTGTTTCGGTGGTCTGGCCGGTAAGTTGGCTGATGAGGTCGTTTTGGCAGGCACCCAACATGAGTGTAGCCGCAGCCACGAGGGCAATGAGATATGTTTTGATGGTTGACATAACACAAATGTAAAAATATTCTTTTTGCAATCACAAGTTCAGCCCTTACCGGCCTATGGATTGTTGAGGTATCAAATAAAGAATCAACGGAAATGTTGTGGCACCTGCCTACCGTTTGTGAAACTTGAGTGAGTGGATGTTATCATCAGTCTCTATCCTTAGAAAATAGAGTCCGCAGGGCAAATGGCTTACCGGGATTTTTACGCAAGGCGCCTCTTCGATGAATGCTCCAAGGATATGAAAGATTTGCACGCGCTTCACCCGGCTGTTAGAGGAATGGATGCTGATCACATCATCCGCCGGGTTGGGATATAAAATCAATGGTTCATAGCCGGATGCATTGCTCAGGCTACTCGGCACAGCACATAGTTGATGTGTTCCCAATTGATTTCTGAAAGGACTGTTCTGCATCACTGTTTGTGCCCTGGTTTTTTGGTCGGTGGTAAACATGTACTTGCTTGGTCCTCTTGTATAGTCCATAAAGTTCATGAACATTTCGCCGTCGGGTTGATTGGAAGGAGACACACAGGAACCCGAATGTAGCGGATAGACGGGTGTTCCGGTGTTCTGGTCTGCTGCGGGCGGTGTATCATGGCAAAAGTCGTTTCCACAGCCGGCGTCTCCCCAGATGTGCCTGAGACCCAAATAATGGCCGGCTTCATGCGTGAGGGTGCGCCCGTCTATGAATGTGGATAGGTAGCTACCTGCAGGAAACAAGTTGTATGCACCGGTGGCTTTTGCATAGCACCAGATGCCATCTGTGGAGTCGTCGGTGTTATTGGGTAGGTCCATTAATCCACTCAAAGGCGGAATAGAAGAAACACCGGCATAATTCAAAGAATCATTTTTGTCTGTGATCCATACATTTACATATTTTCTGACATCCCAGATGGTCCGCGGTTTTAGCAAGCTGTCTAAATAAGATTTCATGGATTGCTGGGTACTGTAAAGCGCAGGATTTGGCAAATTAATAGCCTGATAATTGATTCTGTTAATGCCGGGCTCGGATAACACATTCCCGGATGTATCGCGCGTAGCCAAACAAAACTGAATGTTCATATCCGCAATTTTGATGCGGCCATTTTGATCGAGGTTGTCAGCCGCTATGTTTTGGTTCATTGCCCAGTTTACAAATGCATTGGAAGGGTAGTTTGCTGCATTGTATGCGTTTCCTGAGAAATCCTGATTCAGTATACTTACCTGTGACTGAATCTGTCCCTGTAGCAGGTTGGGATAAGTGCCCACAGGCTGGCCGCTATGAATGACATGAAAAATAACAGGAATCACATAGTTGCTTGCCACAAGCTTGTTTTTATTGGCATCCTCTGAACGGTTCTGTATCAGTTTTTGCAACTCCTCCTCCCATGCGTCAGGGATTACCCCGGTTCCGCACAAGGGCTCATTTGTTTGCGCAATAGCAAAATAAGAAATTACGCTTAAGAACAATAGTATAACAAGTTGCTTCATGCTTTTTTTTTGTTTTGACTTTCCTGATCTCCTTTGGTTTAATGGGTATGATGCTTGTTTTCGCGTTTGTAAAAATAATTTTTGTCTGTAATAACTTTTATGCAACAGCTTGCCTGCATATGATTTCTCCCTCGGTTTGCAGGGGGCAAAGGTGTATGTATTCTTCGATTTCTTCGGTATCTGATGTTGCCTTTCCACTTCGTAACTTCTCCCGAGGGGGGTAAAGCCATACCCTCAAACCTTATTGATGCAAGGGGATTTTTGCAGCATTCAACATTCCCTTGTCGCTACATTTTTGCAGGATAGGAGAACAATTTTTTGAGGATTTGTTTTTCAAACCTGCTCTTTACAAAACGGAAGGGATTGATTTTACTTTGAGCTTGCCTGAATTTTTATGACTCACCTCAGCGCAATGATTTCAATTTTCATGTAGGGATAGTAGGGCAGGGTAGAGAGCTTTTTATCTGCATCTTCTTTGTCTTCTGCCAGCAAGACCAGGTAAATGCCTGAGAGTTCTCCCTTGATGTAAGAGGCCAACAGGGTACCCTCGTCTTCCCAGGCTTTGATCATTTCCTGCTCCCGCGGTAATAATCTCATTCTTGTTTCATTGTCTATCCCTTGCAAAAGGATGTCGACCATAAATTTTTTCATACGCTGTTTTTTTCTCTACACACTGATCGGTTATTTCCTTTCCGTTTGTGCTTGTATCAAAAGTAATGTTTTTAACCTCTGAAAATGGAACCCACCTGCTAAGTGCTCTTCTGAATGAAACACGCAAGGTAGGTATGCGCTGCTGTTTCCCGGACCCGGGCGATTCTAAAGATGGAACCCATAGGATGCGCCATTCCTCTGAAACATCAATCACCATCGCCTCCTAGGGCGGGCAGCCCCTGAGAATCTATACCTCTCAGAGGAATTTTTGGCAAAACAACACCTGCCTATACTTTCTTAGGGATAAAAGGGCAAGTTGTTTTTATCTGTTCAGTCAGGCATCTTGTCTTCCTTTCAATGGCAAAGATTCAGCTCCATGCATTGACAACCGCAATTACCATCTGACTTTATTAGGCCGGCAATTTTTTGTTTGGCCTCTCTAAAACTTATACCGCGCCTGTAACTTCAGTTCACTGCGGACACTACCTGCACTTTCGTTGAGTGTGCCCGGATTCATCACAAGCGTATTTTCAAGCCAGGTCTGCGCATACCTCAGCCAAAACTCCCAGTGCTTTCCGGCTTCATAGTTTAGGATAAGATACATGCGTTGTCCTTTGCCATACATGTTGCTAAAGGTAAAACTGTAGGGCACATCGCTCTCAAGCATAAACATCCTGGCATTGTAATCGGATGCATCAAAAAGGGCATACCTTGCCGTTATCTGCACGGGGCTTCCCTGTGGTTTGAGGCTGATGTCCTGGAAAAATAAATACCCACGGCTTTGGGCTGCTCCTGTTCCAAAAATATTCATGTCTATGCGGTTGCGCAAACGCAAGCCGGGCAAAGGTGAATAGGTGAGGTTAAAGCGGATGTTTTGTTGCACCTGCTCCTGCAAAACCGGAAAGTAAGTTTCTTCTGAACTGCTGTCGCGCATCCGCATCCGCTTGCGGTAACGCAGCGTAAGCTGCAATTTTTTGCTGGGTGTCCAATCACCCATCACCAGAAAATCATTTCCTTCCGAAGGCCCGCTCGCCCTGTACCTTGCCCATGGAAACCGAAAACGATCATAGTATCCGCTCAGGGTAAATACCGGCAATAACTTAAAGTTGAAACCGCTCAGCAGTCCTGCTTCATTCTGAGTGCCCACTGTTTCTCCCAGTCCGCGGGAATACACCGACTGGTAATCTTTCTGGTAGTTGCGCCCCTGTATGTGAAGAACAAAACGAGGATCCAGACTCATCAGCACCCCGGCAATACCGGCCATGCCACCATTGAGGCTTCGCGCACCTTCGCCGTAAAAATTAAAGTTGCGGTACAGATAGCTGAAGTCTATGCCTGTATTGAGATTTTCCCTTCCATTAAAATCATATTTGCCATAGATGGTGTTTCGCGCTGCCAAAGGGGGATCAAGCCTGAGGTAAGCAGCCGTGAGGCCTATGCTGAGGCCTTTTTTGGCATACTGCAGGTGCCCTGCCACATTGTTTTCGCGGATGGCATTTCTGTCGGCTACCTCAGCCGGTGTGCGGTGCAATCCGGATAGCTGAAAGGCACTGGCTTCGTCTGCACCCAAAGAAAGCATGCTGTCTGCCTGCAACACATTCCCATCCCGTCTTTTGGAAGAACCCAGCACGGTGATGTCCCAATGAGGACTGAGGGCAAAGGTGGCCCCAATGCCCCGCATAAACTGGTTTTCGTTAAGTGAGTTGTATCCCCTCAGGCCTTTGGCACTTCGCTTTGCTTGCATGATGTCGGCTGATTTGGCGAAGCCCAGATCTGTCCAAAAAGTAAGACCCTGCCCAAACTGCGCATGAAAATCGCCAATGGTAAGTGCTTTTAGCTTTTTGATGTTTTTGATGAAGATGTATCCACTGTAAAAATCAAATCCTTGTTTCTGGCTTCCCCTAAAAAACTCTTCGCCATAATCTTTCTCGCCCGTAAATGACCACTGCACCCTGTTGTCGTAGTTAAACCTGTAGCGCACAAAATGCTTAAACGGATCGCCCAGGTAACGCGCATTGGGTTTGGCTGCCAGCAGGGAATCACTTGCCTGTGTAAACCCAAGCTGCTCTTCCAGCACCCTTTGTGTACGAATGTCCAGCGTATGTTTTCCTTTTTTTATCAGGTCGCTTGGCCTGATGTTCAGGTTATCTATGTTGTTGCTCACCTGCACAAAAGGCAATATGCGCTGGATGTCTTCACGCTCCAGGCTTCGGATGGATTGCAGCTCGTAAATGGCAATCAGGGGGCCGTTTTTGCGCACATGCTTCAGGATGTCGCGCACCTGGATGTCCGACAAAAGGCTGAGGTCGCGCAACTCTTCTTCACCGGTTTGGTTGAGGTTGATGGGATTATCTTTAAAGTAGTTCAGGGCATCTACCAGGTTGGTGTAGTCAATGTTTTCGCTGTTGGCATTTTCACCGATGTTTTCAATGCGCTGCTCAATCTCATTTTGCAGGTCGCGATTGCCCTGAACGGGAACCTGTGCAAGCAAACATTGAGCCTGTAGCAGACAGCCGGGGATGAGCGAAATTTTTAGGAGATACCTCAGCAAAACCATTTTAAACACACGAAAATAGGCTTGTTTGTAAAATCTTTTTCATTTTGTTTGCAGGGAATCCGGGCACCGGATTTTTTTTTCATTTTTACCACAGTTATGGATTCTCAAAAGGCAAAAGAACGAATAGATTTTTTAACCCTCGAACTGGAGAGGCACAACCGCCTCTACTATGTGCATAACCAACCCGAGATTTCTGATTACGCTTTTGATTTGCTCCTGCGGGAATTGCAGGACCTGGAAAAGACCTATCCTCAGTTTGCCCATAAAAATTCACCCACACAAAGGGTAGGAGGGGAAGTAACCCGCGAGTTTGCCTCTGTGCAGCACGATTATCCCATGTTCTCGCTGGGCAATACCTACAGCCGCGAGGAACTTACCGAATTCGATGAGCGCGTGGCGAAAGGACTTGGCGGACAAGCCTACGAATATGTATGTGAACTTAAGTTCGATGGTGTGGCCATTGGCATCCGCTATCACATGGGTGCACTGGAGCTCGCAGTAACCCGTGGCGACGGGGTTCGTGGCGATGATGTTACCACCAATATCAAAACCCTGCGCAGCCTGCCTTTGCAGGTGCATGCCTCAGAGCTTCCCAATCGTTTCGAAATCCGAGGAGAGGTATTCATGCCCCACCGTGTGTTTGAAGCCATCAACGCCGAACGCGAAGAAGCCGGCGACCCATTGCTCGCAAACCCCCGGAATGCCACTGCCGGAACACTCAAGATGCAGGACTCGGCAGGAGTGGCCAAGCGAAAACTGTCCTGCTTCATGTATGCGCTCTATGGCGAAGAGCTTCCCTTTGAGTCCCACTCCCAAAGCCTGGAGGCCATGCGTAGCTGGGGCTTTCCTGTGTCGGATGCCACCCGCCTCTGCAAAAACATGCAGGAAGTGTTCGGTTTCCTGGAGCACTGGGAGCAAAAACGCAAAGACCTGCCTTTCGACATCGACGGCATCGTCATCAAAGTGAACAGTTATCGCCAGCAACAGCAATTAGGGTTTACTGCCAAGTCGCCCCGCTGGGCCATATCATACAAATACAAGCCTGAACAGGCTTGCACAAAATTGCTCGACATCGTGCTGCAGGTGGGCCGCACAGGAGCCATCACGCCGGTAGCCGTGCTGCAGCCCGTGAAGCTTGCAGGAACAGTGGTAAAACGCGCTTCGCTGCACAACCAGGACATTATCCACCAGCTGGATGTGCGCATAGGAGATGAAGTATTCGTGGAAAAAGGCGGCGAAATCATCCCTAAAATCACAGGTGTTGACAAAACAAAAAGAGATATTTTTTCTCAGCCTTTTCATTTCCCTGATGCCTGCCCCGAATGTGGTGGCAACCTGCAAAGAGAAGAAGGAGACGCCCAGCACTTTTGCACCAATGCAGCAGCCTGTCCGCCACAGGTCATAGGAAGAATCATTCACTTTACTTCCCGCAAAGCCATGAACATCGACAGCGTGGGGGAAGAAACCGTTGCCTTGCTCTGCAGCAAGGGCCTCATCAGTCACTATGCCGACCTCTATACCCTTAAAAAAAACGATTTGCTTGCCCTCGAAAGAATGGCCGACAAATCGGTGCAGAATATTCTCGATGGCATTCAATCCTCTCTGCAGGTACCTTTCGAAAGGGTACTCTTTGCCATCGGCATCAGACATGTGGGCGAAACCGTGGCAAAAAAACTGGCCTTTCATTTCAAAAGCCTCGATGCACTCATGCAGGCATCCCCCGAAGAACTCATGCAGACCGAAGAGATCGGCGAAAAAATTGCAGGCAGCATTCACGCCTTTTTTGCTTCCCCGCAAAACCGCGAAACCATGCAGCGACTCAAGAACTACGGTTTGCAATTGCAGATGGATGAATCCCGTTTTGTAAAATCCTCGGATGTGCTCGCCGGAAAATCTTTTGTTGTGAGTGGCGTTTTTACCCACTATTCGCGCGAAGGAATCAAGGAAGCTATTCTCGCACATGGAGGCAAAGTGGTATCTTCGGTTTCCGGCCAAACCGACTACCTCCTGGCCGGCGACAAAATGGGACCCGAAAAATTGCGCAAAGCAGAAAAACTCGGCCTTGCCATCATCAGCGAGGAAGAGTTCAAACAAATGATTGCATGAAGGCTGCCACCAGAATATACCATTCCCTCTTGCTCAAGCGACTGCTCACACAGGCTGCTGAAAGCAAACGAAAAGGTGCGCTCATCGGTCTGGATGAAGCCCGTTCCATGGCCATCATTTGCGATGCAGGAAATGCCGAAGCACTAAAGAATGTGCTCGCTTGGGCAGAGCAACTCAGAGCCACTGTTGCGCAGGTGCGGGTGCTCGGCTATTTTCATGAAAAAGAAATTCCCTCAGCATACCAGGCCCGCTTGCACACCGATTATTTTTGCAGGAAAAATCCTCCCGGCGTAACGGCCATGCTCAACACTTTTTCAGCAACATCTTTTCATATTCTTGTCAACATCTGCGAAACCGGCTACCTCCCGGTATCCCGCCTCGTAGCAAAATCTAACGCACTTTGCAAGGTAGGAACAGAGGGAGCTGCGGATATGGCTTTGTATGATTTGCTCTTTTCTGCAACACCCGAACAACCCCTCTACAAACAAATAGAGGTGCTCACAAAATACCTTCACATGATACACAGCAAGCATGAAAACATTTGATTTTACCGGAACCGGTGTGGCCCTGGTCACACCCTTTAACGAAAAAGGCAGATTGGATCTAAAGGCACACCTCCGATTGATCAATCACCTGCAAAAACGGGGTGTGGATTATGTGGTGGTCTCCGGAACCACCGGTGAGTCGGCAACTCTCTCTGCCGATGAAAAACAGGAACTCCTCCATGCCACCACCGGGGCTGCCAAAGGTAAAATGCATGTAGTTATGGGTATCGGCGGAAACCATACTGCCGCCGTATGTGAGCAATTGCAAAAAATGGATCTCAAAGGGGTAGCTGCAGTGCTCAGTGTTTCTCCGTATTACAACAAACCCGGACAAAGAGGCATCATCAGCCACTTCCGGGAAGTAACAAAGGCCAGTCCCGTGCCTGTCATTCTCTACAATGTGCCCGGCCGCACCGGATTAAACATGACTGCCGAAACCACAATTGAGCTGGCATCTACCTGCAAAAATGCAAAAGCCATTAAGGAAGCCTCCGGCAACCTTGAGCAATGCATGCGCATCATGGCAGGTGCCCCCAAAGACTTTACCCTTATCAGCGGCGACGACAACCTTACCCTGCCCATGATGGCCATAGGTGCCAAAGGCGTGATCTCTGTTACCGCACAGGCTGTGCCTGAGCCCTATTCGCGTATGGTAAACCATTGCCTCAAAGGAAACTTTACCCGTGCCTTGCCCCTGCATTACGCCATGATGCCACTCACCGATCTTTTGTTTGCCGATGGCAGTCCGGCAGGTATCAAAGCAGCCCTCAATGCATTGGGCATATGCGGAGAGCACCTTCGCCTGCCCCTGGTTCAGGTGAGTCCGGCCATACGCAAACAAATTGTGGCCCTAACCAAAGAGATTGATGCCGGTTTCCCCGCCTAAATCCGCATGATTCTTATCTACTCGCAACACATCAGCAGCCGCCTGCGTTACATCGCAGGATTCATGCTGGGCGACATCGCGGGCTATTCCGACATCAGCTTTAGCACCAACCTGCAGGAAGCCTTGCAATGGCCACACGGACTCATCAACTACAGTTCGCAAAACATTGGCAAAGGCTTGTGGATGTCGCCGGCAACGCTCCTTTTTGAAACAGGAATCAACAATCCCGAAATCAAAACCGATTTGTCTGAAAACCTTCCCCGTCCTTTTTTCAGCAACCGTTCAGCCGATATCCCTTTCGATATGTTTGCCGCAGGTTTTTTCCTGGTCAGCAGATACGAAGAGTACTTACCATCCATCCGCGACAAGCACGACCGCTTTGATGCGGCCTCCGGTTTTGCGGCAAAATATAATTTCCTGCACAAACCGGCAGTGGATATCTGGGCACTTGAGATGCGCAGTAAAATGCAACAACGCTATCCGCAACTCAAGTTTCTGCAGCGTAAGTTTGAGGTGCTCTCCACCATAGATATTGACAATGCCTATGCCTACAAACACAAGGGACTGATGCGTACGGTAGGTGCACTTGGCAAGGCCCTTATCAGCGGCGACGCCGAAGCCTTTACACATCGCCTGCAGACCATTCTGGGCTTTCGTGATGATCCCTACGACACCTACTGGCTGCTCGACCGGGTGCATAAAAACAACAAGCTCGACTCGGTTTATTTTATTCTCTTTTCTGATTACGGACACTACGACAAAAACCTGTCTACCGACAACCACTGTTTTCTGCGTCTGATCAAATCTATTGCCGACAAATCGCGTATGGGTATACATCCTTCTTATGCCTCTAACCGCAGTTTAGTTCGCATGGAGAGGGAGATCAAAGAATTGTCATTGCTCATCCACCGGGAGATTAACATCAGCCGTCAACACTTCTTAAAACTGAATTTTCCGGATACCTACAACAACCTTATTCAGCTTGACATTGCGGAGGATTATACCATGGGATATGCACATACCATAGGCTTTCGCGCAGGTACTTGTACACCTTTCAGGTTTTACAACCTCGACCTTGAAACAGAAACACCCCTCAGGGTTGTGCCCTTTCAGGTGATGGACGCAAGTTTACTTTATTACATGAAACTCACACCCGAACAGGCATTGGCTGAAAGCATGAAAATTGCCGACGAGACAAAGGCAGTAGATGGATTGTTTGTTACGCTCTGGCACAACGAAACCATTGGCGAGCACAGGCAATGGAAAGGCTGGCAGCCCGTATTTACAGGCCTGCTGGAGTATGCAGCCTCACTGCGTAACGGTTCAGCTGAGCACTAATTTTTTTTGCTTCTTCTTTTTTTTGTGCGTTCCCCGGACGGCAAAGCCGTCCGGGGCGGGCTTTCCGCTCAAACTTTTTTGCTGCGCAAAAAAGTAAACGCTGCAATCCCTAACGCCTGCGCGGGGCAAAGCCCCGCGCAGATACATTTTTTTTCTGCCTGCTTTCGTCCAAAAAAAAGAAAAACTTCGTCCTTGTTTACACCCCCGGGCATCCTTACCCATCACTTTCACAAACCAATCACA
Organism: Flavobacteriales bacterium; assembly: GCA_040383885.1. GTDB lineage: Bacteria > Bacteroidota > Bacteroidia > UBA4408 > UBA4408 > JBEICQ01. The sequence goes on along the minus strand of JBEICQ010000026.1, from coordinate 12,758 downwards.
AATCAATCAGGCAGCATAAAAATCAAAAACAGATGCAGCCAAAATAAGCGGCAAAATGTTTTGCGAAATTATTTTTTGTCGGCAGCCTCCACCACCAGCACAGCCCCAAAACCCAATGGCGACAACTTGCTTTCATGCAGACCAATCAGCCATTCCATGCCTTCGCGATCAAACAAAATGCCTGCCTCTGTTCTTTCCATCATCACACCCTGCGGAAACAAAGTGTCTTTTATCTTCAGCACCTGCCTCAAGCCGGTTTCTTCTTTTTGTTTAACCGACCGCAACACCCTTTCTTCAAGCTGTTTTAAGCCCGAGAGATGTTTCGCCTTCTCCGCCTCCGCCATGCCTGCAAGCGAGGCATCAATCTCCAGAATACTATTGGTAAGTGTGGTATATACCTCAGTCATTTTTTGCTGCGCATCTTTCACCGAAAATCCTTCGGAGGCATGGTTTGCATATTTTTTTTCTATGACTTCCCTGCTCAAAAAAATGTCTTTGGGAGCAAATGCCTTTTCTTTCCATTTCATCCATGCTTGCTCTCTTATGAGAAACAAACTGTTTCTTAAAATTAAAAAAGGCATGGCCATACCCAGCTGTCTGAAGAGACCTCCCAGCTGCATCCAATACAATAATTCGGCACGGCCACCCACATAGGCAAGGTTTGGCAAAATGCATTCCTGATACAAGGGCCGCAACAATACACCCGGACTAAATCGCTCAGGATGCATGTCAGCCTCATTCATCATCTCCTCAATCGTGTAATCCTTACCCAACTCATCCCTGAATCCGTTTTCAGTTTTATCAATCCTCAGCCTTTTTCCCTCACCTATATAAAAGAGGTTGATGTTTCTGGGTGTCGCCTGCATGTTCCCCTTGCCAATATGTTGTGCATATTTTTCGGAATTACACATTTCCTCTACCGCATGAAGGGTAACCTGCATGTTTAATTCCTGTTTGATGTGCGGAAGAAAGAGCCGCTTTAACCTTGCATCGTCGGCATCCAGCAAAAGCAATCCTTCCGAACCAAAGAGCCGGTGCATCAGGGCACGAAAGGCCTCCGTCTGTGTTTTTTGCGGTGCATAACATGCTTTTACCATGTCCACTAACTGAGAAGGAATACGCAAAGAGGGATCCGATAAAGTTTCTACCAAGGAACTGCATGCGGAAGCATCAAGTTTCCCCACAGGGATCAAATTCTTGCCTTCAGTATGATTTCCTGTGTAAGTTTTCCCAAATAGGCTCATCTTGGCTATCTCGGCAAAATCATGGTCTTCTGATGCCATCCAAAATACAGGTACTACCTGAAAGCCATACTTGCTCTCAATATGCCTGGCAAGCGCAATGGTTTGTGCAGCCTTGATAAATACCATCAGTGGGCCACCGGCAAAACATAGCTGATGACCGGTAGTTACGGTGCATGTAGGCATGTGTTTGAGCTTCCCAATCTGCCGCAAAGCAAGGGCATTGTTGTCAACATGGGCATACTGCTCCTGCAATACCTCATACAATACCGCCCGGTGTTCAAATGAAATTTTCCGCGCTGCCGCAGTCTCAATAGATGTTTTATCAGGATAGGCATCAATCAGCGGCAAAACAGATGAATGCTGATTTTTCATTGAGTTCAGCACCTCGGGTAACCTGAGCCATTCCTCTAATCCAATGATTTCTTTGTATTGCATCTTGCCAAAGATACCGTGTAGCAAGGGGCTTTTAAAATTTTGTTGGACCCGGATGCGCCTGAGCCTCCTGCTTTGCAGTGTCAATGTATCCGGGAGCATCTCACAAATCTTACAAATGACCTGCTACTTGCTTGGACTGTTTAGGGCTGTGACATCAAAAAAACAGGAGAAAAGCCAATACATCAGGTTTTCAGACAGCGCCCACTTTCTAAATTCTGAATTAAAACTTTCAAACTTTCAAACTCGCTACTAGCCTTGCCCATACACATGCTTGTTGTGCAACTCCATCCAGTAAACTGGATTGGCAATGTCTGTCCATCCGTATTTGCGATACAGGTCGTGCGCATCTCTGGTAAGCAAAATCCAGCGTCTCATCCCTTGTAATTCCGGATGCTCCATCACACGCTCCATCAATTTCCTGGAAAGTCCCTTGCCCCTGTGTGCCTCTAAAATAAAAACATCTCCCAGGTAAGCGATGCTGGCAAAATCAGAGATGACCCTGGCAAAGCCAACCTGTTCTTCTCCCAGATATACACCAAAACACAGGGAGTGAGCAATGGATTTTTCCACCAGCTCTCTGCTAATTCCCCGGCACCAATAGGCCTCGGTAGAAAGATACCGGTGTATCATGGTACGATTGAGCTTGATTTTATCGGTAGAAATCTCGTAGTCCTCCGATGATGAATTTACCCGGGTCATGGCAGTAAATGGTTCTAAATATTATGTGGGCAGCTTATGCTTCTCTTTTTCTGATGAGCCGCTCATCCCAAAAGTAGGATTCTCTCTCCATGATTGAAACTTTTTTTTGAAAATCATGGTGCCGCGTGTTTATCAAATAATTGTATTCCTTTTCGATGATTACCGAAGGAACCCTGAGCAGCGCTGATTGTTTGCTGCTGTACCATTTGCTGCCCAGGCTCTGTAGAAAAGGAATCGCCTCCATTTGCTTCCAGTTTTTCGGCAAATCAGAAGGTTCAATGGAAGGTATGCTGCCTGTATTTACTTGGATGCCAATCACCATCATGCAATAGGCATCCGGCAGATGCATGGTGTGGCGGTGAACCAACAGTTCTAGGGTGGACAAGGAGCGTGAGCTTCCGGCATACATTACCCATTCTCCTTCGCGGTTCCATCTGTTGGCTACTCCTGATGCACTAAGCGCATGGGCATGGGCTTCGCGCAAAAGCCGGTAAACTTCCATCATCAGGCGTTGTCCCCGTATTCCATGGCAGTAAGCCTGTTGTCAATATACTTTAGGCCTACCGAGGTGTTCATGTAATCCATGGGTCGCTTCTTGTTGAAATAAAAATTTTCTGTTTCGAGCCATTGGGTAAACTTGCTGTAGGAACCAAACACTTCTTTTCCATGTTGGATAAGTGCCATAATCATGAGTATCTGAACGCGGGTTTGTGGCTTAAAGAAAATGCTTTGTGCCCTTTTGTAATTTCCGTAGGTTCTTTCGCTAAGCCCGAGCCAAGCTGCAATGTCTTTGTCATTGACACCGGTAAAGGTTTTGATGTTGCTGAAATATTCCTGGTATTTTTCCTCAGCAAGCGCGCCTTCCTGCACAAGGTTTAAAATTGAATGTTCATTGATGTAGGTGGGGAGGATTTTATTTTTTCTCATCCCCAAATCTACTAATATTGCCAAAATGATTCAGCAAAAATGCAACTTTTAACATTTTATCTCCGGCTTGCTTCTTTGTAAGCATGATGGGTTCAGGAAAAACAGGTTTTTAATAAACCCCCGGGATGCCGCCAATCTGCCTGCCTGAGTACGATTATTTCCGGATGGATTTATTTCTATTCACGAATTCTTGCAACTTTGCGAAGCATGCATCCCTGGAGTAGTCTTCGGCCGTTTTTTACTATTCTGTGCCTTTTGTTTTTTCTATTTGTCTACGATCTGGTCCTTCAATTTTATGAAGTCAAAAACTTCCGCCCTGCCGGTTTTCTGAGCCATTATAAAAAAGCTTACAAAAAAAAGCCCCGGCCCGGAGTGTATGCCGCTGCAACTTCAGTAAAGGAAAATGCAAGTGCTTCAAAAGTTAATCAAGACACAACAAGCAAAGCCGATAGCCTCTCTTATTTTTTAGATTTTTCTGATAGCAGTGCAGCTTTCACTTCTTTTTTTACTTCTATAAAATCGCACAAGCGAAAAATACGCGTGGGTTATTTCGGTGATTCCATGATTGAAGGCGATTTACTCACCCAGGATTTACGCAGATTGTTTCAGCAATGGTTGGGTGGGGCAGGGGTAGGCTTTGTTCCGGTGACCAGTCCCGTGAGCGGATTTCGCCAAACCATCAGGCATCGGTTCTCAGACAACTGGCAGCAAAACGACATCTCAGAACAGTATGCCCGCAATAAGTTTTCTCCCGGTCCCGGAGGATTCATGCATCAAACAGGGAAAGACGAAGCCTGGGTGGAGTGTGCCGGAGGCAATCCGGCTTTTGGAGGAAACATCTCTTTGCGCCTCTGGTATGGGCCTCAGTCAATACCGGGCAATCTTTCGCTGGACCACGCCAGAAATGTCAAACAATTTTCTCTGAGCGATACGCTGCCCTTTTCGGTAAGCACACTTACCGACACCTGGAACGGAAAACTTCTTCGCTGTAGCTTCTCGCCCCGTTCCGGTCCCATTTATGGTTTTAGTTGCGAATCGGATACAGGTATCATCATCGACAATTTTTCTTTCCGCGGAAATTCCGGGATGGCCCTGACCCGTGTTCCATTTAAAACCTGGAAAGCTTTTTCAAATGCAGTGCCTTACGACCTGCTTATATTTCATTATGGTTTAAATGTAGTTTCAGAGGCAAGTGTAGATTATGCCTGGTATTACAGGGGAATGAGCCAGGTGTTGTCGCTCATGCGCAGGGCTTTTCCGGGTGTGCCTTTACTGATTGTAGGTGTGAGCGACAAAGCCTACCGAAATCCCGAAGGCGAATTATCCACCGTACCCGGGGTGTATGTGCTCGATTCCATACAGTGCCGGATGGCAAGGGAAAAGAAAACTGCTTTCTACAGCCTTTTTTCCGCCATGGGTGGCGAAGGCTCCATGGTATCCATGGTTAACAGACCCTATCCACTCGCCAACAAAGATTTTACCCATGTAAACGGTGCCGGTGCAAGATTGCTGGCACAACTCATGTTCAACGATATAAAAAAGAAATACATCCAATGGATACAGGCAAATCAATTGCAATAATCATCCTGCTTGCCTTTGGATGTGCTTCGGTGAGCGCTTTCGGACCCAAACGACAAATCCCCGATGAGGAGAAAAATCTCATCGAACAGTCCTCCGCCTTGCGCCCATTTTTTGATGCACTTGACAGCCTCCGAAAAGGAAAACAGGACAGATAGAAATTCTTCACATAGGAGATTCACACCTGCAGGCCGATTTTTTTCCTCAGCAGATGCGCACTCGTTTTCAGAAAGCTTACGGAAATGCAGGCAGGGGAATCGTTTTTCCATACCGGGCAGCCAAAACCAATGAGTCGTACTTATGGCAATCTTCCTCCAACGGTAACTTCATCCGTCGCAGGTTGGTTCATGAGGCAGATACCTTGCCGCTCGGCCTCGCTGGTATGGGCTTTTTTACCCGCGATTCAGCAGTCTCCATCACCATGCTGCTCAGGCTAACAGACAGCCTGAACTATGCCCCCCGTGAATTAAGTATGGTATGCATCAATCCCGACATGGCCTATCTGCCGCAATTGAAGGATACTTCCGGAAACAAGTTCAACATGGAATGCACACCCATGAATGGCTTCTGTTCTTATAAAAAAAGCTTTGCCGAACCCATCCAAAACATTCGCCTGCAGATTTCCTCCCCGCAACTTCCTTCCAAAGGATTCAACATGCATGCGCTTATTTTGAGTGATACAAGCTCCGGTGTGATTTACCACAGCGTAGGAATCAACGGCGCAGAGTACAGGCATTATGAGGCAGCCCCACTTTTCTTTGAGGAGAGTCGTTTACTTCATCCCTCTTTGCTTATTTTTTCGCTCGGCACGAATGAAGCTTATGCCCGAAACTTCTCCGCCGATTCATTGCTTTTTTATGCAGACAGGGTAATCTCCCGCCTGCTTGCCATGCACCCCGGGGCCTCTGTGCTCATCACTTCTCCCGGCGATGCATTAAAAGGCAGAAAGTATAAGAACCCAAACAATCTCAAAGCGGTAAAGGCCCTCAGCGATTACTGTCGTCAAAAAGGCTATGCTTTCTACAATTGGTACAATGCCATGGGTGGTGCCGGCAGCATACATCAATGGACAAAAAAGGGCTGGGCACAAAAAGACAAATTGCACCTCACGCGCGCAGGCTATACGCTGCAGGGCGACATGCTTTACCGCGCCATTCTTAAAGCAAGGGAGGAGAATCCATGAATACCATGCTCGATTATTTCCTTTACCAACCCGGCAAACCCTTGCTTTTTCAGAGTGGATTTTTTCTTTTCTTTTTCCTTGTTTACCTCCTTCTTTCTGCATTTATAGGCAAAAGCACCGGATTACGAAACACCCTGCTCACCTTTTTCTCCCTTTACTTTTATTACAAATCTTCAGGCTACTTTTTTCTGCTCATGCTGGCCATGTGCATCTTTACTTTTTACATGTCGGCAGCCATCCATATTTACCGGCATAATAGCGGCGGCAAATGGCTTCTGGCGTTTACGATTCTTGTTTTGCTCGGGGCCCTGGGCTATTATAAATACACCAATTTTTTTCTTTTACAGGTACTGCCTCTCTTGGGTTTACATGCCCCTGAGAGGGATGTGTTCCTTCCCCTGGGAATTTCCTTTTTTACCTTCGAGCTCATTGCATACGCAACAGATGTATACCGGGGCGACCATACTCCCGGAAAATCCATCATGCAGTTTTTTGTGTATGTGTCTTTTTTTCCTCACCTGGTGGCAGGTCCGATCGTACGCCCTCACGAATTTTTTCCTCAACTATCAAACATACACCGTCCCTCTGCTCTTGAAAACGGCAAAGGCATCTTTCTGATTTGCCTCGGCTTACTCAAAAAATGCCTGGTCTCAGATTATATCAGTCTCAATTATGTAGATCGCATCTTTGAGAATCCTGCGCTCTACACCGGCATCGAAAATCTGCTGGGCATGTACGGCTATATGGTACAGATTTACTGCGATTTCTCCGGCTACACCGACATGGCTCTGGGCATTGCACTGATGATGGGTTTCTCGCTGCCCGATAATTTTGCAGCACCCTACCTTTCTTTCTCTCTCACCGACTTTTGGCGCAGGTGGCACATCACGCTTTCCTCCTGGCTGCGCGATTATCTCTACATCCCTCTGGGTGGTAACCGCAAAGGCTTCTTCAGGCAATACCTCAACCTCATGCTTACCATGCTGCTGGGTGGGCTCTGGCACGGGGCTTCCATCACATTTGTGGTATGGGGTGGCATGCACGGCGGCATGCTGGCCATCGAAAGAGCGCTAAAACCCCTCTTACAATATATTCCGGTCGCCATCAGAAAACCCTTGGGATGGATCATCACCTTTCATTTTGTGGCAGCCTGCTGGATTTTTTTCAGAGCCCCGGGATTCCGCGAGGCAGCCGCTGTTTTTACCGGCATCTTCACAGCCTTCCATCCAACCGTATTTCCTGCCCTGCTGTCTGCCTTTGCCCCGGTTTTTGGGCTGATGGCGCTTGGTTTGTTGTTGTCGCTTACGCCGGTTTCTTTTGTTAACCGCATGCAACAGGGCTTTGCCCGCCTTCCATGGCTCTTGCAGATACTGGTGCTCACCCTCCTGATTTGGGCAGTGTTGCAGGTGAGTAGCAGCAAGGTACAGCCCTTTATCTATTTCCGCTTTTAGTTCTGAGGGGGTGTTGTGGGGATGGTAACATTTGCTTACTTTTGCGCCCTTGTTTTGTGAGGAATGAAAGTACTGGATGAATACAACATTCCCTTTCATGGGTTGCCGCAAGGCGAGCATGTTTATACATTCAGTGTGACCGGAGCGTTCTTTGAGGCCATTGGCACCAACCTGTTCAGCGATGCCGACCTTCAATTAGAGGTGAGGATGCATTCAGGAGGATCAATGCTTACTTTTGATATGCAGGCCGAAGGCACACTGCATGTGGAGTGCGACCGCTGCACGAATGATCTCCCTTATCCCCTCAAAGGAAAAACCAGAGGGTTCTTCGTTGTGAAAACAAATTCCAACGGAGAAACCAACCGAGACGCCGACGATATGGAAATCGTTCATTTGTCGCCCGGAGTCTCTGTAGTAAACATTGCCCAACAGGTGCTCGAGTTTATCAATAGCCTTGTGCCGCAGGTCAAAGTTCCCTGCGAAATAACCGGAGATACTTCGGTTTGCAACCAAGAGGTTTTGCAAAAACTCTCGGGCATCAGCGCTGCCGAGGCCCATCAACAGTCCTCCGATCCCCGCTGGTTGGCCTTACAAAACCTGAAACAAAACAAAAACTGATTAACCATTTAGCAAACATACCATGCCACATCCCAAGCGAAAACTCTCCAAAAGCCGTCGCGACAAAAGAAGAACCCACGACAAGGCTGTTGCCAGCACCTTGTACACCGATAAAGCAAGCGGTGAGGTAAACCTGATGCACCGTGTAAATACCGAAACCGGTATGTACAGAGGCCGCAAGGTGATGAAAGGGACCAAAGACGAAGCGTAATCCCGCTCGCAGGTGAAGCTTGCCCTTGACATACCCGGAGGCGATCATGCCCCTGCATCCACCCTCGAAGGCGCCATCTTGGCAAGCCAAAAGCTGCCTTCACAAACACGCCTTGTGTTGGTCGGTGATGCAGTGTTGATTGAAGACGGTCTTTACCAGCGAAACGCCGATATCTCCAGGTTTGAAGTAGTGCATGCCCCCGATGTCATAGCCATGTCGGAGCATCCTGCAAAAGCCTTCGTAAAAAAGCCGGCCTCCAGCATTGCTGTAGGCTTTTCGCTTTTAAAGGAAGGCAAGGTTCAGGCTTTTTCCAGTTGTGGCAACACAGGCGCCATGCTGGTAGGTGCCGTGCAGGTATTAAAAGCCGTACCCGGTGTCATCCGTCCATGCATCACCACCGTGATGCCCAAACTCACAGGTGGCATGGGCATCATCCTCGATGTAGGAACCAATGCCGATTGCAAACCCGATGTGCTCTACCAGTTTGGTATACTCGGCTCCCTCTTCGCAGAACATGTTTATCACATTTCAAACCCCAGGGTGGGTTTGATTAACATTGGCGAAGAACCGGAAAAAGGCAACCTGGTCGCACAGGCCGCCCACCAGCTGATGAAAGACTCCACTGATTTCAATTTTATCGGAAATGTAGAAGGCCGCGACATCCTCAGCGACGCCGCTGATGTATATGTCTGCGAAGGATTCACAGGAAATGTGATACTCAAAGAAGCCGAAGCCTTTTATACAGCCATTCGCAAACGAGGCATCAAGGACGAATTCTTTAACCGCTTTAACTACGAACTATACGGTGGAACGCCCATCCTCGGCATCAACTCAACAGTGATGATCGGTCATGGCATGAGTAGTCCGCTTGCTATTTGTAATATGTTACTTTTGTCGGCAGAGGTTGCCTCTTCCGGTCTCTCTCAAAAAATTCACAACGCATTTCAACCATGAACATGCCCAGAGCAGCCATAACTGCGGTGGGGGGATATGTCCCCGAAGATGTGCTCAGCAACGCCGAGCTCGAAAAGTTGGTCGACACCACCGACGAATGGATCATGTCTCGTACCGGTATCCGTGAGAGACGCATCCTCAAAGGGGATTCCCAGGGAAATTCCGTGATGTGCGTAAAAGCCATCCAGGAAATCCTTCGGAAGAAGAACCTTGATCCCAAAGAAATAGACATGGTGATAGTGGGTACCATTACCCCTGATTATCCTTTTCCATCTACAGCCAATGTAATCTGCGACAAGATAGGCGCAGTAAACGCCTGGGGCTACGACCTCAGTGCTGCCTGCAGCGGTTTTATGTATGGACTGGTTACCGCCACCCAGTTTATCCGCACCGGATACCACAAAAAAATTATTGTGGTTGGTGCTGATAAAATGTCGTCCATCATCAATTACCAGGACCGTGCAACCTGCGTTATTTTTGGCGATGGCGCCGGCGCGGTGCTCGTGGAACCTACCTACGAAGATGTGGGCGTCATAGATTCTATCATGCGTTCCGATGGTTCAGGAAGAAATTTTCTCTACATGAAAGCCGGCGGATCCATGCACCCTGCTACTCCCGAAACGGTTGCCAATCGTGAACATTTTGTTTTTCAGGAAGGCCAAACCGTGTATAAGTTCGCAGTAACCAACATGGCACAAGTGGCTGCAGATATCATGGAGCGCAACCATCTCAAAGCGGAAGATGTAAAATGGCTCGTGCCTCACCAGGCCAACAAACGCATCATCGATGCCACTGCACAACGCATGGGTATCGGTTCCGAAAAAATTATGATGAACATAGAGAAGTACGGCAATACCACCGCCGGCACTCTGCCTCTTTTGCTCTGGGATTACGAGAAACAACTTCAAAAAGGAGACAACCTCATCTTTGCAGCGTTCGGTGGAGGATTCACCTGGGGTTCCATCTACCTCAAATGGGCTTACTGATCTTTTTTAAATAAATCTGTAACCTTCCCTTGGTGCTTTCGTAATAAATCCTAATTTTGTAAACCAAATCCCAAAAACGCATCGCTATCGAATAAACATTACTCCTGTTCAACTTACTGTCAAACTTTTAAAAAGGAGTAATTATGCGTTTACACATTGTTTCCGATTCCGGTCTCGTACAACAATTTGCTGCCGGAGAAAATGCCGCACTCGAAGAACTTTTGCGTCGTTACAAGCGAAAAGTGTTTGCCTACATTGTTTCCCAGGTGCGCGACCAGGCCGTGGCCGACGATATTTTTCAGGATACCTTCTTCAAAGCCATTCGTTGCATCAGAGCAGGCCAGTACAACGAGGAAGGAAAATTTATCTCCTGGATTATGCGCATCGCACACAACCTGATTATTGATTTTTTCAGGGATGCAAAAAAAATTCCCCGCAACTCCGGCAACGAAGAATGGAACATCTTTGATTCCCTCAATCTTGCCGACGAAAATGTGCAGGACAAACTCATCCGGAAACAAATCGCCAAGGACATCCGTCACATGGTAGAAAAACTGCCGGAGGCCCAGCGCGAAATCATTCGCATGCGGATCTTTGAAGAAATGAGCTTCAAGGAAATTGCGGAAGCCAACAAAGAAAGCATCAATACCTCTCTGGGCCGTTTCCGATACGCCGTTATCAATCTCCGCAAGATGATGAACAAGCATAAAATCATGCTGGAGGCCTGAGTAAGCCAAGCCGGAAGGCTCCCTGAATGCCTTAGTTTGGGTGGCTGCATTCTTTCCCTCACGGAAAAGCCATCGTCATTTGCCGGAAACAGGTAGGAGAGAAGCCCTTTGATTCTCGTTATTTTTCTGATACAGAGTGCAATAGGTTTCTAACACCTGTTTACAACTATTGAAAAGTTCCTGCCTGAAAAACCTGGTTATTGGTCATATTTGTGATAAACAAATTCCCGGTATCATGCTTACACGCATCGCGGTTCTTAACTCAAAAGTTTACGGCAAAGCCGAACTCCGCCTCGACGATTGCGACTCCCTGCAGCTCGTAGGCCCCAACAACATTGGTAAAAGTACACTCATCTATGCGCTCAACTTCCTGTTCATTATCGACGGCAATAAGATGTCGTTCAGCGGACAGCGCAAAGGCGACAAGGAAACCATTCATCACTATTTTCCTACACCCAACCAGAGCTACATTATTTTTGAAATTCAAAAGGGAATCACTTATTGCATCCTCGTAAAACGCGACTCAGAGGGCGAACTGGAATACTTTCGCCTGGAAACACCTTATCGCGACGACCTGTTCTTTACCCGTGACAATGGCTTGCAGCGCATCCTTAAATTCGATGAGGTAAAAGAACGACTTCAGGCTCTGGGCGTGGTTCACAGCCAGTACAGAAACAAAACCGAAGTGCTCAACACCGTATACCAGCGCGGCAAGGATAACAACGCCGCAGTATGGCTCGAAGAAACTGTGAAAACCGATGGCTTGAGTAACAATTTCAGCAAAATCTACCGTTACCTCATCAACACCAAGCTCATCACCAACAAAACCCTCAAGCAGGCACTGATCATTGCCGATAACAGAGAGAACGACGGTGTAAATTTCCTGCAGAAAAACAAGCGCGACATTGTTGATCTTCTCCGCATCAATGATGAAATCAAAGCCATCAAAGAGGTAAAAGAAGAGTTCTATACCTTCCGTGAAACGGTGAATCTGTACAATGCCAAAAACAAAAATCTTAGTGAACTGGTTTTCGCCTTCCGCCATAATTATGATACATCCGCGCCGCTCATCGAAAGACAGTGGCAAGAAAAAGAGCAGGCTACCCTCAAGGTGCAACACGAACTCAACGAAGTCCTGAAACCCCAGCGTGATGAACTCAACCAGAAAGTGGGGAAGAAGGAAACCGAAATCAATTACCAGAACAGTGCCATACAGGCCCGCAAACGCGAACTTGATGAGGTAAAGCGTTTCGAAAATATCGAATACCAGCAGCAGGTTCTCAGCAACCTCGACATCAAGCGCAAGGAAGTGGAGTCCAGAATCACCACGCTGGAGCACCAAAAATTATCCGGACCGACCATTCAGCAACAACTGAAATCAGTAAATGAAATCATCTCCCGTTTGCAAAAACAGATTGCCAATTACGATGACTTGCTCATTCACAAAATCGCTACCAAAACAGAGCATAAAAAACTGCTAAATTCCCTGCTGAGTGAGCAGGTTACCAGTTTGCCCGGCAGCAAGGTGAAGAAAAAAATAAAGCAGGTTAAAAATGTGTTGAACATCTTCGACGGCGAAATTGATATTGCAGAAGGGATTGAGCTCAAAGAGTTTAAAACGGTAGAAGAAATCCGCGAGGAGCTGCAGTACAAGGAATCAGAAAAAAGTCGCCTGGAGGTATTGCTTCATACTGCCATCAACCTCGAAAAAGCCCAAAAAGAATTGTCCGGGTACAAACTCGAC
>JBEICQ010000025.1:0-24259 GCA_040383885.1 Flavobacteriales bacterium | reverse complement strand
GGTGGAATGATGATTGGTACCGATTCACATACCGTAAACGCAGGAGGATTAGGAATGATTGCCATCGGTGTGGGCGGTGCAGATGCCTGTGATGTAATGGCGGGTTTACCCTGGGAACTTAAATTCCCGAAACTGATTGGTATCAAGCTCACAGGTAAACTCAGCGGATGGGCCTCTGCAAAAGATGTGATTCTTAAAGTTGCCGGTGTACTTACCGTTAAAGGCGGAACAGATAAAATAGTAGAGTACTTTGGCGAAGGAGCGGATTCCTTGAGCTGCACCGGAAAAGGAACCATCTGTAACATGGGTGCAGAAATCGGAGCAACAACTTCCATCTTTGGCTATGACAAAAAAATGGCCGACTACCTCAGAGGTACCGACCGTGCAGATATCGCTGCCGCTGCCGATGAAGTGGCTGCCCACTTGCGTGCAGATGCCGAAGTGTATGCAAATCCCGAAAAATATTTCGACGAAGTAATCGAAATCAATCTCTCCGAACTGGAACCACATATCAACGGTCCTTTCACACCCGATCTGGCCTGGCCTCTTTCTAAGTTTGCTGACGCTGTTAAAGAAAACGGATGGCCGGCGAAACTCGAAGTAGGCTTGATCGGTTCCTGTACCAATTCTTCCTACGAAGATATCTCCCGCTCTGCCTCGCTGGCTCAACAGGCCATCGATAAAAACCTCAAAGCAAAAGCAGAATTTACCATCACACCCGGATCGGAGCAGGTGCGATTTACTGTTGAAAGAGATGGCTTCCTGAATACTTTTGCTTCTATGGGCGGTGTGGTTCTGGCCAATGCCTGCGGACCCTGCATCGGACAATGGGCAAGACACAGCGATGACCCTACACGGAAAAATTCAATCATCACTTCGTTTAACAGAAACTTCAAGGCACGCAACGACGGCAATCCCAATACGCATGCATTTGTGGCTTCACCCGAAATGGTCACTGCCTTTGCCATTGCAGGTGATTTAACCTTCAATCCCGCTACCGATTATCTCACCAATGAAAAAGGAGAAAAGGTAAAACTTGATGAACCCCGGGGTATGGAGTTACCTGCCAAAGGATTTTCTGTGGAGGATGCCGGATACCAGGAGCCCGCTAAAGATGGAAGCAGTGTGCAGGTAATAGTATCACTCAACAGCGATCGCCTGCAATTGCTTGCGCCTTTTGCAGCCTGGGAAGGTACCGATTTACACAACCTCAAGCTTCTGATTAAAGTGAAAGGAAAATGCACCACCGACCATATTTCCATGGCCGGACCCTGGCTCAAATACCGTGGTCATCTCGACAATATTTCCAATAACATGTTGATTGGTGCCACCAACTTTTTTAACGACAAATCAGATTCTGTTAAAAACCAGCTTAGCGGCGAATATGGCTCAGTGCCTGCAGTGCAGCGCGCCTACAAAGCACAAGGAATTGGTTCGGTAGTTGTTGGCGATGAAAACTACGGCGAAGGCTCATCGCGTGAACATGCTGCCATGGAACCGCGTCACCTGGGCGTACGCGCCGTGTTGGTAAAATCTTTTGCACGCATCCACGAAACGAACCTGAAAAAACAAGGCATGCTTGCGTTAACCTTTGCCAACAAAGAGGATTACAACAAGATTCAGGAAGATGACCTGATAGCCATCAAAGGCCTCCAATCATTTGCTCCCGGGGTGCCCCTTACTTTCGAACTTACGCATAGCGACGGAATGGTTGAATCCTTTCCTGTGAATCATTCTTACAATGCGCAGCAAATTGAATGGTTTAAAGCAGGTGGTGCTTTAAATATCATCAGAGCATCAGTGAAATCGTAAACAGAAATAATTAACTGTTGAAGTCCGGGAGTTTCTTCCGGACTTTTTTATTTGGTATCTCTATTCGAATGCCAATGTCTATTGTAAGGATTTTAGTACAAAACTTTTTCTGTGATAAGGTGTATGGCCCATCTGATGAATAACATTTCTGTGAGCCATTGTACCATATCCCATATTGGTATTCCAACCGTATTCGGGATGCTCATTGTGCAGGTCCATCATGATTTTGTCTCGGGTGGTCTTGGCAATGATGGAAGCGGCCGCAACCGATAATATCTTTCCGTCTCCTTTGATCACACATGTGTGTGGAATTTCTTTGTAGGCGATAAACTTGTTTCCATCCACCACAATATGCGCCGGATGTATGCCTAACTGATCAAGAGCAAAATGCATGGCAGCAATTGAAGCCTTAAGAATATTGATGCGGTCGATGGTGTGATTGTCAATAATACCAATACCAACGGCAAGCGCTTTTTCAAGAATAACAGGCGCAAAGCTTTCCCTTGCTTCTTTGCTTAATTTTTTTGAATCATCTAATCCCGGATCCCTGAAGTTTTTGGGAAGTATCACTGCAGCAGCAACCACAGGTCCTGCCAAACAACCTCTGCCGGCTTCATCGCAACCGGCCTCAGGAAAAGATTTTAGAATCCGTTTAAGCATGAACTGTTTTTACAATGAGTTCATAGGTTTTATCTGCGCAAACATCCCAGCTGAATGCTGCCGCTCCCTTTTTGTAAATCTCTTTGTCTTGAGCAGATGCAATTGCGCGATGCATCGAATTTACAATGCTTTCGATTGAATGCGGATCACAATAAAAGGCATATTCACCACCTACCTCGGGCAAGGAGCTCACGCTTGAACACACCACCGGAATGCCTGCAGAGAATGCTTCCAGTACAGGAAAGCCAAAACCCTCGTAAAAGGGAATAAACAACATGCAACTTGCCTGCCGGATCAATGCTCCCATCACCTCGTCATCTACACGACCCGTGAAAACAACACGATCTGCGTACTTCATTTGCTTCAAAGCGTTTTCCATCTGCGCCGTCCATCTGTATTTTCCTCCTGCCATCACCAACTGATAAGGCTGCTTTGATTGTTCGCAAAAAAGGTCGAAAGCCTGCAACATGCCTTCAATATTTTTTCTCGGCAGCAGCGTGCCTGTAAATAAAAAATAGGGAGTTTGTATGTGGTGCAATTCTAATATGTTCCGGCTTTCAGCAGGCGGAGTTTCCTGAAAAACTTTTCCGGGTCCGTTATGAATGGCGTGCACTTTTGCAGGATCTATGCCGTATGTATCAATGATATCACGGGCAGAGAAAGACGAAACACTGATGATTGTGTCTGCTTTTTTTGCAAAGCGGGGAAAAAAATAATTGTAATACAGTGCCACAAGTTTCGGCAGTCCTTCGGGGAAATGGGCGAAATTAATGTCATGTATAACAGCCACCTGTTTGCAGTTTGCCCGAAGCGACAAAAAACCGTCAGGGGAGAAGAAAACATCAGGTTTCAATTTGTTGAGCAGGGAAGCCACAGAGAACTCAAACCACCAATAGAACAGAAAAGGATGCCGCGCCTGGGGAGACAAAACAATGGGCGTTACATTTTCAGAAAAAATAAATGATGAATCAGGCTCACGGTCAAACAAAAAAACAAAATGATCCTCCGGATGAGACCTTGTCATGCGCGACAATAACTCATAGGCGTAGCGAGAGATGCCGTCCACCCTGTCTTTGATTAAAAGCCTTGTATTTACTACAATTTGCAAGGGAAATTCTGATGTTTCAAAAATACGCTAAATTTGTTAGTCTCTTTTCATTTGTCACATGCCACTCTACCACTCACAGGGTAAAATTCCCCATAAACGACATACCACTTTTTACAAGGAAGATGGTAATCTCTACTACGAACAACTCTTCGGTACAGAAGGCTTTCATGGGATGTCTTCCCTGCTTTATCATGTGCACCGCCCTACGCAGGTAAAAGCCATCCTTTCAGAAACCTCCGTAGCGCCTGATATTGCCAAAGCAAAAACTTTGAAATCTCTCAGGTTAAAAGGATTTCAGCTTCCCGCTGTCGACGATTATCTCGAGAGCCGCAAGGTTTTATTTGCCAACCACGATTTACATATCTCCCTTGCTGCGCCCCGGCATTCCATGAAAAATTATTTTTACAAAAATGCCGATGCCGACGAAATTATTTTCATACACAAGGGTACAGGAACACTGCGCACATTCATGGGTAACATTCCGTTCTCTTACGGAGATTACCTGATTGTACCCCGCGGCATGATTTATCAAATAGAGTTTGACACTGCCGACAACAGGCTCTTTATTGTCGATTCTTTCAGCCCTGTGTACACACCCAAACGATACAAAAACAGCCATGGACAGCATCTCGAGCATTCGCCTTTCTGTGAGCGTGATTTTCGTTTGCCCGCCAACCTCGAAACACATGACGAAAAGGGCGACTTCCTGATTCGCATCAAAAAACAACAGGTGATGTACGAGTTTGTGTATGCTACACATCCTTTCGATGTCATCGGTTGGGACGGATACAATTATCCCTGGGCTTTCAATATCAAGGATTTTGAACCCATCACCGGCAGAGTACACCAACCCCCGCCGGTGCACCAGACTTTTGAGGCACACAATTTTGTGGTATGCTCTTTCTGTCCAAGATTGTATGATTATCACCCGCAGTCAATCCCTGCACCCTACAATCATTCCAATATTGATTCCGATGAGTTGTTGTATTATGTGGACGGAGATTTTATGAGCCGCAATGACATCGCGCCCGGTCATATCTCTTTTCATCCCGGAGGAATTCCTCACGGACCGCATCCCGGTGCCTATGAGCGGAGTATCGGTAAAACACAAACAGATGAGTTGGCAGTCATGGTTGATACATTCAGGCCTCTGATGATTACAGAAGAAGCCATGAAGCTTGACGATGGAAAATATTTTACCTCCTGGCTTGAGTAATTCCGCTTGGAGAAGGTACGAGTCATACATTTTCCTGCCTGGTTTCCCACTGAAAAATCACCCTCTCACGGAATTTTTCTAAAAAGACACATGGCATGCCTCAGTGAGGAGTGCCTGGTTTCCGCTGTGTATGTGTATCCTTCGGAAGAGTTCTTCATCAGGAAGGAAGAAATCAATCATCATTGCTGCTTTATTTCTGTTGCTTACAAATACACAAGCAATCCTCTGCTTAAATTTTTCAGGTTACTAATGGCCTACAAAAAAGGGATAGCTCAAGCCAAGAGATTTACGGGTGGTGTGGATGTTTTGCATTTTCATGTACTTGACAAGAAGCATCTTTTTCCGCTCGCTCTTCTCCATAATTTTAGGGGAAAACTGGTTTTCTCCGAACAATGGTCAGGGTATTTTCCACGCGACGGCAGATTCAAAGGATTTTTGCTAAAAAACCTGCTTCAGGTGATGCAGCAAAGGGCTCACGCAATCACTGCCGTATCCGAATCGCTCTCAACAGCCATGGAGAAAAATGGTGTATACAAAACTATTCATGTGATACCAAACATCACTGCTGAGGAGTTCTATTATGATAAAGCGATCCACCCAAGCAAAAACTTTTTCAGGTTAGTGCATGTGTCTGCACTCAATGACTTTGAAAAAAATGTAAGCGGGATCATTCACGCTTTTGCAATGGCTTTTCAGCAAAACAAGCAACTCAGACTCTCCCTTGTGGGCCGAAGTGAAAAAATAGACGAGTACCAAAAGCTCGTCACGATGCTTGAAATAGTAAAAGCCGTTGAATTCTTGGGTTATCTTCCTCCCGCCGAGCTGGCAGACCTTTTGCGACAATCAAACGGCTTTGTTATGTTTAGTTTTTTCGAAACCTTCTCATGTGCAACAGCTGAGGCGCTGGCCTGCGGATTGCCCTGCCTGGTCTCTGATGGAGGAGCCTTGCCCGAATTGGTAAATGAAATCAATGGCAAGGTAATTCCTGTAGATGATACCCGGGCGCTGGCCGCAGGTATGTTGTCATTTGCAAGGCTGGAACAAAAGTTTGATGCAAAAACCATCAGCGAAAAAATTTGTTCTCAAACACGGTCCGCTGTTGTTGCTCAACGATTTTTAGATTTGTACAAACATTGAATAATTTTAGAAAATACATCTTCAGCACATTTGCTTCCCGCCTAACCATAGGCATTATTAATCTTTTACTGCTTGCAGTCTCTGCCCGCGTACTGGGAGATGTGGGTAGGGGAGTCATCAACCTGTTTGTTGTTCACATGGCATTGATCCATACAGCCACCGAGTTGATGGCCGGACCATCTGTGGTATTTTTTGCAACGCGCATCCCTTCTGCACAATTAAGAATGATTGCGCTCACCTGGTCATTGCTTATCGTTAGTTTATTGTCGCTCTTGGTCTTTGTTTTTCAAACACTCCCACGGGAATGGGTATTTCTTCTTTGGACAGCCTCCTTCCTCACTGCTTTTACCAGTATCCAGATGCAAATGCGGGCAGGTAAGGAGCAAATCCTTGGATATAACCTCATCAATGCATCAATCCCTGTGTTGCAGATCATCTTTTTTATGGGGGCCGTTTACTTTCTTGGTGCAGATATACACCATTATTTCTCGGCATGGTTACTTGCTCTCGGCGTGGTAAGCATTTCCATTCTGCCTGATTGGTTCAAAGATTTTGAAGGCAAATTAGACAGACAGGCGCTGCAATCCTCAATTCTTGAAATGTTCTCGCGGGGGAAATGGGTTTTTATAGCCAATCTTTTTTATACCCTCGCCATCCGTTTCTCCTACTGGATGATTGATACCTGGCAGGGAAAAGCGATGCTTGGCAGATTTGGAACCGGTGTAACCATTACTGAATCTGTTCTGGTAATTACCGGAAGCATGGCTTTTGTGGTGTATGCCAAAATTTCCAATGCAGGCAAAGAAAATATTCCGGATATCAGCAGGCTGAATGCCATGGCATTCTGGCTTACCACGCTCGTTTGTGTCGTCCTGGCAATGATTCCTTCTACACTCTGGACTTTTATTTTGGGAAATGATTTTGCTGATGTGCCCGCTGTTATCAGAGTGTATGCACCTGCAGTTTGTGTGCTTTCTGTTTCAATTGTGCTAAGCAATTATTTTGCGGGACAGGGACTGTATCACCTGAGTGCTTTCGGCAGCCTTTCAGCTTTCTTCGGAGCAGTGATCTCGGGCTATTTTCTCGTTCGTTTTTTTGGTACCACAGGGGCTGCAGTTTCCATCCTCTGCGGCAACATTGCACAGGTTATTTGGCTTCTCTATTCCTTTCAAAAAAATGAAAAGGAAGCAACGGTCAGGCAGTTTCTTTCACCTTTATTTAAACCCTATTTATTGCTCAAATAAATGTGCGGGATTTCAGGCATCTTTAGTTTGAAGCAGGAAAAAAAATTCCCTGCCGATTGGTTAATCCAAATGCATCAGCTTCTCCGTCACAGGGGTCCCGATGGTTCCGGTTTGGTTCTTTTTGATGGAGCTGATAGTCTTACTTATGCCAATGCTCTGCATGAACATAAATCCTTACCCTATTCTCCCTTGCAAGAGATGCCCGAAGAAGGACTATCCATCAGCTCGGGGATGGCGCACAACCGTTTGGCTATTGTGGATCTGACCGAATCCGGACACCAACCTTTGTGTGATGCTTCCGGAAGGTTTTGGATTGTATTCAATGGCGAAATTTATAACCATCCCGAACTACGCTCACTCCTTCAGCAGAAAGGACATCGTTTTTTAAGTCTCACAGATACAGAAGTGGTACTGAAAATGTATGAAGAATTTGGTGAAGAATGCACCAAGCACTTTAATGGCATGTGGGCCTTCGTCATTTTTGATTCACACCAGAAACGCATGTTTGCTTCCCGCGACAGATTGGGAGTTAAGCCATTTTACTATGCCATGAATGGCGATTATTTTGCCTTTGCCAGCGAGACCAAAGCCCTGCTTCCTTTTTGCCGGAATACAGGGCTGGATACTTCTGCAAACCCGCATGCAGTGCTCGACTATTTTGTGTTTACACGCATTGAGGAGGGTAAATCCAACTGGTATAAAAACATCCTGGAATTAAAAGCAGGGAAAAGCCTGAAGCTGGATTTGCAAAAACATTCTCTCCATGTTTCTACCCATTACACGCCCAGAAATGAAGAACTGTATCATCATGAGAAGAGTGTAAACTGGTATATGGATCGCCTGGAAGGCGCCTTCAATCAGTCTGTGGCTTTGCGTTTGAGAAGTGATGTAGAAGTGGGTGCCTGCTTGAGCGGTGGCATAGACAGCTCACTGATTGTGGCATCAGCCTGCATGCAAACCAGAAAACCCATGAAGGTTTTTACCGCACGCTTCCCCGACAAAAAATACGACGAAAGCCATTATGCAAAAATGGTAGCCGATAAATTCAAGTGTCCCTTTTTTCTTACAGAAATAGATGCAAATGAGGTGCGAGAAAATCTTCTGACACTTGCATATTGTCAGGATTTTCCAATCTGGTCAACCAGTACATTTCTTCAGTTTAGATTGATGAAACTCGCCTCTGAAAATGGCATCAAAGTATTGCTCGACGGACAGGGAGGTGACGAACTTTTTGGCGGCTATCCGCACCATGCCCTGTATGTGAAAAATGAAAACGCATTCAGGGAAAGAGTTAAGTTTTATTCGAAACTCTTTTTGATCAAGATGTTCAACCAGCTACCCGGAACGCATGCAAAAAAAGCCATGTTGCATCGCATGTATCCGGTCACCCGATTCCTGGACAATACATGGTTGCTGGATGCCTTAAAAGATTGGAAAGCATGGCTCAATGTGGCAGATTCGCTCAATGAACAACTGAGTTATGAAGCAGGGAATTCATTACTGAAATTATACCTGCGTTGCGAAGACCGCTGCTCCATGCATTATTCCATAGAATCGAGAACACCATTTTCCGATGATCCCGAACTCTTGTCGATGGCATTCCAGATACCGGGATTTCTGAAGGTGCACAATGGCATGCATAAATATATCCTGCGTAAAACCTTCAAGGATTATCTGCCGGCTGATGTGGTTATCCGAACCGATAAAAAAGGATTCTCAACCCCTAACCGGGAGTGGATTTTACAAAACATGAATTTCTGGATGGATGATTTTTTCAATTCAACTGCAATCCCGGAACTCAAGATGTATGCCATCAGAAAACACTACTCCGGATATGTGAAATCAGGAGATTCCGGTAGTCCTCATCTTTTTAAGCCCATCGCCTTTGCCGCATGGCATAAAGTCTACAAAGACCGTACATTATTCAAAAGACCCGATGCGCTTTAACTTGGTATCGCCATCGATGATCTTGAAGGTCTGACCCATCAGCTTTAGTATTTTTTCCTTGCAATACCCTTCCGTAGTTGAGGGAAATCCCCCCGTATTCAGGCGAAGTTTATTAATTATATTATCAGGCAGGTTATTGATGGCTACCACCACATTCACCCGGGTGTATTTCATCTTAAAGGCGAAATAGTTTTCATTCATTTTCTCTTCTTCTCCTTCCCCCAAAAGGCTGAAGGTAAATCTCACAATTACCGTATCCTTGCTTGCAGCAGGCGTTTCAGATTGGGAACTGAGAGAAAAGGTAAATGTCTTTTGGTCTTTGGTGTTAAGACGATAGGTATCCACCAGTTTTTTCTGCGCGGAACAAAATACCGGGGAAAGACAAAACATGAAAAATACAACCGTGCCCGCAACTATGAATTGAACCCGCATATTCCAAAAGTAATGTTTTGACAGGGAACAGCAAAAAAACTGTAGAATGTATTAAGATAATGTCGGGATTGCCTTTCCTCAAAAAAGAAAAAGGCCGGCAATGCGGCCTTCAAACAATATGTATAATTAATGTCTTACCTTCCTCTTGAGGCAATAAATTGATTTAACTCATCAATACTGGATTCAAACTCGAAAGCATCATTCACCTTAAAATAATTACCAATATCATAAGTGTAGCCGTAGGCAAACTTGGCAAAGTCGAGTTTGCTTTGCTCAAAATCAAAAAGCCCCATGATCTCGCGTACCTGTGAGGCAAAAAGACAGTTAGAAGAAATCAGTTGCTTGGCTATCGTCATTTTGGAATCCTCAAATCCTTTGGATGCGATGGTGTTTTTGGCAGCGGCAAAGTCGGATGCCTGCATCGGCCAAGGACAACCTGTGGGGCCGCTGTATCCGGGCATTACATATACCTGCTGCTGGCTTACATGGCCCGGTGCCGTAGTGGTGGTAGTGGTGGTGCTTTGATGGGTGGTTTGCATCCCGCCTATATTCATGTTCATAGATACGCCCGGCATGGATACACCCACATTGGCACCAACCACTCCCGGCGTTCCGGTTACAGTGGTTGTTGTGGTTGTATGACTCACTGCCGGAGCCTGCTGAACAACCGTGGTTTGCTGAACATATGGCTGTGGTGGTGGCGCAGGTTGTGCATAAGTTTGTGCCGGTGGGGGAAGATTGAGTGGAATTTTATTGAGTAAGCGTATCACAAACCTGGCATCGAGTTTGTCTATTTTTGTTTGTTCCTCCTTGTATTCCTTGGTGCTTTTGGAGCTTAGATGATAACCTAAACTCGAACCGAGACTTTTTGCTTTTTTCTCGGCATCGGAATATTTCTTGAGTGCAATGGAGTATGTTTGCTCCATACCGGGATCCATGTAAATTTTATCACTGATTACTCCCAGTGCTGTATCACTGAAGAGTATTTTTATTTTGTATGGACCCGGTGAATTCACGGGCACCTGGATATTAGTGCCGGGTGTGGGATTTTGAATGAGTCCGTTCATCACCACCTGAAAGGGATATCCCTCTTCAGAAAAAAAGATGGCTTTTGCTACCATGTTTTGGGCAGATCCCATTGTGCTGATGAACAAGAGAGCGCCCAGTGTCAGAAGTTTTTTCATGAAAGAATCTTTTTGTTTCGTTTGCTAATGTAAAAAAAGAAATCCACCAAGCCTCCCCCCAAGGGCATCCCAGAGAAGGTAAGCCATTCCTATGAGAAAATTGCTATTTTCGCCCGTCTTAAAAGTCATTTGAATCAGGCATGAAAAACTATTTCAGAATAAACACCCTCGTTGGCTGGGCCGTTTTTGGCATTGCAGCGTTTACCTATTTGTCAACCATGGAACCCACTGCCAGTTTTTGGGATTGTGGAGAATACATTGCCACTGCTTATAAACTGGAAGTTGGTCACCCGCCCGGTGCACCTCTTTTTAACCTGATTGGCCGTTTCTTCACCCTGTTCTCTGATCCATCAGGTGCAGCCAAAATGATCAATACAATGAGTGCACTCATGTCTGCATTCACCATTCTTTTCCTGTTCTGGACCATCACCGCCCTGGGCCGTAAACTATTGCAGGCAAGCAATGAAAATACCTCTTTTGCTGCCGACCTCGCTATTCTTGCAAGCGGCGTTGTTGGAGCACTTGCCTACACTTTCTCCGATTCTTTTTGGTTCTCAGCTGTTGAAGGTGAGGTTTATGCATCCTCTTCCTGCTTTACCGCCATGGTTTTTTGGGCCATTCTTAAATGGGACCGCGTGGCAGATGAATCGCACGCCGATAAGTGGATCATCTTTATCGCTTACATGATTGGTCTCTCTATTGGTATTCACCTTCTCAACCTTCTCGCCATTCCTGCTATTGTTTTCGTTTACTATTTCCGCAAGTATTCTTTTTCACGCAATGGGTTTCTCATTACATGTGTGCTTTCCGTTTTACTTCTTGGGGTTATTCAGGGAGGTATCATTCCCCAAATTGCCAATCTGGCTGCTAAATTTGAATTGTTCTTTGTGAATACCATTCACCTGCCATTCAACTCAGGTACCATCATTTATTTTGTCCTGCTTATCGCCTTGATTGTCTGGGGTCTTAAGTATACCTATCAAAAAAAGAAAGCTTTTGCCAATACCATTATTTTATCATTCGCCTTCCTTCTTCTCGGATATTCATCATTCTTTATCCTCCTTATCCGCTCTCAGGCAAATACCCCTATTGATGAAAACAATCCTGAAAATGCAGTAACCCTATTGTCTTACCTCAACCGCGAGCAGTATGGTGACTGGCCCGTGCTTTACGGACAATATTTTAACTCTCCGCTTGATCCGCAACAACCTTACAAAGACGGTACCCCCATTTACATAAAAGACAAGGAAGCCGGTACTTACAAGATCAGTTATGATCGTAAATCCACTATCCCCAATTACGACAAGCGTTTTTGTACCATCTTTCCAAGGATGTGGGACGACCAAAGATCCAAAATACAGGGGTACAAGGATTGGTCTGATTACAAAGGAACGCCGGTTCAAAACACAGGGCCTGACGGAGAGCCTGAAACCATCATGAAGCCCACCTTCTCCGAAAATCTCCGATTCTTTTTCAGGTACCAGCTAGGTCATATGTATGGCAGGTACTTTATGTGGAATTTCTCAGGCAGACAAAATGATGTGCAGGGTCACGGAAGTGTCCTGCGTGGAAACTGGATATCCGGCGTGGGTTTTATTGACTCTCCCCGTCTTGGCGACCAGTCACAGTTACCAAAAAGCATGAAGCAAAACAAAGGTTTCAACAACATGTATTGCCTTCCTTTTATCCTTGGTTTGATTGGTTTGTTTTTTCAATGGAAAAAAGACAGAAAAGGAACCTTTGTGGTCTTTCTTCTATTTGTGTTTACCGGTATCGCCATTTCACTCTACCTGAATATGGCACCTTACCAGCCCCGTGAAAGAGATTATGCTTTTGCGGGCTCTTTTTACGCCTTTGCTATCTGGATTGGATTTGCCGTTTTTGCCATTTTTGATTTTCTCCGTAAATACAAAATTAGCCCGGCCCTTGCTGCTGTGGCTTCCGGTGTGGTTTGCCTTTTTGCCGCACCCATTCTCATGGCCAAAGAAGAGTGGGACGACCATGATCGCTCTCATCGTTACACGGCCAGAGATTTTGCTTTTAACTACCTGGATTCCTGTGCGCCTAATGCCATCCTTTTTACAAACGGCGACAATGATACCTTCCCGCTCTGGTATGCACAGGAGGTAGAGGGTTATCGTACCGATGTGCGCATTGTTAACCTTAGTCTCGCAAACACCGACTGGTACATCGATCAGTTGCGCCGTCAGGCCTATGACGGGAAGCCTGCTCCGCTAAGCCTCACCGCAGACCAGGTGAAACAAGGTACTCGCGACTACTTGCCTGTTTACCCCTCTCCCGAAATCGTTGACACTTCAAAATTTGTCAATATCAATGACCTGATTCGTTTTGTGGCCAGTGAGGATTCACGCGCAAAACTGAAAAATCAGTCAGGTACCGAATTGGCTTTTTTACCAACCAACAAGGTTTTCATCCCGGTTGATTCTGCCAGGGTGGTGGCCAACGGAACGGTTCCCAAAGATGCAGCTGCTCAGATTGTAAAAGGTGGAATCAACTGGACCATCCGTAAAAATTACATGATGAAGAACGACCTGCTGATTTTTGATATCATCGCCACCAACAACTGGGAAAGACCTGTTTATTTTGCCATCACAGTGGGTGACGATAGCTACCTGAATCTTGAAGATTATTTCCAGCTCGAAGGCCTGGCCTATCGTCTTGTGCCTGTAAGAACAGTAAACAGAGATGGACAAACAGGACGCGTGGCAACAGATTTGCTTTACAACAACCTGGTAAAGAAATTCAAATGGGGAGGATTGGATAAATCCCGGTTTTATATGGATGAAAACAACCTAAGAATGACCATGAACCTTCGCAACAATTTTTCAAGACTTGCAGAATCGCTCATCGAAAAGGGTGACAAGCAAAAAGCCATCGAAGTACTCGACTATTGTCTCAAGGTATTGCCCCGCCATAATGTTCCTTTCAATTATTTTATCATGCCCGTCGCCGAGGCCTATTACAAAGCCGGTGCCAATGAAAAGGCAAATGGGTTGGTAAAAGAAATTGCAGATATCTATGAAGATGATTTGAGATTTTATTTTTCGCTCAAAGGGGAACTTGCCGAAAATGTGGACAATGAGAAGGAACAGGCCATGAGCGTGATGCAGCGACTGGTGATGATTACCAAGGTATTTAAACAGGACGCCATCAACAAGGATCTGGAGAATCGCTTTAAAAAACTGGAAGAAAAGTTTCAGGCAGCTTCATGATTCCCGGACACGAACAGAGAGAACTTTTTTTAAAGAGGCAAAGTGTATCAGCTTTGCGTTCGATCTCTCCCTCGTCCAAACCTCTGTTTGGTAAAATGAACCCGCTGCAGATGGCGGAGCATCTTTTTCATTCAATCGAACAATCCAACGGACGAATCAAAGCATCCCTTGTTTCAGATCCTGAAAAACTCCCTGTGCTTCAGGGTTTTCTGCGTAGTGATAAGTTGTTCCGTCCAAACACTCCCCATCCTCTCCTGAGTGAGATGCCTGCTCCACCGGAGATGCTCTCCATGGATCATGCCTGCGAAGCAGTGGAAGCAGCTTTGTATGTTTTTTTTGACAGATTCTCCGGCCGTACCCATGAACACGAAATCCATCCGGTTTTCGGTCCATTGGTGTATGAAGATTGGGTAATCCTGCATTACAAACATTTTCTGCATCACCTTCGGCAGTTCGGGCTTGACTTACAAGTTTGAAGGATTCATTGATGCACTTCAGCATTTATGCTGAGAGAATGGCATCCAAAGCCTCATAAAAGGCATACACATCTACAAAGGAATTATACAGAGGTACCGGTGCAACCCGGATGACATCGGGTTCTCTCCAATCAGCAATGATGCCTTTTGCAGTGAGCTTCTCAAAAACTTGTCTTCCATTTTCTTTCACAAGTATGGATACCTGACAACCTCTTCTGTGTTCTTCCCTGGGTGTAATAATTTCAAAAGGCGCCCCATGTTTTTCATTCAGCACATCCAGCAAATGCATCAAAAAACCGCTTAGCTTTTTTCCTTTTTTCGAGAGCTTATGCATTCCCGCCTGACCGAATATTTCCAGTGAAGCTTTGTGCGCAGCCATCGACAGCACAGGAGCGTTACTTACCTGCCATCCTTCTGCACCTGCAATCGGAACAAAGTCGGGTTCCATTAAAAATCTGCGGTCCTTGTCATGCCCCCACCATCCTGCAAATCGGGGAAGTTGAAAGGCATGGGCATGTTTTTGATGCACAAAAGCACCGGCTACGCCGCCGGGTCCGCTGTTAAGATATTTGTAGGAACACCAGGCTGCAAAATCTACCTGCCAATCATGCAGATGCAGTTCAATATTGCCTGCCGCATGCGCAAGGTCGAATCCGGCAATGGCCCCAACCTGGTGTGCCCACGAGGTGATGGATGCCATGTTGAATACCTGTCCGGAATAATAATTTACACCACCAATAAAAACCATGGCAATACTATCTCCATGCAAGGAAATGGCCTCGCGTATGTCATCCTCATCAATGGTGTGCTTTCCCTTGCGAGGTGCAATTTCTACAAGCGCATCTTTCGGATCGAATCCATGAAAACTGATTTGAGAAACTACCGCATACCGGTCTGAAGGAAATGCTTTTGCCTCGGTGAGAATTTTATATCTGGTTTGAGAGGGTCTGTAGAATGACACCATCAAAAAATGCAGGTTGGAGGTAAGCTGGTTCATCACTACTACCTCACCCGGAAGAGCACCCACCAAATTCGCCGCGGGCTGCTGAAACCATTCATGATAGGAGAACCAGGGATGCGATGCCCTGAAGTGCCCTTCTACACCATGTGTCCCCCAATCTTCAAGTTCAGCCATTACAGCATCACGCGTGGATCGGGGTTGCAATCCCAATGAGTTTCCGGTGAAATAAATAACCGGCTTGTTCTCATGCTGCGGAAAGATAAATTTATCCCGAAATTCTTTCAATTCGTCGATTAAATCCTCCTGAAGGGCAAAAGCTTTTTCGTCTTTACTGTTCATACTGCGTAGAAAAATTGAGCATACAAAGTTATCAAAACCAATGCCTTAATAAAATGGAACACCAAACAAAGAATGCGCTTCTCTTGTTGAGTATATTTGGTTACATTTGTTATTATGGAGGTTCAACTTGACCCAACGCAAGCATTCATGTTGAAGCAGAAAAAATCGAGCAAATCTTTTGTTCCGGTGGAAACACTTAAATCCTCCGGTGAAACAGAGCGTGCGAAAAAGAAAATACACACGATAAAACTTACAGCATTGTTGGATGTAACCAAAGCCATCAACAACAATGCTTCTGTAGAAAAGCTGTTTCAGATATACCAGGATATCCTGGTAAACGAACTTAAGATTGGCAGACTGGCGCTTTACATCAACAACCAAAAATGGATATGTGCGCTTCGTTATGGTACCCAGAACATGGATGAAGAGGTAGATATTGAAAATGACCTCGCAAAAATCAGTGAGATTACAGACATCAGCTTGCTCTCTGCCAACCTCAAAAGTTCCTTCGACCTGGTGATTCCTGTTTTTCACAAAAGTCATCCTCTTGCTTACCTCTTAATTGGCGACCTCGATGAAGACAAAATTCAGATAAGCCCTACCATCAAGCATTTGCCTTTTATTCAAACGCTCACCAACATCATTGTGGTAGCCATCGAGAATAAAAAGCTTGCAAAAGAGTATTTCCGACAAATTGCCGCAAACAAAGAATTGGAGCTTGCCTCAAAAATGCAAAGCTTACTCTTCCCCTCGGTGCTTCCCAATGACCGATACCTGGATGTGGGTGCCTATTATCAGCCCCACCATCAGGTAGGCGGCGATTATTACGATTTTATCAGACTGAACGAAAACGAAGTTGCTTTCTGCATGGCAGATGTATCCGGCAAAGGCGTTTCTGCTGCACTGCTCATGGCCAATTTTCAGGCAAATCTCAGGGCGCTGTTCCGTTACCAGTCATCGCTTCCCGATATTATTCAAGAGCTTAACAGCCTTGTTTTTGCCAATGCCAAAGGAGAAAAATTTATCACCCTGTTTGTGGCTCGCTACAACATGGTGACCAGGGTTTTAAATTACATCAATGCCGGTCATAATCCTCCGGTTCTGTTTACTGCAAATACTTCTCTTCTCCTCACTACAGGATGTATTGGACTTGGCATGCTGCCCGAAATCCCTAAAATTAAAGAAGGAATTACCTACCTCGTAAAAGGAAGCATGGTTACTTGTTTCACCGACGGATTGGTTGAACAGGACAATGAACTGAATGAAGATTACGGGATGGAAAATCTCAAAAGAATCGTGCAGTCTAATCTGCACAAGAGCATCAAGGAAATCAATAATGCCGTTATAGACGACCTGAATCTTTTTAAAGGCAACCGTGGTTTTATTGATGATATTGCCATGCTTTCATGTCGTTTTCGGTAAGCGATGAACCAGCCTGTCGTTTGGATTGCCGATACCGTTCATCCTGCCCTCTTGCAGGGACTCCGCTCTCATCAATTCGATTGTATCGAAGAGTACCATGCCTTACCTGAAGCCTTTCAATACACCAATATCCGGGGGATAGTGATCAGGTCTCGCTTCCTCATCGATGAGCAGGTACTGAATCTTTTTCCGCATTTAAGATGGATTGCCCGCATCGGTGCAGGAATGGAGAACATCAATACTTCCTATGCAGAAAGTAAACACATAGTATGCATCAATGCACCTGAAGGAAACATGACGGCAGTTGCAGAGCATACCCTTGGAATGATGCTGTCTCTCACCAAAAAGATTCATCAATCTGCCAATGAAGTGCGTGCAGGAATCTGGGAAAGGGCAGGCAACAGAGGTACGGAACTGGAGGGAAAAACACTGGCTATCATGGGTTACGGTCTGATGGGTTCAGCCTTTTGTAGCCGGCTTCGCGGACTTGGTACGGAGGTGCTTGTTTATGATAAATTCAAGAAGAATTATTTGCAATCCGGGCATATAGATTTTGCCAGAGAATCTCAGCTTGATGAGATCTTCAGCCGTGCGGATGTGCTCAGTTTACATATCAATTACCTTCCAGAAAATCATCACCTGGTTACCGCTTCCTGGCTCGGTAAATTTCAAAAAAACATCTATCTTCTCAATACCTGCAGGGGCAAAGTGCTCAAAACCGCAGACATGATACCCTTGCTGAAATCCGGAAAGCTCCTGGGACTTGGACTGGATGTATTTGAAGAAGAAAGTCAATCATTTGAGTCATTCAAGGCCTCGCCGGCCATTCATCAGCTCATGGAATTTTCCAATGTGATACTAACGCCTCATATTGCCGGTTGGAGTAATGAGTCAAACGAAAAAATGGCAATGATTTGTTTAAAGAAAATCCTCTCATTGGGCGAATCTTAAATCCTGCCCGCGATGATTTGATCCACCACTGCCGGATCGAGCAAGGTAGAGGTATCACCCAAATTTGAAAATTCATTGGCAGCAATTTTCCTTAGGATGCGGCGCATGATTTTGCCGGACCTTGTTTTGGGCAATCCCGACACCACTTGCACCTTGTCGGGTTTGGCAATAGGGCCAATGAGTTTGTTTACTTCAGCATGGATTTCTTTCACCAGGTACTCGTAGGATTTGTTGGCATTGGTGCAGATTACAAAAGCATAGATGCCTTGTCCTTTGATGTCGTGAGGAAAACCAACCACCGCACTTTCCACAACATCTGCATGCATATTGATTGCGCTTTCAACTTCAGCCGTCCCGATGCGATGTCCGGAAACATTGATGACATCATCTACCCGACCGGTTATACGATAATAACCTTCCTCGTCGCGACGACAGCCGTCACCGGTAAAATACATGCCCGGATAGGCAGAAAAATAATTTTGTCGGAAGCGTTCATGATCTCCGTAGGTGGTGCGGATAATAGAAGGCCAGGGAAAAACAATCACCAGATTTCCCTCAGCAGGATTCCCCTCCATAATTTCACCTTTGTCATTAACGAGTGCAGGAAATACACCCGGCAATGGCAGCGTGGCAAATCCGGGTTTGGTGGGTGTGATTCCGGCCAGGGGAGAAATCAGGATGCCTCCGGTTTCGGTTTGCCACCAGGTATCTACAATCGGACATTTTTCTTTTCCAACATATTTGTGATACCACTCCCATGCTTCCACATTAATTGGTTCTCCCACACTGCCCAGCACTTTTAGCGTAGACATCTTGTAGGGCATCACATAGTCTGTTCCGGCAGCTTCCAGTGCCCTGATGGCGGTGGGTGCTGTATAAAAGATATGTACTCCATATTTTTCAATCACCTGCCAGAATCGATCATAAGAAGGATAGTTGGGTACCCCTTCAAACATCACAGAGCTTGCAGCCCCAAGCAGCGGACCATACACAATATAACTGTGACCGGTGATCCATCCGATATCTGCAGTGCACCAAAAAATATCTTCGGGTTGATATTGAAAAACATTCAGAAATGAATAAGCAGCATACACCATATATCCTCCGCAACTATGGACCACGCCCTTGGGTTTTCCGGTACTTCCGCTGGTATAGAGAATGAAGAGCGGATCCTCTGCATCCATCCATGTCGGTTCAATCCAGGTAACCGTGTTTTCCAACAGCTTATGATACCAAAAATCCCTGCCATCTTTAAAAGATACTGACTCGGAAGTACGCTTAATCACCACCACTTTCTCAACGCCGGGACAAACCTCCAGTGCCTCATCAACCGTGGCTTTCATGGGAATTGTTTTATTGCCTCGGTAAGCCCCGTCGGAAGTGATTACCATCCTGGCTTCACAATCTTGTATCCTTCCCGAAAGTGCATGTGCAGAAAAACCGCCAAAAACCACCGAATGCACAGCACCAATTCTGGCACAGGCAAGCACAGAAATGGCCAGCTCCGGGATCATGGGCAGGTAAATAATCACCCTGTCTCCTTTGCATACCCCCATCTTTTTAAGGGCATCTGCCATTCTGCAAACCTGTTCAAGAAGCTCCCTGTAGCTAAGTTGAATACCCGCCTCGCCGGGTTCATTGGGCTCCCAGAAAAAAGCTGTTTTCGAACCCTTCTCCATGACATGTCTGTCGAGACAATTGTAGGTGATATTCGTTTGCCCACCTGCAAACCATCGGGTGCGTGCTTCGGTAAAATCCCAATCAAGTACGGTATGGTAGGGCTTGTGCCAATGAAATCCCTGTGCAACTTCATCCCAGAATTTTTCAGGATTTTCACTTGCCCGGGCAACAGCATCCCGGTAGTCTTCCATGGAACGAATCAGATGAGGAATCATGGCTTGTGTATTTCAGGAAGGTTAATCTGATCAGTAACGACGAAGGCAGCGGGGAAGGAAGAACTCACTTGTTTAAGAAAACGCAGCGCCTCGAGCCGCGTACGGAAATCGCCAACCCTTACCCTGAAGTTGGGCTGTTGGTAACTCTCGTGTGCGGACATGTCGGAGAACTGCCTGAGAAAGGCGGTTTTTACCTCACGCGCTTTCTCCCTTTCATTTCCAAAGTACAATTGAATCCTATATCCGTCAAGTCCCGGTTTACGGGCATTTTCATCAAGGTAACGCCTGAATAAAACAGCAATTCTGCGGTCTTCTGAGAATACAATTTTGCCGGTTGGTTGAACAAACCAAAACACCCAAAGCAGATAACCAAGCAGGATGTGAACCTTGAGCCCTGTCATGGGGCAAAGGTAAAGATTGTTTACTTTTGGCAGGTGTCGAAATCTTTTTTGTTTGGCTTATCTGTTCTGCTGTTGCTCGCTTCCTGTGTGAACAAGAACAAACCCCTTCCTGAAGGCATTATTCCGGCACCCGAAATGGTAAGTATACTTACCGACTTTCATTTGGCTGAGGCCACCTGCAATCAGTTTAATGCAAGAAACCAACAGACAAGGGTATTCTCCGATGAACTGAAACTAAAAATTCTCTCCCGTCACCGTCAGAGCCTGAAAGATTTTACGGTGAGTCTTTCTTATTACAACAACAACGGTGAGCAGTTTCTTGAAATTTACAGGCAGGTAATTGATAGTCTGCAAATGAGGCAGGCCAATGACGCTGCTAAACCTTAGCCATCTTTTTATATTTTTCAGACAAATCAATCAGTAAGCGCATGGTATCGCCATAGCTTATGTTGAGCAGGCGAACGGATTTGCTGTTGTCGAATTGTCTGATGGCATGGGCACTCCGGGCACTTTCTCCGGTAACCAGAGGCTTTTTTCCCGCAAGTAATCCCCATATGCCGGATAGCAGCACATACATTTTGCTGATCCGGGGTCCAGCATAAATAGAGGGTTCTTTATTATCAAATCCTTTGGACATTTTACTAAAAATCTCGCGGAAGGAAAAGTTTCCGGCACTGATGATGATGCGTTCTGAAGTGATTTTTTTCTCAATACATGCAAGTATGGCTTCTGACACATCCTCAACGGGCACAAATCCGGTGACCCCTTGGGTGTAAAAGCGAAGGCCGCTTGCAGCAGTGCGAAACATGGCAGAAGAGCCTTTGTTCCAATCATGGTAACCAAGGATCACTGAGGGATTCAGAATCACAGCCTGCAATCCTTCCTCAATGCCTCTCCAAACCTCCCGTTCTGCAAGGTATTTGGAGTTTGCGTACACACTTTTTTTACCGGTGGGAGCATCCAGGGGTTTCTCGGAGATAAGCGGATTGCCACGCACAGAACATAGTGTTGCCACTGAACTGATGTGAACAAAATAAGGTACAGCTGCCTCCAATGCGGCATCTACAATACTCGCTGTTCCTAATACATTGTTCCTGTAAAGCTCCTTTCTGTCCGATGGATGAAATGATACCATGCCTGCACAATGCACGAGTGCACCAATATCCGCCAGATGATTTTCATACAACCAGGTCTGCTCAAGTGAGCCATGAACAAAAATGATGCTTGCTATTTGTGTTTCCGACAATCCACCGTAGCAACTGAGATTTTGCCTGGCTTTGTCTTCGGATACTTCATTCCTCACCAAGGCAGTTATCTGCCATCCTTGGCTCAGAAGCCTCGCAGTCAGATGGGTACCCAACAGTCCTCCAATTCCTGTGATAAATACACGCATGCGGGGACAAAACTATACATTCTGTCGTGCACTTGGATCAAATGCTGACAATATGTCCAGCGGCGTATATTTGGCAATACTTTTGCTCTTCAGGGCAAAATGTTAGATGATACCATGAATCAGGAAGAAAAGCAACCACCATCCGAGGAGGGACAAGTTCCTCTGGAGGATCTTATCACAGAACCTCAATCCAATGAAGGTTCATCGGAGAGCGAGGCTCAACCTGCCGAGAGCAATGCGGAGTTAAAAGACAAGTACCTCAGACTGTATTCTGAATTCGATAATTTTAGAAGGCGTACGGCCCGCGAAAAACTCGAACTGACAAAAACAGCGGGAGAAGACATTATTAAGAGCGTTTTGCCTGTGCTTGATGATCTTGACAGGGCAGAACAATCCATGCAAAACAGCAACAGCATCGAGGCTCTTCGCGAAGGCGTCCAGTTGGTATTACACAAATTCAGGTCAATCATGAAGCAAAGAGGTCTCGAAGAGATGGAAACCCTTCACAAACACTTTGATCCCGAGTTTCATGAAGCCATTGCCCAAATACCCGCTCCAACACCGGAGCTTGAAGACAAAATTATCGACCAGGTAGAAAAAGGATATTACTTTCAAGGAAAAGTAATTCGATATGCCAAGGTGGTTGTAGGAAATAAAAACGCATGAGGGATTATTACGAAATACTGGGAGTTTCTAAAGGAGCCGGCGAGGATGAAATAAAAAAAGCCTACCGCAAACTTGCCATGAAATACCATCCGGATAAAAATCCGGGTGACAAAGCTTCAGAAGATAAGTTCAAAGAAGCGGCTCAGGCCTATGATGTATTAAGCAATCCGGAAAAACGCCGCAACTATGATCAGTTTGGTCATGCCGGCGCGGGCGGAGCCCAGGGCTATTCAGGAGGCTTCGGAAACATGGATGATATTTTCAGTGCTTTCGGAGATATTTTTGGCGGTGGTTTTGGTAGTTCATCTGGTGGGAGGCGCAGGGTAAATAAAGGAAGCAACCTGCGTATCAAGGTAAAACTTTCGTTGGAAGAAATTGCCAACGGCGTTGAGAAAAAAATCAAGGTCAACAAATATGTAGAGTGCACCTATTGCAAAGGTACCGGTGCCAACCATGGCTCTGGCTTTCATACTTGTTCCACCTGCAACGGAAGAGGGCAGGTTACCAGGGTGATGAATACCATGCTTGGTCAAATGCAAACATCCGCTACCTGTCCCGCTTGTAGCGGCGAAGGTCAGATTATTAAAGAAAAGTGCAGGCATTGTTTTGGCGATGGAATCGTAAAATCTGATGAAGTGATTCCAATCAATATTCCTGCGGGTGTTTCACAGGATATGCAGTTATCTGCCGCAGGCAAAGGAAATGCCGGTCCAAGAGGAGGAGTCCCGGGAGATCTTTTGATTGTGATAGAGGAGGAACCTCACAAGCAACTCATCAGGGAAGGTAATAACCTGGTGTATAGTCTCTACATCAGTGTGCCGGATGCCATCCTCGGAACTACCTGCGATATTCCCACGCTCGACGGCAAGGCAAGAATAAAAATAGAACCCGGAACGCAACCCGGGAAAATTCTTCGCCTAAAATCCAAAGGTCTTCCTAACATCAATGGTTACGAAAAAGGAGATTTGCTGGTAGGTATCAATGTTTGGATTCCGCAGAATTTGAGTAAGGATGAAAAACAGGAGATGCAGAAATACAAGGAGCGCGAAACCTTTAAGCCCAGTCCGGGAGAGAAAGAAAAATCATTTTTCTCCAGGATGAGAGAATATTTCGACTGATAGATCGGTATTACTTTGGATATTCAATCCTCAGATGATTCATACTGAGTAATCTCCGTTTGAATATTTTCTTTATTTCACTCACATGTTTGAATGTGATGGGAGCGTTTGAAAACTGATTTTGCTCAACCTGGTGATTGATGATGTTTTCTACCAGATTATCTATGGATCGGGCATCCACCTTTTTCAAACTTCTGCTGGCGGCTTCCACCGCATCAGCCATCATTACAACAGATGTTTCAATAGAGTAAGGAAGTGGACCCGGATATCGAAAAGCAGATTCATCCAATTCTTCATTGCCCCGGTTTTCTTTTTCCATCTTCAGAAAAAACTCGGCAGTAGTCGTTCCATGATGAGTTCTGATAAAATCAATCAGGAGGTCCGGGATATTGTTCTCTTTCGCCTTTTCAATTCCTGTATGTACATGTCCAATGATAATGGCAGCACTCTCTGTATAACTCAACTCGTTGTGTGGATTTACTTCCGACATTTGATTTTCGATGAAATACATAGGAGTGGAACTCTTGCCAATGTCATGGTAAAGCGCTCCTACACGGGCAAGCAATGGTGAACCACCGATTTTATGACTGGCCTCTTCGGCAAGGTTTGCTACCTGAAGCGAATGCTGAAAAGTTCCGGGCGATTTAAGTGCCAGTTCCCTGAG
>JBEICQ010000024.1:0-24466 GCA_040383885.1 Flavobacteriales bacterium | reverse complement strand
GGAAAACAACTGAATTCCAATTTCAACAAATCCTTCGGCTTCCAGCTGAGCATGCCCATCTTTAACGGACTGAGCAATTACACCAACATACAAAGGGCCAAAGTAGGTATCTCCAATGCAGAGCTCAACCTGGAAATTGCCAAAAGAGATTTAAGAAGAAACATTGCCCAGGCGCACAATGATGCGCTTGCTGCACTTAAAAAGTTTGAGGCAACCCGAAAAGCTACCGAGGCTGCAAAGCTTACCTATACAAATAATGAAAAACGATATACCCTCGGCGCGCTGAGCACATTTGAATTCAATGATTCAAAAAACAAACTCACCAAGGTAGAATCAGATTTGTTGCAGGCGAGATATGACTTTTTCTTCCGCGTAAAAGTGTTGGATTTTTACCAGGGAAAACCACTGACTCTATAAGATACCCATGAAAAAAAATAACAGGAGGTGGATATACATCTCATCGGGAGTTTTTGTTCTCCTGCTTATCATCGGACAATTTGCAGGATGGTTTAAAAAGGAAAAAGGAATTGAGGTTGTTGTGGAAAAACCTGCCGTCAGAAAAATCATTGAGACCGTATCTGCCAGCGGGAAAATTCAACCTGAAACAGAGGTAAAAATTTCACCTGATGTACCCGGAGAGATCACTGAATTATATGTAAGAGAAGGACAATTTGTAAAAAAAGGAGAAACCTTATGCGTCATCAATCCCATGCTGTATATCACCAGCAGACAAAGGATGGAAGCCACTCTCAATTCTACAAAAGCCTCTATGGCAAACATGAAAGCCAGGCATGACCAGGCCAAATCGGCTTACTCCAATGCAGAAATCATTTTTCAAAGGAACCGTAAACTTTTTGATGCAGGAGCCATTTCACAGGCTGATATAGATGCTGCCCGTACCCAGTTTGAATCTGCAAAAGCAGAAATGGAGGCGGCACAGCAGAATGTAAATGCAGGCAACTACAACATCAGAAGTGCAGAAGCCTCCCTGTTGGAATCCGACAACAACCTGAGTCGCACAGTGATCAGAGCCCCGGTGGATGGACGAATCTCCAAACTGAATGTAGAGAAAGGTGAAAGGGTGGTTGGTACATCTCAGATGGCGGGAACAGAATTGCTAAGAATAGCCAACCTCAATGAAATGGAAGTGGTGGTAGATGTAAATGAAAACGACATCGTTAAAATACATATGAATGATTCCGCTACTGTGGAAGTGGAAGCTTATCTCGGAAAAAAATTCAAAGGCCTTGTCACCTCTATTGCCAACTCGGCAAATACCACCGGAACAAGTGCCGATCAGGTAACTAGCTTTGAAGTAAAGGTGAGAATCCTCAGAGAATCATATGCCTACCTATTGGGTGAGCGTGAAAAAGATGCTTCCCCCTTCAGGCCCGGAATGACTGCAACCGTTGACATCATGACGCGTACTGAAAAAAATGCATTGTCAATTCCCATTCAATCTGTAACAACCAGAACAGATACATTGCCTGAAAGAAAAAAAGGAAATAATGGAAAAGCTGAAAATGGAGAAGCGGACACAGCAATGGCCGGTAACAGAGAACCCATTGAACTGGTATTTGTACACCGCGATGGGAAAGTAATTGTGAAACCGGTAAAAATTGGTATTCAGGACAATACTTATATTCAGATCTTGTCCGGTATTTCCGGAGAGGATGAAGTGGTGGTTGCTCCCTACAAGGCAATCTCACGGCGTCTGAAAAATCAATCGCGCATCAGCATTCGTTCACGAGAGGAACTGCTCGGTGAAAAAGAGCCCTGATGGACTATCTGCTTCACATAGAAACAGCTACCGCATGCTGCTCGGTGAGTATCAGCCGTGAAGGTGTGGTAATAGATACCCTCGAAGAAAAAGAGGGCAATCTGCATGCAGAGGTCCTGCATCAGATGACCGGACAAATCCTCAAAAAAAACAACCTTACCCATAAACCACCTCTGGCTGTCTCTGCAGGAGAAGGTCCCGGATCCTACACGGGTATGCGCATTGGCGTATCTTTTGCCAAAGGTCTTTGTATGGCCTATCGTGTTCCCTTGCTGGGAATCAGCTCCCTTGACGGGATGATTGTGCGTGCAAAAAAATCACTTGAAAATGAATACCAAAATGCCCTGTGGATTCCCATGATTGATGCCCGCAGGATGGAAGTGTATTGTAAAATAAATGACAGCCACAACCAATGCATTCAATCCACTTCTCCAAGGATACTGGATGAATTATTCATTCAATCAATACCGGATGCTCAGGCCATCTATTTTTTTGGCGATGGAGCCGAAAAAGCCGTTCCGGTCATGAAAGTTTTACCAAGTGCCTTATATTTGGATGGCATTTATTGTTCATCATCCGATCATGCCGGATTAGCATGGGAAAAATATGTTCATAAGCAGATCGAGGACCTGCATACTTTTGACCCGCAATACCTGAAAGAGTTTGTAGTAAAGAATAAAAAAGAAAAATGAAATTCAGTGAAATTATTGGACAAAAAACCTGCATAGATAAACTTCGAAACCATGTAAAGGAAGGAAGAATAAGTCATGCACAATTGTTTGCCGGTCAGGAAGGCTCGGGTAACCTTGCGCTGGCACTTGCCTATGCTACCTACATCAACTGCACAAACCGAGGTGAGGAGGATTCATGCGGAACCTGTCCCTCTTGTCATAAGTTCAGTCGATTAATTCATCCCGACATGCATTTTGTTTTTCCGGTGGTAGCAAAAAAAAATATAGAAAAACCGGTTTCAGACGACTATATTTTTGTCTTTCGTGAAATGGTGACTGAGCAGCCTTACAGTGGTTTTCAGGAATGGATACAGGCGATGGATATAGATAATAAGCAGGCCGCTATTAATACAGACCAGGGCAATGAAATCATTCGGAAACTAAGTCTCCGTTCCTTTGAATCTAAATACAAAACCATGCTCATCTGGTTCCCTGAAAAAATGAACCAACATGCAGCCAACAAACTATTAAAAATTTTGGAGGAACCACCCGACAATACGCTCTTCCTGCTGGTTTCAGAAAAGCCTGACGAGTTGCTTCCCACCATTCTCTCCAGAACACAAAAAATCTACATCCCACCAACAGACGAAAAAGAAATTGCACAAACGCTGGCAGCCAGAGGCCTCTGTGAAGAAGAGCAGGCTGTAAATATCGCAAGACTCTGTGAAGGCAACTTTAACCTGGCCTTACAGTTGATTCATTCCAATGAGCAAGAGAATAAGCTGCAGAAAGAATTTCGTTTGTGGATGCAATATTGCAGCCAGACAAAGGCTCTTCAGGCAGCCATTTTATGGTCAGAAAAATTTTCTCAGGAAAACCGAGAAACAATTAAAAATCTTATACATTATGGAGCAAGGGTCCTGAGACAACTGCTCCTGCAAAACCTTGCTATTCCCCCTCTGATCAGAGAAACGACAGACGAACATAAGTTCAACAGGAATTTTATGAAATATGTCCATGCCGGAAACTGCGAACAAATCCTGCAAGTGCTTAGTACCTGTGCATATGAAATTGAAAGGAACGGAAATGCAAAAATTGTTCTTACAGATACCTCTATGCGCATAGCGCGTCTTCTGGCAGAACCTCCAAAAGCAGTGGCATGAACAAACGGAAAATTCTGAATGATCCGGTTCACGGTTTCATCACTTTCAGAGATGAAAACATATTTGATCTGGTGGAGCATCAGTGGTTTCAGCGTCTGAGGCGCATCCGCCAGCTGGGCATGACAAGCTATGTATATCCCGGCGCGCTCCATACACGCTTTCAGCATGCCATCGGTGCCATGCATCTGATGAATCTCGCCATTGACACACTCAGGTCAAAAGAGATTGATATCTCAAAAGAAGAGTCGGCAGCCCTCAATTTTGCTATTCTATTGCATGATATCGGGCATGGTCCGTTTTCACATGCCCTCGAACATACCCTTGTTTCACAAGTACCTCACGAATCCATTTCGGGTTTGTTCATGAACCGGATGAACGAGGAACTCAATGGCATCCTGGAGCTGGCCATCAGCATCTTCAATAATGCTTATGAGCGTCCGTTTCTCCGTCAGCTGGTAGCAAGCCAACTGGATATGGATCGACTTGATTATTTAAAAAGAGACAGTTTTTTTACAGGAGTAAGCGAGGGTGTGGTAAATACAGAGCGTATCATCACCATGCTGAATGTGCACCAAAACAACATCTGTATCGAAGAAAAAGGTATTTATTCGGTAGAAAAATTTCTGGTTGCACGACGATTGATGTACTGGCAGGTATATTACCACAAAACCACGGTTGCTGCCGAACAAATGATGGTTGGCGTACTCAAACGGGCAAGAGAATTATACCGCAAGGGAAATCAGATCTATGCCTCTCCTGCCCTTTCGGTTTTTCTTGAAAAGGATTATTCCCTGGCTGATTTTGAGAGAGAGCCATCCTTGCTCAACTGGTTCGCGATGCTGGATGATGTAGATATTCAGATGGCGCTTAAAATGTGGACCATGCACAGCGACCCTGTCCTCGCCAGATTGAGTAAGGGATTGGTTAACCGAAATCTTTTCAGAAGCAGATTATCCAACCAGC
Source organism: Flavobacteriales bacterium (assembly GCA_040383885.1). Taxonomy (GTDB): domain Bacteria; phylum Bacteroidota; class Bacteroidia; order UBA4408; family UBA4408; genus JBEICQ01. Next base: position 19,889 of record JBEICQ010000024.1, on the reverse strand, counting down.
CCTGGTCTGATGACCTGTATCAGGACTTACTTAAAAAAGCCGCGCTTCACTTTGGCATATCCATGGAAGAAGCAAGTCTGCTTGTTAGCAGAGAGGTCATTTCCAATCATGCCTATCAGTCGGATGCAGATCACATCAATGTTTTGTACCGCGACGGAAGCTGCAGGGAGTTTGCAGCCGCATCCGATCATCTCCAGATCCTGTCCTTGAGCAAGCCCGTGGAGAAGCATGTACTATGTTATCCCAAAGAATTGGATGCATGAGAACACTTCTTAAAATCATTTTTAGCATTTTTCTGCGTGTACTCATCCTTTTTGCCTTTCTCAGCGTGGGGGGAGTACTCATCTATCGTTTTGTTCCTGTGCCATTGACACCTCTCATGGTTATCAGGCTGGTTGAACAAAATAGCACAGACAAGCCTTTTAAACTGAAAAAAGAATGGCTTTCTTATCAAGAGATTCCCAATGACATGAAACTGGCTGTGATTGCATCGGAGGACCAACAGTTTTTTGAGCATCACGGATTTGACTTTGATGCCATAGAAAAGGCTTATGAGCAGAACAAAAAAGGAAAAAAAATAAAAGGGGCTTCTACCATCTCCCAGCAAACTGCAAAAAATGTTTTCCTGTGGCCGGGCAGAAGCTATCTGAGAAAAGGCCTTGAGGCATATTTTACTGTACTCATAGAATTGATATGGCCCAAGCAACGCATCCTCCATGTTTACCTGAATGTAATTGAAATGGGAGATGGCATTTATGGTACCTCTGCAGCAGCGGAAAACTATTTTAAAAAGTCTTCTTCAAATCTCACCCGTGCAGAATGTGCACTCATTGCTGCGGTTCTGCCCAATCCCAGGAGGTGGTCACCAGCCAATCCCAGTGGTTATATCCAATGGAAAAAGCAGAGAATTATTAGCAGGATTCAGAAAATGTCGCCTGAAATAAAAAGCCGAGTAAAAAAAGAGTAGATCACTTCAAAGATTTTTAATAAGGTGAGTAAGTCAATTCCTTCGACGCCAAAGATATAAGCGAACAGAGGCTATGAAACTATGCCGGTAACCAGTGCGATTCCCAAAAAGAATAAAGCAAATTGAAAAATTGTCCGGATGTGATTCACACCGGACTTCATAAGTGATTTCTTCCCTAACCAGGCCCCTAACAAGGCAAAAGCTACTGCCAGCAAAAGATGTCCATAAAAAGTTTGCCCTGAGTACGGCATGGGGAGATGATGCCGGTAAAAAGGAATTCTGCTAACATCTAGAAACAAAGCAATTGCCACTCCTGTTGCCACAAAGGCTTTTTTGTCGGGGATTACATGAATAAGGAAAAAGCTGCGAAGCGCGCCCTGGTTTCCGCTTAATCCTCCAACAAAACCGGAGATCAATCCACCGGCAAACAATACAGGTACTCCTGATTGTCGCAGGTAGCGTACTTTCAGGATTCCTTCGGTAAAAGCAAATACGATAAGCACAATACCCAAAGCAAAAGAGGTTCCTTTGGGGGAAAAGTGATATGAGAACACATCATAGGTCACATGTGTGTCCATCCATGCCCAATATTGCAACAGCCAGGCACCAAGCATGGCTGCGGGGATAGCAGCAACAAGAAAAGGAATTACCGGAGCAAGCAGAAGATGAGACTTCATCAGGTAAAACTTGTAAAGATTGTTCAAGAAGTGAACGATGGCGGAAATTGTAATGGCTATTTCTGCAGGATAAAAAAGACAAAAAACAGCAGTGAGCACTGTGCCCAAACCAAAACCTGAATAAAATGAGACAAACGATGCTGCAAATGCACTCAATGCAATGAGCAAGGCGGCAATCATTTTGGGAGGGGTTTTATTTTCTTCTCAAGACTTGTTATCTCCAGATCAAAAACCTCTCTTGTAATATCGTTACCATTCTTCTTAAAATAACTTCCGAAAGGATAATCAATCATTTTAAATTCATCAACTTTCTTTTCGTAAATAATAATCACACGGGTTAAGGTAAAATGGGTATACCTTTTCTCTTCTTTTGTAATTCCACTTGGATAACTCTCCAATAATTTTGCTTCGTAAATTTTTCTTTGCTCAGGTGTCAGCTTTTCATTAAACAATCGCTTGGCCAATTCTTCATCTTCAGGGTTTTCAATAGGTAGAATAGAATCCTTGTCCTTATCTTGGTTCTGCTGTTCACGAATTCTGGCTTTAATGCCTTCTTTTTTCAATGAATCAGCTTCATCGCGCTGCCGTTTTTGCTCCTGAATTTTTGCATACATGGCTGTTTTGGCAGCATTGCCTGAAACGGTATTTTTCTTATTTTTCTTTTCTTCCTCCTGTTCTTGTTTCTTTTTTATTGCCAAAGCCTGTTGTTCTTTGATGCTATCATTATACTGGTTGATTTTTTTAGCTTTCTGCTCAATTATTTCATTCTGCTCATCTTCCAATTCTTTGAGTTCTTTCTTTTTTTCTTTTACTTTTTTTGACAATTCCGACAGCAGTTTTTCTATGGAGTCGGTATACTGCTTTTCATAATGGAGATTTTTCTTGTCGGCGTAATAGTAGAATTTCCCGATAGGATTGAGAAGGACTGAAAAATCAAGACCTGGAAAGTCTTTAAACAAGTTGACTATGATTCCCGAACGGGTAACAAACATATTTTGGGGCATGTACATCGTATTAAAATAAATGCGCTTGGTAATGTATCCATTCCTTGAAAACTCAACTGTATATTCATTGTCAGGTTCGAGCATGAAGTTAAACCCTCCCTGGCTGTCTGTGTAAGTTTTTTTCAATTCTCCACCAAATGGCTGGATATTGATTTTTACTTTGGACAGGGGCATATCATCCTCAATCACTTTTCCTTCAATCTGAATTTCCGTTTCCAGTTTTTCTTCTTGAGCAAATACAACACCACTCAGCGTAAATAGAAAAACAAGAAACAGAACCTGGCAGGCTCTTGACATAAACAAACTATTTTTTGACGATTTTTAAGGAAGGAAACATCCTTACATCATTCTTGGGACGGTCGTTTGCATCCCTGTCAAGCGTTGCAATTTTATCAATCACATCAAGGCCTTCAACCACTTCACCAAAAACGGTATACCCTCCATCAAGGTGAGGAGCTCCGCCAAGGGTTGAATAGGCTTTTATTTGTTCAGGGGAAAAAGAAAATTCGGGTATCGATTGCAATTGGCTGTTTACAAATTCAACCGCCGCTTTAGAAACCAATTCAAGTGAATCTCTGTTCTGTGCCTGCTGCAACCTTATTACTGTACGAAGCAAGGCTGCATTCTCGGGTCTGTTGAGATACTCCTGGTATAATTTCTGACCGGTTTGCTGCCTCTTCATGTTGCTCATTCGTTGCGCCAACTGTGACAGTTCAGCTTCCGGGAAAACTTTGCCCTGCACAAGATAAAATTGTGAGCCTGAACTTGCTTTGGCAGGGTTTACATCATCACCCAAACGGGCACCTGCAAGTGCACCCTTCTTATGAAAATATTCCGGGAGAATTTCTGCAGGTATCGTGTAACCGGGACCGCCATTACCCAGCATCGCACCTGAAGCAGCCCGCTTTGATTCGGGATCTCCGCCCTGAATCATAAAGGTTGGAATGATGCGGTGAAAAATCAGGCTGTCGTAAAAACCATTTTTTACCAACCTGATAAAGTTGGCGCGGTGTAAGGGCGTTTTCTCATACAACTTCACCACAATATTTCCTTGTGCTGTCTTTATGTGTACCAGAGTGTCTTTTTGACAAAAAACCTGCTTGTTTAGGGCAAAGCAAATTGTAATGATTAGTAATTTTTTCATGAGAACTGTTTCCAAATTCTTGGGAAAAATAAGATAAAATCATTTACCTTAGCCAAAGTTATGGTTAAGAAATTGGTTTTAGGAGTTTTGGCAGTCTCCTCTCTATCGCTTTTTCAACAATGCAAGGAGCCGGATGCGCCCAAGGCGGAAATCACCGTTGTAGATAGCCTCAATAAAACAATCTCCGGCGCAATTGTCCGGATTACCTCCAAAAATTACATCCCAACCAGTACCATTGACGAGTCTCAAAAAACAGATTTGAAAGGCAAAGCCTACTTCAGTTTTAAGCTAGAAGCCATTCTTCAGGTTGTAGCCAACTCATCAGGGAGAGCTGGTACAGACTATATACAGCTTGAGAATGGCAAGACGGTTCAAAAAACCATCGTGATCAAATCGTCATTTTACCTTCTCCGGTATCTTTCCCAAAGAAATAATCTACAATCGCTTCGCGCATGAGTTTGCTCTGTTGCAGTGCATCCATCTTGGGCAACTTTTCTGTTTCTCTAAAATGAGGCCATCCTTCTTCGTCATGCCCATTGTACTCATAAAATCCATATTGCGACAATAGAGTACAAATGGCAACATGCATCACATCCAGCTTTTGGTCTTTGGTAAACTTTTTGCCGAATTTCCCTACTTCCTGAACACCAATTAAAAACAACAAGGCAGGAATATCCGGCTTTTCACCAATGTGCTTTTCAGCGAGAACAAGCACATCTTTCCATTTTTCTTCAAAGCTATTTTCCATATCTTCTAAGCAATAAAAGGGTATTAAAAAAAAGGCCGGCCTTTTTGGCCAGCCTTTTTATCTGAAAAAAAACAAGTTTAATTTTTGATTACCCTCTTGGAGCTTACTTTTTGATTGCCAATCAGCTGAACAAAATAAACACCTTTAGACAAATGGCTCATGTCGTAGGTGATCATTGTACTGTTGATGCGACTGGTAAACAATTCCTGACCGGTAATGGATACAATGCGCAACTGAGAACCCAGCTGGTTGTTGTCAGTTTTAATATTAAGTATTCCATTTGTTGGATTGGGAGATACAGTCAACGCTTTGTCAGCATCCATGTCGCGCACGCTTGTGAAGTTTGGAACCAACAGTGTGGTTGATGCGGTACACTGATTAGCATCAATCACAGTAACTGTGAAGGCACCGAAATTCAGTCCTGTAAATACATTTACTGCCTGAGGTGTACCATTGTTCAATTGGTAGGTGAGCGCACCTGTTCCTCCGGAGGCAACAATTGTGATGGAGCCATTAGGATTGGAAGGATCAGAGTTTGCTACCACCGTGTTGCTGGTAATAGAAATTGCAGAAGGAGCAGTAACACTTACTGTGTCGACAGTGAAACAACCGTTGGCATCAGTTACAGTGATGGTGTAAGTTCCTGCAGCCATGTTATTGGCAGTGGCAGAAGTGCCCAGGTTGTTTGACCATGCGTAAGTATAGGGTGAAGTTCCTCCTGTTGGTATAACCGTAGCAGAACCATTAGAAGTGTTGGAACAAAGCGGATTGGTAGTCGTGAATGTGAGATCAGGTCCCAGTCCCTGAGGAGTGGGAATCGTCACTGAGAATGTTTCACTGCAACCACCTGCATCAGTAACTACGCAGGAATAGGTTCCTGGAGGTACACCTGTGAGTGTATCATTGGTTTGTACAGGGGTTGTGTTCCATGAGTAGGTAAAATTACCTGAGGCCAATACAGAAACACTTGCAGAACCGTCAGGCGTGGTGCAACCTGTGGGACTGGTAAATGCAACGGTAACAGTGTCGTCAAACTGAGGTGCAGGAGGGGTTGTTACAGATACAACTGCACAATTCTGACCATCCACAATAGTCACTTCATAGCTTGTGTTTGGCATCAGGCCGGTGGCAGTGGCGTTTGTTTGTGGAGGAGTTGTGTTCCATGTGTAGGTGGGATTACCCGGATTGGCAACGCTTACTGTAGCAGTTGCATCATTGGTGGTACAACCGGTGGCAGCAACAGTTGAGCTGTTGATCGTTCCGAATGGATTGGGCACATTGAATGTAAAGCTGGTGGAGCAACCGCCTGAAGTAACCGTAACCGTATGGCTACCACCTGAAAGATTGGTGATAGAACTATTTCCGGGAACTCCGTCCCACAGATAGCATGGGTTTACAAGGGGCTCATTGATAGAAACCGATGTGGTACCGCAAGAAACTGCAGATACGCTTCCGGTAAAATCAGCACAGGTATTTGCGGGGAGGCTGAATTGTGATTCAGTGAAATTTACCCCTTTCAGGTATTTGTGCTGAATAGGACCTGTACCGGGATCACCCGGTGCACGGGAATCAGCGATGGTGGTGGGAACCACATACAGGGTATCATCCAGCACCAAATCAATGGGTGAGGAGAAATTCCAGAAGTTCTTACCGGCATTTACAATATCATCAGCAGTAAAATTGATAACAGGTGTCATCACATCATTGTCTACATCATATCCCCTGCCTTTGATGTCAGGAAATAAGTTTTCAGTTGGATTGTTCCAAAGGGCAGGTTCGGTGTCAGTCCATGTGTAAAAAATCTTCGAACCATCGGTGGTGCGACCGATATTGATACGCGCACCCCAACCAATTCCTCCGCCATCAGACCAATAAGAATTAGCATCAGCCACTTCGGTGGTTTGTAAACTGTCGATATAATTGGCAGACCAGCCGCACTCTGTGGTGTAGAGGTCAAACAAATGCATGGGAATAGTCCAGGTGAAGTCAAGTGAATCAGGATCATCGGTGCTGGCACTGGATACCATACAGGCAATGTGCAATTGGTCGTTTTTATCTACAACTACATCATATCCGTGGGTCATGCCAATCCATGGACGCTTGGTTCCCTGACGGGTTTCGCGAATAACATCCGTGATGGGCGTGAGTGTTCCAAAGTTGAAGATTGGCATCAAACTCCAGTTTGCACCTGCATCAGATGTTTTGTACACAATGGGCTGATACGAATTGAAACTTGTGGCAGAGTCAACACCGTTGTAAATAAAGTAACCCACCTGTCCGTCTTCTGACCAGGCGGTGTGTGTTGTTCCGAACACTTTTTTGCTACCGTCTGCCGGGTCGAGGGCAAAGGCATGAGGAAAGCCCCTGGTTGACCAAGTGAAGGAGTCACCGGATGCTACATAGGTACCTTTTACAAGAACACCTTTTACCCATCCCGGATCGGTGGTATTGTTCACATCCAAATACTCCGAACCGCTGATATACACATGGCCATCTGTAGTGGTCTGGATATCTGTTCTCATCAAATCCATGCTTTGGGTGTTACCGGGAGCAAGGTTGTCCTGAATCCATACCTTTCTGTTGGTGCCATTGGTTCTCACACTGGCAAAAAAGTTGCCTTGCCAGTCAGCACCGGGGTGCCAGGGTCCGCATGCCACAATCAGGGCATTGTCCGGATTGGTGTTGCCCGGAGGGTTGAAGATAGCACCGGAGGGATAACGACAAAGGTTGATGTCGTCGGACAAAACAGCCAAGGTTGTGTCAAATGAACCTCCCAAATCAGTGGAGACAGAAGCCTGCACATAACCGGAGTTCCCCGGATCATCGGCATTTTTCCTGCGCACCAATGAAATCATTTCCAGGTCCTGGTTGGCATACACCTTATTCATCATACCATAAATGGAGGTAAATAAATTAGGAGAGCTACCCGCTTTTATGCGCTGAGGTGCACTTGAAGAGGCTGCCACCAATGGATTGGGAGAGGCATTGGGAGCCAGATTGTAATTGCTAAAACTCGTTCCTGTTTCAGCATCTATCCTGTTAAGAACAGGATTGTTTTTGGGATGTTTGCACACTGCGTTTCTGTCAATCGCCTTGGTTGAAAGGACAATTCCCAAAGAGGCAAACAAGAGTAGATGTTTCTTCATGTTTTGATTCAGTTTGAATTCACAAATATAGCATGGTCAAACTAAAAACAATGCAAGAAAAATAATTCGCAAAAAAAAATTTTATCTGTTTACCGGTTCACCTCATCCGACTCCACAACTCCGTCTCTCAACCTCACAATTCTCCCGGCAAAACGGGCGATATCTTCCTCATGGGTGACGATGATTACCGTGTTGCCCCCGGCATGAATGTCCTTAAAAAGCTGCATGATGTCGTGGGAGGTTTTGGTATCCAGGTTGCCCGTGGGTTCATCAGCCAGAATGATGGAGGGATTATTTACCAGGGCCCTGGCGATGGCTACCCTTTGCCTCTGTCCACCACTCAGTTCATTGGGCTTGTGCTTCATACGGTCAGCCAGACCCACATTTTTGAGACTCAGTTCCGCCCGGGCAAGTCTTTCGGATTTTGAGAGACCGGCATAAATCAATGGCAAGGCCACATTCTCGAGCGCTGTGTAGCGGGGAAGCAGGTTAAAGGTTTGAAAGACAAAACCGATTTCCTTGTTCCGAATCCCTGCCAGGTCATCGTCTTCCATCCCTGAAACATCGGTGCCATTTAAAATATAACTCCCCGAGGTAGGTGTATCCAGGCAGCCAAGGATGTTCATCAGCGTGGACTTACCCGATCCTGAGGGTCCCATCAGAGCCAGGTACTCATTTTTCTCCACCTCCAGATTTACTCCTCTGAGTGCCCTAATGAGCTCCGTGCCAATTTTAAACTCTCTTTTGATGTTAATCAGGGAAATAAGGCTCATGGTTTAAGGAAAAAGTACTGTGGGTGATTACGGTTCTGCAAAAATATCATTCCTATTCTACCAAGATCCACCGCGAAGCGGTTTTTCTCCAACTGACAAATTTCTCTCCATGCTTGCCACATATCACCCGACCACCTGATGTCATCAAACACCATCGCTCCCCGGTCATTCATATGTGGCCTGATTCTCCTGTAATAGTCGAGGGTAGCGTCTCCCCTGTGGTTGCCGTCGAAAAATACCATGTCAAGTCCGTTTAGTTCACTGAGTACAACGGGCAAAGTCTGAGAAAATTCGCCCGGATAAAAATGAATTCCTGCATACCCGGCTTCGGTCGAAAACTTCTTTGCCCTTTCCAGGGTTGCGGGACATCCCTCCAGGGTATGTACGCTGGCTCTGCCTCCGGTGAGATAGCAGGAACCTATGCCAAGGCAAGTGCCTAATTCCAGAATCTCACTGTATTGCATGTATGCAACAGTGTTCCACAAAATGCGGCCATAATTGGCGGCCAGGGAATGATTCAGCAATTGTTTAATGTCAATGGTTCTTCCCGACTTGCCCATGCCAAAGTCCTGCTTCCTGAAGGTATCCTTCAGGTTTGAAAAAGCTTTGCGGGTTTGTTCTATCCTAAGAATTCCTGCATCTGTGTTTTTCTTTAAAACACATGTGTTGTACCAATCGTAAACGAAAGGTGAATGCAGGCCATGGGCATTTTTTCGCCTCAGGTAGTAGGATGTCCAGCGCCGAAGTTCCATTTCTCATGCAAAGATGGTTTTTTCACCCGTGATTGTTTGAAACTAATTGCAGAATTGCCGGGGACATGCTGTCATCCACTAATTTTGTAAGCCTTGAGAAAGCAGCAAGGGATATTCCGAAACATCGATTGGGTGCTGGTTGCCTTGTACCTGGTTCTGGTCTTTATGGGCTGGCTGAGCGTATATGCTGCCGTTTACAACGAAGAACACAGTTCCATCCTCGACTTTAGTCAGAAATACGGAAAACAACTGGTGTGGATATTGTCATCCGCCTTTATCGCCTTACTGATTCTGGTGGTGGAAGGAAATTTTTTTGCAGCCTTTTCCTATCCCATCTATGCTTTTTTCATGGGGATGCTGGTATTGGTTCTTTTCATAGGAAAAGAAGTGAGTGGGAGTAAATCGTGGTTCGGAATCGGAGATTTTGGTATCCAACCTGCCGAGTTTGCCAAGTTTGCTACGCTGATGGCACTTGCCAAATTCCTGGGCGATATCCAGATTAAAATGACAGAAACACGCACGAAGGTTATTTCTGCTGCCATTGTGCTCGCGCCCATGTTTTTGATTGTTCTGGAAAATGAGACGGGTGTAGCCCTTGTGTATTCCTGTTTTATCCTGGTGATGTACCGCGAAGGATTATCAGGCAATATCCTGCTGCTGGGTGTGGCCATGGGGGTTTTATTTCTGCTGGCATTGCTCATCAACAAGTTTATCCTGATTGGAGTGCTTGCTTTCCTGAGCTTTCTGCTTTTTCTGGTGGTTAGAAAAACCACCCAAAACATATTGGTTGTTGTTCTCATTTTTATCATGTCCTCAGGGGTGGTTTACAGCGTTCAGTACGCCTTCGACAAACTTGAGCCGCATCAGAAAAAACGCATCAATGTTTTTTTAGGCAAAGAGTCTGACAAGAAGAAAGCCGGATACAATGTAAACCAATCCCTGATTGCCATTGGCTCAGGAGGCATACTGGGAAAAGGGTTTTTGCAGGGAACGCAAACCAAGTACGATTTTGTTCCCGAACAATCCACCGACTTTATCTTCTGCACGGTGGGTGAAGAATGGGGCTTTGTGGGCGCAACAGTCGTGGTTTTTCTCTTCCTGGCTTTGCTATTGCGAATTATTCAGGTAGCCGAACGACAACGATCGCCCTACAGCCGGATTTATGGCTATGGCGTTGCCTCCATTATCTTTTTTCACCTGCTCGTAAATGTTGGCATGACCATTGGCCTCATGCCGGTCATCGGTATTCCTCTACCCTTATTCAGCTATGGGGGCTCATCGCTGTGGGCGTTTACCATACTCTTGTTCATCCTGATCAAACTAGACTCCTACAGACTTGAAATTCTAAAGTAATTGCAAGAAAAATTTTGTGCAATTGATTTTTGCATTACTTTTGCCGTCCCAGGTAAGCGAAAGTAGCTCAGTTGGTAGAGCACGACCTTGCCAAGGTCGGGGTCGCGAGTTCGAGCCTCGTCTTTCGCTCCACTCCCGCTCAAGCGGGATTTTTTTTTGGTTTTGCCCGGGTGGTGGAACTGGTAGACACGCAGGACTTAAAATCCTGTGACCCTAAACGGTCGTACGGGTTCGATTCCCGTCTCGGGCACCCCTTAAGCGCAAGCTTGTTGTGCAAGTATCACACATCATGTGTGCACCACATTCACAATTCTTCCGCTAACCACAATCACTTTTTTGATGATCTTATCCCCAAGGTATTTCTGCAGGTCAGTGGAAGCCCTCACCTCTTGTTCTACTCCTGAGGCATCCATGGACGCTGGAAGGGTAATCTTAAAGCGCGTTTTTCCATTGAGTGAAACAGGATACTCAATGTTGGATGATACAAGGTACTCTGCATTGAACTCCGGAAAAGCTGCCTGTATGATGGAAGTTTTGTGTCCGAGTTTTTCCCAAAGTTCCTCACACACATGAGGTGCGAAAGGCGAAAGACACACAAGCAGAGGTTCGAGTATCCCGCGTTTTCTGCAGGCGAGCTCCGATAACTCGTTCACGCAAATCATAAAAGCACTTACAGAAGTGTTGAATGAAAATTTATCAATGTCCTCCCTCACCTTTTTGATGAGTTTATGCAAACTGCGCAACTCTTCTTCCTTGGGTTCCTCATCGGTAACAGCAAAAGATTCGCCCTGATGAAAAAGCTTCCAGCATTTTTTCAGAAATCCGTGTACCCCTGTGATTCCATTGGTATTCCATGGCTTGGACAATTCAAGAGGACCCAGAAACATCTCATACATCCTGAGGGTATCGGCCCCGTATCTGGCAATTACATCGTCAGGGTTTACTACATTCCACTTGGATTTAGACATTTTCTCTACCTCACTTCCACAGATGTATTTCCCTTCTTCGAGAACAAATTCCGCATCCTTGAATTCCTCCCGCCATTGCTTGAATTTTTCTATGTCCAGCAAATGGTTGTCAACCAGATTTACATCCACATGAAGGGCGTAGGTATCGTAATTGGAAACCAGGTTTTTTGAGATTAGTTTCCTGCTCTTCTTATCCACATAAACAAAGGCAGAGGTGCCTTGTATCATGCCCTGGTTTACGAGTTTTTTAAATGGCTCCTTAAATGGCACTTGCCCCAGATCGTGCAAAAAATGCGTCCAGAAACGGGCATACAACAAATGGCCGGTGGCATGCTCACTGCCACCCATGTATAAATCTACCTGCTGCCAGTAAGCCATCGACTCCTGAGAGGCCGGTGCCGAGGTGTTGTGCGGATCCATGTACCTCAGAAAGTACCAGGATGAACCTGCCCATCCCGGCATTGTTGATTTTTCGAGCGGATATCCTTTGTATGTAAATTCTTTGGCTCTTGCCAGTGGAGGCTCTCCATCCGGCGTGGGGAGATAGGCATCCACTTCCGGGAGCGTGAGGGGTAAATCCTCTTTGGGAATGACCATTGGAATTCCATCGCGATAATACACCGGAATGGGTTCACCCCAATATCTCTGACGACCAAATATTGCATCTCTCAACCGGAATAGCACAAGCGGTCCGCCGGCACCCGAGAGGGATAATCTTTCGCCGGCTGCGTGAATGGCTTCCTCAACCCTGAGTCCATCGAGGAAATCGGAATTGATCATCGTTCCCTCTTTTGACTCATCAGCCATCGTTGACACATCGCTGTTTGCCATGACTGGAATCACCGGCAGTTGAAAATGTCGGGCAAAATCGTAATCGCGCTGGTCGCCTGCAGGCACTGCCATTACCGCACCTGTGCCATATCCGGCCAGTACATATTCGCCAATCCAAACAGGAATTTCTTTTCCTGAAAAAGGATGCAATGCATAGGCACCGATGAAGCAACCGGTAATCTTTTTTACTTCTGTTTGCCTTTCTCTTTCACTCCTTGAAGCGGCATATGCAACATAGGATGCTACTTGCTCTTTGCATTCGTCCGTGGTAAGCGTACTTACCAGTTCATGTTCCGGGGCAAGTACGATAAAAGAAACACCAAAAATAGTATCCGGACGGGTGGTGAACACTTCTATCTCTTCCTCCTTCCCTTTCACCTTAAATCGCACGCTGCATCCTGTGCTTCTTCCAAGCCAGTTGCGTTGGGCTTCCTTTATCGAATCGCTCCACCGTAGTTCGTCAAGACCATCGAGCAAACGCTGCGCATAAGCGGTAATTCTGAGACTCCACTGTTTCATGCGCATACGGGTAACAGGATGACCTCCCCTTTCGGAAAAACCGTCCTTTACCTCATCATTGGAAAGCACAGTTCCGAGGGCAGGACACCAATTGACCATCGTATCGGATAAATATGCCAGACGGTAGCACAAGAGGATTTCAGCTTGCTCATGCTCACTCATATTCTTCCAGGTGGCAGCATCAAACAATACCTTACAATGGTGCGCCGCATGTACATTTTCATTTCCGCCGGAAGCAAACATTTCTACCAAAGAGTCAATGGTACGCGCTTTTTGCAATTCGGTATCATACCAATGATGAAAGAGGAGCGTAAAAATATACTGGGTATGTTTATAGTAAGCAGGATCTGAAGTACGAACTTCTCTGGACCAATCAAAAGAGAAACCCATTTTATCGAGCTGTCCCCTGTATCTTTCGATGTTCCGGGCGGTGGTGATGGCAGGATGCTGTCCGGTTTGAATGGCATACTGCTCTGCAGGCAATCCAAAGGAGTCATAACCCATTGGATGCAGCACATTGAAACCGCAATTGCGTTTGTAGCGGGCCACAATATCACTGGCGATGTACCCAAGCGGATGGCCCACATGTAAACCTGCACCCGAAGGATAGGGAAACATGTCGAGTACATAAAACTTGGGCAATGATGACTTTTCGAGGGCAGCAAAAGTTCGGTTTTCGGCCCATTTCCTGCGCCATTTTTCCTCGATCAGTGCAAAGGGATATTCCGCGTGCATAGGCCGCAAATGTAAGGAATTGGGTAGGGTCTGCAACAAGTTTGTTGCACCTGCGTTTGTTGATAAAAGAAGTTGAAAGCAAAACATACCTGTTTGCAACTGCCTACTTTTGCCTGCCTCATGCTTGCCTATCTAAGACGCATCCTGTTGTTGTTCCTGTTGCTGGGATTTGTTGTGCCCGACACGCTGACCCTTCCCATAGGAAAAACCTATGCTTATGCCAAAAAGAAAAAAAAGAAACACAAGAAAAAGAAGAAAAAAAGAAGATCTGCAGCATACCGTAAAAAACGGAAAAAAGCGAAAAAAAGGGTGAGGGTAAAAATCACCTACAAAACACCTGTTGAGCGCAAGTATTATCATCCGGGGCATTGGGCCAAAGATGTGTTAAAGGACTTAACCACCGAAGAAAAGATTGGGCAGTTGTTTATGGTGGCTGCATACTCCAACAGAGGCCCGGAGCATGTGAATCAAATTGCCAACCTGATTGAAAAATACAACATCGGTGGTTTGTTGTTTTTTCAGGGAGGACCACTGCGACAAGCAGCTCTCACCAATTATTACCAAAGCATTTCCAAAGTACCCTTGCTAATTGCGATTGACGGGGAATGGGGGGTGTCCATGCGTCTTGATTCCACCATTATTTACCCCAAGCACATGACCCTTGGTGCCATTCAGCAGGATGAACTCATCTACCGCCTGGCATCGCGGATTGCCTCAGAATGCCAGCGACTGGGCATTCAGGTGGACTTTGCACCAGACATAGACATCAACAGCAATCCCTCCAATCCGGTGATCGGTTTCCGTTCTTTCGGTCAGGATAAAAACAATGTGGCGGCCAAAGGTATTGCCTTTATGTATGGGCTTCAAGACAACAATGTGATAGCCGTGGGCAAGCATTTTCCGGGTCACGGAGATACCGATGTGGATTCACACAAATCTCTTCCTATGCTTAACCTGAGCCCTGCCCGTTTAGATACAGTTGAACTTCATCCCTTCAGAGAACTCATGGCAGAAGGCCTCACAGGCATCATGGTGGCTCACCTGAATCTTCCGCTGCTGGATAGTACTAATCAATCCTCCGCCTCACTCTCTCCTGCCATCGTAAAAGGTCTATTAAGAGACAGTCTCGACTTTAAAGGATTGGCATTTACAGATGCCCTCGACATGAAAGGAGTGGCCAACTTATACGCTCCCGGCGAAGTTGATTTAAAAGCTTTGCTGGCAGGAAATGATATTTTATTGAATTCTGAAAATGTTCCCAAAGCGGTAGAGCTCATCAAAACAGCCATCGACAGTTGCCTGATCTCCATTGAAGAAATAGACGAGCATGTTAAAAAGATTTTGCTGGCTAAACAATGGACCGGGGTAAGTGAACCTGAAGAGGTGCAGATAAAGGATTTACACGAAGATTTAAATGCTAAAGAAGCAAAGGCTTTAAACAAAAGATTGTTTGGTGCATCGCTTACCCTGTTGAATAACCGCAACCAGTTATTGCCATTGAAAGGTTTGGATACCCTTAGAATTGCCACACTCCTGCTTGGTGAGAAAGAGATTGGTACTTTTCAAAAAACGGTTGACAAATATGCGGTAGCCACCCATTACAACCTTCCGCGTAAACCCTCTCCTTTGCTCAAAGACTCGATACTAAATGCACTAAAAAATTACAATTTGGTGCTTGTTTCATTTGAAGATGGTTCACGAAAACTCGACAACAATTTTAATTTAACAGAGGATTATCTGGAGATATTGTATGCAGTTTGTCAGCAGTCCAGGGTGGTTTTTCATGTGATGGCACCTCCCTATTGCCTGGGAAAAATTCCTGCAGAAAAAATGCCGGATGCGCTCATCATGTCATATGAAGAAAATGAATACACGGAGGCCCATGCTGCCGAATTAATTTTTGGTGCAAGAAATGCACCGGGTAAATTGCCGGTTGCTGTTTCTCCCCACTACTCTGTCGGCAGCGGATTCAATCAAACGCCTGTGGTCCGACTTGTTGAAGAATTTCCGGAAGAACTTGGCCTTGATCCAAAATACCTCACCTCTATTGATTCATTGGTGAATGACGCCATCACCCGTGGAGCTTTTCCCGGAGCACAAGTTTTTGCTGCCAAGGATGGAAAAATTTTCCTTAACAAATCCTATGGAACCATGGGATATGATGACAAAACACCTGTGAGTGAAACCACACTTTATGACATTGCCTCCATCACCAAAGTGGCTGCCTCTACCACCGTGATGATGAAACTATATGAAGAGAAAAAATTCAAACCGGATGAGCCCTTTGCTAAGTACCTTCCTGAAATGAGCAGAAGCAATAAGGCAGGTCTTACCTTTAGAGAACAACTTTCGCACATGGGAAGACTAAAGCCCTATCTTCCTTTTTATCTTGAAACCATTGACAGTACCGGTCCAAAAATCTCCCTATACCGGCATGCTCCGGATTCTGTTTTCAGCATCCGATTAACTGACAGTCTTTGGGGAAAAAAGAATCTCCCGGATTCCCTTTATCAAAGGATCCTTGAATCTCCCCCGGAACCGGTAAGAAAATACCAGTACAGCGACATGGGATACTACTTTATCAAACGCTTTGCCGAGCAAGCAGGAGGAAGCTCTTTCCAGAAACAGGCAGAGGTGTTTTATCAAAAACTGGGCATGCCATACACAGGATATTTACCACTCCGTAAATTTTCGCCACTACAGATTGCTCCCACAGAAAACGACATAAAGTTCAGGGGATATGTTATCAGGGGGTATGTACACGACCAGGGTGCTGCCCTTATGGGCGGGGTGGCCGGCCATGCAGGATTGTTCTCTACCGCATCTGATTTGGGAAAACTTTTTCAGATGTATCTCAACAAAGGCAGCTATGGAGGAGAAACTTATTTTGAAGCGTCTACAATTAAAGAATTTACCCGTTGCCAGTTTCCCAAGGAAGCTAACAGAAGAGGCATGGGTTTTGACAAGCCCGAAACGGATCCAAAAAAAGATAGTCCATGCAGTAAATTTGCATCGCCCGAAAGCTTTGGCCACAGTGGATTTACGGGCACTTTTACCTGGGCAGATCCCAAATATAACCTGGTGTATGTGTTCCTGAGCAACCGTGTACATCCTGATGCGGCTAACAAGAAAATCATTGAATTAAGTGTGCGCACCAAAATTCAGGACTTGCTTTACCAGGCGATTAAAAAAGCCGGAAGAGAGAAGGAACAGGAGGAGAATTAATACCTTTAGCGTATGTATTCAATAAGGGTATTATTACATATTGCAGCGGAAGGTTTTTTGTTTGCGCTGGATTCGCTGCGCAGCAATAAGCTCCGAACATTTTTAAGTCTATTAGGAATCACCATTGGCATATTTGCCATCATCACAGTTTTTACCATCACTGATTCTCTAAACAGGAATATCCGCTCAAGCATTGCCTCTTTGGGAGAAAATGTGGTTTTTATACAAAAATGGCCCTGGGCATTTGGTGGTGATTATCCCTGGTGGAAGTATATGAACCGACCGATTGTGAGCGTGAAGGAAGCCGAAGAATTAAAACACCGGCTGAGCCTTGCCGAGGCAGTTTGCTTCAATGCATCAGGTGCATGGCCTGTACGATTTAAGGGAAACGCGGTTGAAAATACCGAGGTAGTGATGATCGGAAAGGATTATGACAAAGTAAGAACCTTTGAAATAGCTGATGGCAGGTACCTGAGCGAAGGTGAGCTCAGCAGTGGCAAAGCGGTTTGTGTCATCGGCAGCAACATTGCAGAAAACTTGTTCGAATCCATAGATCCCATCGGCAGGGAGGTTACTGTGGGAAACCGTCGGCTAAGGGTGGTAGGCGTGTTTGCCCCGGAGGGAAGCAGCATCGTGGGAAATTCAACTGATGACCAATTGATTTGCCCTGTGAATTTGGCCAGAAACATTGTGGATTTAAGAAAGGAAAGATTCAATCCAAGCATTCTTGTCAAAGCCAGAGAGGGCGTGAGCAATGATGAACTCAAAGGAGAAATAGCAGGCGTGATGAGAAGCATCCGGCGTTTGAACCCTTCGCAGGAGGAAAATTTTGCATTAAACGAAACCAATTTACTCACACAGGGCTTTGAGGGTCTGTTTGTAATCATCGCACTTGCAGGCTGGATCATTGGTGGATTCTCCATTTTGGTAGGCGGCTTTGGTATTGCCAACATCATGTTTGTAACCGTGAAAGAGAGAACCTCTCAGATTGGTATACAAAAAGCATTGGGCGCACGAAACACCTTTATTCTTCTTCAGTTTCTCTCCGAAAGTGTGCTACTCAGCCTCTCGGGAGGTTTGTTGGGACTGGCCATCATTTTTATGGGTGCATGGGTAACCGGTAAATTCATCGACTTTGACATTGCCCTTCGCTGGAACAATATTGGGCTGGGTCTGGGCATATCTTTTGTGATTGGCGTGATCTCGGGATTGTTTCCCAGCTTAATGGCGGCGCGGCTGGATCCGGTGGAAGCGATGAGAAAATAAGCAGAAAATAAGATTTCTTATTGAGGGTTCGCCTCAATTTTCAGACATTTGCCACAACTATGAACGCAACACGGATACCCATAAAACAGGCACTTACTGATGCATCACTTCCCCAAACAGAGATTACTGTGAAGGGATGGGTAAGAACAATTAGAGGCAGCAAATTTGTTCATTTTATAGCCCTGAATGATGGTTCCACCATTCACAATCTACAATTGGTTATTGAAGCAGAGAACCAGGCTGCTTTCTCTCTGTGCACATCGGTTTCTACAGGTGCATGTGTGTCCGCCACCGGGCTTCTCAAAGCATCCGAGGGAAAAGGGCAGCAGGTTGAACTTCTGGTAAGTACACTTCATCTCTATGGCACAGCCGATCCTGAAACCTATCCTCTTCAGAAAAAGGGACATTCACTTGAATTCCTCCGCGAAATTGCACACCTCCGTCCGCGTACAAATACCTTCGGTGCCATCTTTCGCATCAGGCACCTCCTGGCCTATGCCATCCATACCTTTTTTCATAACAAAGGATTTTACTACCTGCATGCACCAATCATCACCGCCTCCGATGCCGAAGGTGCCGGCGAGATGTTTCGGGTAACCACCCTCGACTTGCAGAACCTGCCAAAAAATCCTGATGGCAGTATCAACATGGAAGAAGATTTCTTCGGGCGCCCCACCAATCTCACCGTTTCCGGCCAGCTTGAATCTGAACTGGGCGCCATGGCCCTTTCGCAGGTGTATACCTTTGGACCAACTTTTCGGGCAGAAAATTCAAACACTGCCCGTCACCTCGCAGAATTCTGGATGATTGAACCCGAGATGGCTTTTTATGAGCTGGAAGACAACATGAATCTCGCAGAGGAAATGCTCAAATACCTGATCGCTTATGTGCTCGAAAATGCCAAAGACGATCTTGATTTCCTCAACCAGATGTACGACAAAGAGCTACTCAACCGTCTCCGGTTTGTAACAGAAAATGCATTTGTAAGAATCAGCTACACAGAAGGTGTAGAGATTCTCAAAGCCAGCGGCCACCAATTTGAATATCCTGTGGAGTGGGGAAGCGATCTTCAATCAGAACATGAGCGATACCTCGTGGAAAAACATTTTAAAAAGCCGGTTATCCTTACCCATTACCCGAAGCACATCAAGGCCTTTTATATGAAGCAGAACGACGATGGAAAAACGGTTCGGGCCATGGATGTACTCTTTCCGGGCATCGGAGAAATTATTGGAGGATCGCAGCGGGAAGAGGACTATCAAAAACTGCTCACACGCATGAAGGAGATGCACATTCCCGAAAAAGAATTGTATTGGTACCTAGACACAAGGCGTTTTGGTACCGCACCACATGCAGGATTCGGACTTGGTTTTGAACGCCTCATGCTTTTCGTAACAGGCATGTCGAATATCAGAGATGTGATTCCTTTTCCGCGGACACCCAAAAATGCTGAATTTTAATTGCTATGCTCAAGCAAAGCCTGCAACAAAAACTCCTACAAAAACTGTCTCCGCAACAGATTCAGTTGATGAAGTTGTTGCAGGTAACTACGCTTGAACTCGACCAGCGAATCAAGGAAGAAATAGAGATTAATCCTGCCCTCGAAGAAGGAAGTGATGAGCCGGAAAAAGATGATGAAAACTTCTCTGACCTGGAGTATGACAATGAGGAAGAAGTATTCGAAAACAAAGAAAATAGCAGAGAAGATTTTAACCTCGACGAATACATTGACGATGATGAAATCCCCTCCTACAAACTTCAGGTAAAAAATAATGGTGAGG
>JBEICQ010000023.1:0-24626 GCA_040383885.1 Flavobacteriales bacterium | reverse complement strand
CGGGTGGTTTCAACGCAAGTCCATCAGACATCAAGGGCGGCATCTTCGTCCTGAAAGATAGTACGCTATCTATCACCTGGGCTGATTTTCCCCGCCAGGATGATTTTTTAATCACCTATAAACTGGAGTATCCTGCGGGTAGCAACGGAAAGGTGGATTTATCAGGGTTGTTTTCCTATTTAGAGAACAATGATAAGCGTACCTATGATTTACCCACCTCTTCAGTTTTTTACGGCAGTTCAACTTCTACTCCGGAGGGAAAAGAAAACACGGCCAACACGGCTCCGATTGTGCAAAAGGATTTTGGCAAACCGGATCCTTCTCCATCAGGAATTAATTGTACAAGGGAAATAATTAATCTCACTGAGAAATCAGTCCTCATTAAGGTTGTGGTAAACAATCCCGGCGGAGTTACAGGTTTTGCAAGGATGGAAGATATTATTCCCTCAGGTTTTGCTGTAAAAGTTTACGACTCCCAGGGGGCGAGTTTTTCTTTTGTAAATTCAAGAGCAAGAATCATATGGACAGAAATGCCCCCTGCAGCCTCTTTCTTTTGTTCATATAAACTGATTAAAATTGAAACAGAAGCAACATTCATTGATATTGAAGGCATCTTTAGCTATCTGAAAGATGGTCAAACCATCAATCTTCCTGTCAGCACCGGAGGTATTTCTTTTCGCATGGGAAATCCTGAGGATATAGAAAAATACAAAAAACCACCCGTGCCGCTTGAGTCTCTTGCTTCAAGCAGTAAGCCGGCTTCAGTGAGTGCTGCTGATTCTCCAAAAAGTGTAGTGTCAAAGCCTGAAGATCCTCCTTCTATTTCAATCAGCCAAAACACAAGCGCGCCTTCAAACAATACTCAGAAAAATGCAACTCCTTCTGCTGTTTCAAAAAACGAGGATAAAAAAACCGCGCAAGCAACAAACAAGCAGGCAATAGCCGATGCTAAGGGGTTAACCGGCAAAACGATCACAAAAAATACGGTTGCTAATCAGAGCTCCAAGCCAATCTCCCTTAGCACTGACAGTGCAGTTACAGGTTCTACCTCACAAATCAACACAAACGACCCGGGTATCATTTTTAGAGTACAGGTTTGTGCCGTCAGAAAAAATGCACCCAAAGAACAAATTGCAAGAGAACTTTCTTTGTCTGAATCAATCACTCCCGAAATGCATGAAGGCTGGTTCAAGTATACCATTGGAAAATTTCCGGATTATGCATCAGCCAAAACTTTAAGAAACCAAAAAGCCTCCCTGCCAACGGGTCCATTTGTGGCCGCTTATAATCAAGGAAGCCGCATCACCGTGCAGGAGGCACTGATGGTAACAAGACAAGCCTGGATCAAATGATAGTTATACAAAAGTTTCTCTTCAAAATAAAGTGTTTCTACCTTCTTTTTAGGTTGTAATCATGATTTTTTGTCAGTGATTTAATTGTTTTCACAGACATAATTTCTGTGTTCTTGTTTTTTTCTTGTCAATTCTACCGTTTTTGAAATACGGTTCATGGTTTGATTGGTATTAGAAAAAAACCTATGAACCTCAATCAGTACACAATCAAATCGCAGGAAGCGATACAACAGTCGGTTCAGCTTGCTTCTCAAAATGAAACGCAGTCTGTTGATACGGGACATTTGCTAACGGCCATATTTATGGTTGACGAAAATGTAACTCCTTTCTTGCTCAAAAAACTTAATGTAAATATACATAACCTCAAAGAAGCGTTACAACGCATTGTTCAGACTTATCCGAAAGTACAGGGTGCTCAGCCATATCTTTCCGATGGCATGAACAAAGCCCTTGCAAAGTCACAATTATTAGCCAGAGAAGGCAAGCATGAATTTGTTTCGATTGAACATTTGCTCAGCGGTTTGCTTGTATCAAAAGACGCCATTGCACAGTTGCTCAAAGATGCCGGAGTTAATGAAAAGGATTTGCAAGCTGCCATCAATGAGTTGCGAAAAGGCGAAAGGGTTACCTCTGCATCTGCCGAAGAAACATATAATGCCCTTGGAAAGTATGCTATTAATCTGAATGCACAGGCTTTGAAAGGAAAACTGGACCCTGTGATTGGGCGGGACGAAGAAATACGCAGGGTCTTGCAGATTCTATCTCGTCGCACAAAAAATAACCCCATCCTGATTGGAGAACCCGGAGTAGGGAAAACAGCCATCGCTGAAGGCTTAGCATTCAGAATCATCAATGGTGATGTGCCTGAAAACTTAAAGAAAAAACAAATTTTTTCTCTGGACATGAGTGCTTTGATAGCCGGAGCCAAATACAAAGGAGAGTTTGAGGAAAGATTGAAATCAGTGGTGAATGAAGTTATCAAGAGTGAAGGAGAGATAGTTCTTTTTATAGATGAAATTCATACGCTGGTTGGTGCAGGCGGCGGCGAAGGTGCCATGGATGCCGCTAATATTCTGAAACCGGCTCTGGCGCGAGGAGAGTTGAGGGCGATTGGTGCTACCACACTTAATGAATACCAAAAATATTTTGAAAAAGACAAAGCTCTTGAGCGAAGGTTTCAGAAAGTTTTGGTAGACGAGCCTTCTTCTGACGATGCCATATCGATTCTGCGAGGTATAAAACCAAGTTACGAAAGTCACCATAAAGTAAGGATCAAGGATGAGGCTATCATTTCGGCGGTGGAACTTTCACAGCGATATATTAGCGATAGGTTTCTGCCCGATAAAGCCATTGATCTCATGGATGAAGCGGCATCCAAACTGCGTATGGAAATTAATTCTATGCCGGTTGAACTTGACGAATTGGAGAGAAAAATACGACAGTTAGAAATTGAAAGAGAAGCCCTTAAGCGGGAAATTGAGTATGCACAGGAGCAAGGAAATGCCTCATCTGCAAAAAGCGATACATCAAGACTTGAAATCCTAAACAAGGAAATTGCACAGTTGGGCGACGAGCGAAATGCGGTAAAAGCCCGTTGGCAAAGTGAAAAAGAAATTGTAGAAGGCATACAGAAATCAAAGGAAAATATCCTGGGATTCAGGTCTGAGGCTGATATCGCTGAGAGAAACGGCGAATACGGAAAAGTGGCTGAGTTAAGATATGGTCGAATCAAGGAGGAGGAGGCCAAGCTGGATGAACTCAAACACAAACTGATTGATATTCAGTTGAGCGGAAAACAGTTGATCAAGGAGGAAGTAGACGCTGAGGATATTGCATCGGTTGTAGCCAAGTGGACTGGCATTCCGGTAGCCAAAATGTTACAGAGCGAGAAAGAAAAACTCTTGCATCTTGAAGCTGAATTGCACAGAAGAATAGTTGGTCAGGAAGATGCTATCGAAGCTGTTTCTGATGCCGTTCGTAGGAGTCGTGCAGGTATGCAGGATCCCAAAAAACCCATCGGTTCATTTATTTTTTTGGGAACAACCGGTGTTGGAAAAACAGAACTCGCAAAAGCCCTCGCTGAGTTTTTATTTAACTCAGAACAGGCGTTAACCAGAATAGATATGAGTGAATACCAGGAGCGTCATTCTGTTAGTCGTCTTGTGGGTGCACCTCCCGGATATGTGGGGTATGAAGAGGGTGGTCAGCTTACGGAAGCCATCAGGCGCAGACCTTATTCAGTGGTATTACTCGATGAAATTGAAAAAGCCCATCCCGATGTATTCAATATCCTCCTTCAGGTGCTTGACGATGGTCGCCTCACTGACAACAAAGGTCGCGTGGTTAATTTTAAGAATACCATCATTATCATGACTTCAAACATGGGTTCTGCGCTAATTCAGGAACAATTTGAAAAAATACATGAAGGCAACAGGGAGGAGATTATGGCCAAAACGAAAAGAGAAGTTTTTGACTTGTTGAAACAAAACATTCGTCCCGAGTTCCTCAATCGTATAGATGAAATCATCATGTTTAGTCCGCTTGGCAGAGAGGAGGTAAGGAGCATTGTTAACATGCAGTTCAATCGTTTGGCAGAGAATCTTTTGCAGCAAAATATCA
This sequence comes from Flavobacteriales bacterium, assembly GCA_040383885.1. Taxonomy (GTDB): domain Bacteria; phylum Bacteroidota; class Bacteroidia; order UBA4408; family UBA4408; genus JBEICQ01. The sequence continues at coordinate 20,655 of JBEICQ010000023.1, read as the reverse complement.
AACTCGAAATCACAGATGAAGCCATTGATTGGCTGGCAGAGTTGGGCTATGATGCTGTTTTTGGCGCCCGTCCCGTAAAAAGGGTGATGCAGAAAAAAATTACCAACGAATTATCGAAACAGATTCTTTCAGGAAAAGTTATCACAGGACAAAGAATTGTAGTGGATGTTTTTAATCATGCGTTTGTTTTCAGAAATCCAATTGAAAAGGAAATACCGCACTGATCATTGAGTTAAAAGATTCTTTATCCGGCCGTGTTTAGTGCCCCGGGCCTACTGAGACAAGAAGGTGAAGTTTGGGCTAATAGGGGAATTGATTGAATAAAAAAAGCAATCAATTTCCTTTTAATTCCATGTCATAAATCACCATGCCGCTCCTGAGTTTTGGTTCTACCCAAGTTGTTTTTGGAGGCATGATGTTTCCCGTATCAGCAATTTCTTTCAGTTGCCTCATCGCTACCGGGTATAGCCCAAAAGCAACAGCAAATTTTCCACTATCCACTGCGTTTTTAAGCGCAATGCTTCCTTTGATACCTGGAATAAACGAAACTCGTTTATCTGTTTTTAAATCAGTGATTCCAAACAGAGGCTGAAGGATATGCTTTGTTAAGATATGAGCATCGATACTATCAGTAATTCCCACATTTGTATAAAGGTGTTTGAGCGCTTTCAGACGATAAAAACGGCCTTCTAAATACATACTCATTTCATGTATGGCAGTAGGAGCAAACGTTTCCTGAGAAATCGGTGTAACTTCAAAATGATTTTTCAGTTTGTCTAAAAGCATTTCTGCACTCATGTGGTTTAAATCTCTCACCACCCTGTTAAAGTCAAATATCCGTAAAGAAGATTCCGGAAAAAAAATTCCCATGTAAAAATTAAATCCCTCTTTACCGGAAAAATCAGGTTTTTGCTTTCTATGGTATTGACCCAGCAAAGCAGAAGAGGCAGAACGATGGTGACCATCTGCTATGTAAACTGATGGGATGCTTTGGAAGTGATTTTTTAGATTTTCCAAAGCTGTTTTTTCCTGAATGAGCCAAAGTATATGGGTAACCTTATCGGCGGTAGTAAAAAAATATTCCGGATGTTGTTTGCGGGTTTCGCTGATGATTGTATCAATACCTGCATTGTCTGGAAACAGGAAGCAAACGGGTTCGGCATTAAAATCGCAAATTTCGAGGTATTCCATGAGCTTCGTTTCTCTTTCTGTAAGGGTTTGTTCATGGATCTTCACATTTCCTTCCAGGTAGTCATCTATGGAGATGATGCCAATGATTCCTGTGTAGCTGATGCCATCTTTTACCTGCTCGTATAGGTAATAGCTTTCCTGTTCATCAACCTGAAAAATATTTTCTTTCAGAAACTGTTTGTATTTCTTTTTTATCTGTATCAACTGCTCCTTGCTGTTGTTCCTCTGTTTGGAAACATTGGGAATCTCTTTGATGATATGCAGAAAAGAGTAGGGATTAGATATCATTTTGGCACTGATCTCTGTTTTGGAATAGGTCTCTACACTTCTGGATACAACCAGATGTACCTTATCTTTTGCGGGACGAACACCCTTGAAAGGGAAAATTTTTGCCATTAATTTTTGAAGTGGGCAATGATTTTTTCAGCAAGTTCAACACCAATTCTCTCTTGTGCTTCTTTGGTTGCGGCACCTATGTGAGGGGTGAGTGATATTTTTGGATGTTGCAGCAGGGCTTTGTCGGGTTTGGGTTCGTTGGTAAACACATCCAGAAAGGCATGTGCAATTTTTCCGTTGTTCAATCCTTCTAAGAGGGCTTGCTCATCTACTACTCCTCCGCGGGAAGTATTGATGATACATGCTCCTTTTTTCATTTTATTGATTTCGTTATCGCCGATGATTTTTCCACCGGGTACATGCAGGGTGAGATAATCACAGGCCGTAATGACTTCTTCAAGAGAGTTTGTTTGGATGGGAACCACGAGTTTTCCGGCACCTTTAATGTCAATGGTAATGTTGGCATGGGCCACATGCGGATCATAGGCAATCACCTTCATACCAAGACCGAGCGCACGGGATGCTACAGCCTGACCAATTCTTCCCAGCCCCACGATTCCGAGGGTTTTGTTTTTAAGTTCTGTACCGCCGGCGTATTTCTTTTTCAGTTCATTAAAATCGGTATCTCCTTTAAGCGGCATTTGACGGTTGCTGTCATATAAAAACCTGCACATGGAAAACATTCCTGCAATAACCAATTCGGCTACAGAATCTGAAGAGGAAGCCGGTGTATTGATTACCGGAATGCCCAGTTTACCGGCAGTTTCAGAATCGATATTGTCAATTCCTACACCTCCTCTCGCTACCAGTTTAAGGTGTTTTGCAGCATGTAAAATACTGCTGTCAACTTTGGTCGCACTGCGCACTGTGAGCACCTGAACCTGTTTTTGCTCAAGGAATGCCCCGAGACTACCTTGTTCTACTTTGTCTGTAATGACTTCAAATCCTGCATCGAGGAGCATTTTTTTGCCTGTTTCGTCAATACCATCATTAGTGAGTATGCGTATCATATGTTAAAGTTTGATTCCTACAACGAGAACATCATCAACCTGATCATTTTCTCCCTTCCATTGGTCGAAAAATGATTCAAGTCGTGCGTATTGCATGTCCATATTCAGGTTCTGAACAGAATGCACAAATTCCTTGAATTTATTGGTCATCAGTTTTTTGCCGAAAGGGCCTCCAAACTGGTCGCAAACACCATCAGAAAAGAGGTAGAAAGTATCTCCCGGCTGATAGTTTAATTCAACGGTCGTGTGCGGTGGATTTTCATAGGCACGACCACCCACACCAAATTTGTCAGGGGAAATTATTTCGAGCTTGTAATCGGTGATGGGGTCACCGAAGGAATTGTTTTTTCTGAAGAATAGCATCGGACGCAAAGCGCCTGAGAATCTGAGAATCTTTTGCTGACGATCGATAAACACCATGGCAATATCCATACCATCGCGGTTTTCTGTCTCTTTTTGCTTCAGCATGAGTTGCACCCCTAAATCGAGCAGGTCGATGACCCTGCCGGGACTCATTACCTTTTCGAGGTTTACTATCTGATTCAACAGGGAGTGCCCAACCATACACATGAATGCGCCCGGTACTCCATGACCCGTGCAATCTGCCACTGCAAACATTATCTGAGATTCTTCAAAAGTATGATCAGGAAGATTTTGTTCTTGCGCTGTTGATTTTTCTGCGTGTTCCTCAAGAATGCTTCCGAATTCTATGTTGCTGAGGTTTTTCGCTTCTACATTTGTTACATCACTAAGCCAGAAAAAATCGCCACTCACGATATCTTTCGGTCTGTAAAACACAAAACCTTCAGGAAAATGTTTGGAGAAAGCTATTGGAGAAGGCAAAATGGCCTGCTGTATATTTTTTGCATAGCGGATGCTGTCTGTGATTTCTTTGTTTTTGTAGAAGATCTTTTTGTTGGCATCTTTGAGTTCATTGTTTTTTTCTTCAATTTCTTTGGTACGCTGCTTAACAACACCCTCAAGATATTCTTTGTCTTTGCGTAGTTTGCGTGTACGGATGCGCATGAAGCCGAAAATTCCACCTGTAGACAATACAATGATGATGATGTAAAAGGTATAGGTTTGCCAGAATGGAGCTTCAATCACAAAAGAATAGCTGAGTTCTTTAGGTGTGAATATGCCATTATTATTACTTGCTTTTAAATGAAATTGATAATGCCCGGGGGCAAGATTGGTGTAGATGGCCTGTTGTTCCTTGTCAGTTTTTTTCCATTCCTCACGGTAGTCTTCGCTCTCAAGGCGGTAAAAAAAGGAAACTTTTTCCGGCACTGTTAAGCTGGTGGCCTTGAAAGAAAAAATGAATTCATTTTGTTTGTAAGAAAAAGTTTTGTTGGGTTCGTAGCTAAATTCATCGCCAAATATTTTAAAGGAAGTAAAGGAAAGTTTAGGTGGCACATTGTTTAGGATGAAAGCTGAGTAATCAATGGCACATGCACCACTGTTGGTTCCAAACCAAACATTGCCTTTTTTATCTGTAAGGGCAGCATTGGTGCGGGTTTCCATCTCAGTGAAACCTTCATGCTTACCAAAATGATAGACTTTGTTTTTTGTAATCAGGCATATTCCGTTGTTGCTGCCAACCCACAATCCGTTTCTGCTGAATGTAAGTGATGTGATGTAATTTGGAATCAGTTTATCAGAATTGTTTCTTTGAATAAACTTGTTGTTCTCAAAAGAAAACATACCACCACCTTCTGTACCTACCCAGATATTGCCGCTGGAATCTTCGGTTACCGATGTTGCATTGGCATGTGAAAGCCCCTGTGTGGCCTCAAAATGGGCTATTTGATCGTTCTTGATTTTATAAACATAACTACCTCTGGTACCCAGCCACATGGAACCATCATTGCCCGGATAAATGCTCATGATGTGCATATCTGCAAATTTATCTGTATTGAATCGGTGCGTTTTGTCGGGTTCACCACCGGCGGTCACCAGGGTTAATCCATTATTGGCACCTATCCATAGTTTTCCGGATTTGTCGAAAGAAATTGTATTGATCAAATTTTGTTTGATGCCAAATCCCCTTACAACCATTTTTCTCATTGGATCTATTACGGCAACACCACCGGAAAACACTCCTGCGTAGATTAATCCGTCAGGCCCTGTTGTAAAAGAGGTGACGAGTCTACTTGCAAAATATTCATCCAGACTGATTTGCCCGGATGTGTTGCTGTTGGTTCTTTTGTTTTTACTGATCCAGGTGATTCCTTCATTGGTGGCAAGCCAAATTGTACCCTGTATATCCTGATAAATCGCATTTACAATTTCATTACCAAGTCCCTGATCCAATCCATAGTGGTTGAAAAGATTTCCGCGAAAAGAACAGATTCCTTTGTCCTGCATGCCGAGCCAAATATTTTTTTCATCATCTTCAAAAATGCACCATACCTTGTTTCCGGGCAATCCGTTATCAACATGATATTTCTGTATTTCTCCATGGTTCATGTATACAATTCCTTCTTTCCAGCAGGACACCCATATTGCCCCCTTGCTATCCTGAAAGATTGTATTGATAAAATTTCCGGACAATCCTTTAGACACATCATAAAAGGTCACCTTGCCATTGGATTCATTGTATTTGCAAAGGCCCTTGTCGAATGTACCAAACCACAAATTGCCTTCCTTGTCTTTCAGGGCACATGTATAATTGTAGACCGGCAGAATTTTCTGAGCAAAGAATTCCATGGTTTTCTTTTCTTCATCATAAACCTTCATACCGATATCAGTGATGAAAAGAGTTTTCTTTTCTGACAGGGGAAGAATATGAAAAACAAGGTCGCTCAGTTTTTGAGCAATAGAAAAATATTCAACTTTCGACAGGTCGGTCTGTTTGTTAAACAAAATACGAATGGCACCTGCTCCTTCTGTACTGAACCAAATATCACCGTTAGGGCTTTCGGCTATCTGAATAATTTTTTTTGCCTGTTCCGGACCGATTGGTAGTTTAAATTCTTTGAAGGCTCCAGCCTCCCAAACATATATTTTACCTGATGATGTCCCAATCCAGATACGACCTAGTTTGTCATGCTTGATAGCTCTTACGGAGGACTCCGTTAGACCGTCGTTGCCACTGTAGTTTTTAAATGAGAATCCGTCGAAATTGGATAGTCCCCCTTCCGTTCCAAGCCAAAGATTTCCTGATTGGTCCTGGATGATGCTGTTTACAGTGGACTGTGGAAGGCCATCAGTTACTGTGTAGTTTCTGAAACGAAAAGATTGTGCTCTTGTATCCTTTCCAATGATTAGTAAAATACAAAATGGCAGAATGAGGTAAGGAATAAGAAATGGAGCAAGGATTTTTGTTTCTACTTCCTGAATGTTTTTCCCAATCATGGTCCCAAAGTACAAAATTCCTGATGATTTGAATGCTAAAGAGGTGCAGGTTAAAGCCGGCTATTCAATACACATTAGAGAATGACGGATATCGTCACTTTAAACGATTAGATTGCTGCTTACTTTACTTTAGGAGAGACTTTGATTATGCCTAAAGGATAATTCCGCTATACAATCAGAGGATGGATATGAATGCCAACCGGAGAATTAAATACGATGAAGAATAGAAGCTGCTTTCTCGAGTGTTTCGGGCGATTTGGCAAAGCAAAACCGCAATACCTGATGGTCAGTTTGATCTTGATAAAAAACAGATGTAGGAATTGAAGCAATTTTATTTTCGATGGTTAGCTTTCTTGAAAATACCACATCAGATTCGTCAGAAATGTTCTGATATCCCAGCAATTGAAAGTAGGAGCCATGAGCAGGCAGGATTGTAAAACGGGAACCTTGCAGGAGACTTACAAATAAATCTCTTTTCTCCTGATAAAATTTTCCGAGAGAGAGGTAATGCTCCTCCTTTTCCATAAAATCTGCCAATGCTAATTGCATGGGATGATTCACGGCAAAAACATTAAACTGATGCACCTTGCGAAATTCTTTCATCAGGTATTCCGGCGCGAGACAATACCCCAGTTTCCAGCCTGTGGTATGATAAGTTTTGCCGAAAGAGGAAACAATGATACTCCGTTCGCGGAGCATTGGAAAACGCGCCAAGCTCAGGTGCTGATGGTCATCAAAAATGATATGCTCATATACTTCATCGCTCAGGATGAACAGGTCGCTTTTTTCTACAATGGCTTTAAGTTTCGCAATATCTTCTTCTCCAAGAACCGATGTTCCCGGATTGCCGGGGGAATTAAGAATAATCATCCGTGTTTTGGGATTCAGCATGCTTTCTATCTCATTCCATGGAATGGAATAGGAGGGATGACTCAATTGAACGAAAACCGGAATGCCGCCATTCAATTCAATGGCAGGTACATAGCAATCGTAGGCGGGTTCAATCACAATTACTTCATCACCTCTTTTTACCAAAGCGGTGATGGCGGTAAAAATTGCCTGGGTAGCTCCTGCAGTGATGGTAATTTCTGTTTCGGGATGGTAAGATGCCGCGTATAATTTTTCTGTTTTTTGAGCAATGGCTTCCCGCAGTTTCAAAGCTCCCGGCATGGGAGCATATTGATTAAAATCAGTATTTATGTAATGAGAGACGAGCTTTTTTAATTCGGGATGGCAGGTAAAGTCCGGAAATCCCTGCGCCATGTTCAATGCTCTGTGCTCATTTGCCAGAGCGGTCATCACCGAGAAGATGGTTGTGCCAATTGCCGGCAGTTTGGACGCAGGAGCAAGGTGAGTCATGTTCTACATGAGTTGTAGCGGATGAACAAAAAAATGTATCCAGAGGATGATCAAGCCCGTGAGAATGCGATAATACCCAAACCATACAAAGCCTTTTTTTGATAGGAAATCAACAAAGCCCCTGATGGCAATCATGGCTACTAAAAAAGCAACTATATTTCCTACAGCAAGAAGTTTGATTTCCTCGGCATGTATTTCTCCTTTTACAGAGATGTACTTATAAAGCTTGTAAGCTGTTGCGGCAAACATAGTTGGCACGGCCAGAAAGAAGGAAAATTCTGCAGCTGTTTTTCTGTTCAGTCCCTGAGTCATTCCTCCCAGAATAGTTGCGGCTGATCTTGAAATTCCGGGGAACATGGCAAGACATTGAAACAAGCCAATGCGGAATGCCTGCATGGTTTCCGGTTCGGTTTGTTTGCTGTCGGAATTTTTTTTGAACCAAACATCTGTCCTGAGGAAGATGATTCCACCCAGGATAAAAAATACAGCCACAGTTACCGGGCTCTCCAACAGTTCATCAATGATGTCGTTGAGCAGTAATCCGAGCACCACTGAGGGTAAGAAGGCGATGCCTAATTTGTAGTAGAAGGGGATGCTTGTTAAAAATCTTTTGCTGTATAAAACCAACACAGAGAGGATGGCTCCGAGCTGGATGGCAACTACGAATAATTTTGTAAAATCATCATTCGCAATGTCCATAAGCGAGGCTGCAACCACCATATGTCCTGTGGAGGAAACCGGTAAAAACTCAGTCAATCCCTCAACAAATGCGAGGACAATGGCCTGAATGATGTTCACTGAAACTACTGTTTGGGGGTAAAGAAAATGGCGAAAACACCCAGCCCGAACCCACATAAAATGAGTATGGGAGACAAAGTAAGGCGTCTGAAATTAAAAATTTCATCACTAAATGCTGTAGGATCTTCAGCCCCTCCACCTATCATTAGCATATACCCGAGGAGGACAATCAAAACAGAAGCGATCATAATCAGGTAATTTGTTCGGGTAAAAACAAAAGTGTCATTGTGGACATCCTGTGTTGATTTGCTTTTTGCAGTGTTAGTTTTCTTCATGTGTCAATAGAGTTTATCAGGGTCTGCCTTTAAAAAGCGTGACAAGGCAAAGATGGTAGAAAAAATTGAAATGAAGAGTCCGGCTATTAAAATTGATAGGCCTAAAACCTGAAGTTTTATTGGGTCTTCGAGTTCTGTGAGGCCGGGAATATTGTTTCGGGCAGTGAGCCATGTTGAGGAAATAAGCAGAAGTGAAGCGACTCCGCCGGTAAACCCATCCCAAACTCCTTGCTTCAAATAGGGTTGAAGAATAAACCAACGGGTGGCGCCTACCAGTTGCATCGTTCTGATGGAAAACCGATGTGCATAAATACTGATTCGTATGCTCTGATAAATCAGGGTGATGGATACAACCAAAAACAATAGAGAGATCGCAAGCAAAGCAAATGAAATACTGCGTGTTGTGCTCTCTAGCTTCTGAAGCAATCCGGTTTGCATCCTCACCTCTTTTATCATTCTGTTGGCTTGCATTCTTGCAGTGAAAGAAGAGAGTAGTTCCGGGGAGCTCAATTCAGAACGAAAATATACTTCCACAACTGCTGAAAGTGGATTATAACCGATGAAAGCAACAAAATCTTCACCCAACTCTTTTTTCATTAATGCTGCTCCTTCCTCTGCACCCACCACTTTGATCTGTTTCACATAGGTCTCTTTCTGCAACTCATTGGAAAGACTCATTGCATCTGTCTGGCCCAGGCCTTCCTTAAGTACCAGTGTCACCGATAGATTTTCTTTCACGGAAGTACTGATGCTGTTTGAGTACATCATGATCAGTCCCATGGTACCTAAAAGAAAAAGCACGAGTGAAATACTTACGATAACGGCTATACGAGGTGCTTTCATCTTACAAAGATATCATGTATACTCAAATCTTCAGGCAAGCAGCAGACCGGCTACAGTTCGGTGGCCATAAAAAAGGTGAAGCTTTTATTGCTATCTCCATTGTTGACGCCCTGTAGCATGAAGGCTTGCCGGAAGCCGAAGCTCAGAGGCAGGATGTTCAGGTGCACATTGTCGAAGATGCATTCAAACCCTGCCGATGTATAGTTTCTGGATACCGATCCAAGCATGGCGGTGCCGGTATCATAAAAGAGATTGGCCCTGATGCGTTTGAAGTAGGTGATGCCTGATACGCCCTTGTCCGGATAGAAGAGGGGTAGAGAATAATTGACAGAGATCATGGAAAAGCGGTCATTTAAAATTCCGGCAAAGCCTCTCGGATATTCAAATGCATCAGTAAACTGGTAAGCATTTCTCAGTGGCTCGGATTGCATGGCTGTGCGGATCATGATAAAATCATTTTTCCCGGGTCCGGGTAAATAGGCTTTGTTCTCTGCCATTACTCTTTCATTGAATGTGCCCGGAGCATGCAAAAACTCAAAGCGTGCGCTGATTCCAAGACGGCTTCCCAGATTTTGTGATGCTGTTCGCCTGAGGGTACTAAATCGGATATCATATGCAAGTGTATTCAGGTTTCGGTTTTGGTAGAGACCCGGTTCGCCTGTAAAGTTGCCAAGACTGCGATAGGTGTAGCCTATATCTACCCGCAAACGGGTGGCAAAGTTTCCGCTGATCCACGCAAGCGGAATACCCGTTCGGAATCCGGCGAATATTTCTGTGAATCTTGCAGTATCTATTTGGCCGGGTGCGGTTCTGAATTGACTCTGCCTGCCACGCATTCCCGCTTGAATCGATGATTCGAGGAAATATCTTCCCACCTGCATGTCAAGTTCATAATAGGTCCTGTTGTTTTCATTTCTGTTGATGCCTCCTCCGGCTGTGAGGCTCACATCATTCAGAATGTTGTTGGCACTGATTTTTACTGAGGGCGTAGTAAAAGAGGGAGAGATGCTCCAGCTGTGCAGACGCATTCCTCTGAAAAGTTTGTTGTATGGTTTACTTTCATACTTGTTTATGGCAATTTTATTGAGAATGTTTCCGCCCTCCTCAGGAAATTTTGCATCATCAAAGTAGGACATCTCGGAAGGTTCAGTGAGTTTAATCTCAAGACCTTGTTCATCGCCAAGATCCATGGTTTCCAATTGTTGTCCCATGTGGGTAAATGTGGAAAAAACCAATTGCTTGCCATCCGCCGATACATCCGGCTCATACACTCCGACGGCTGCAGAAGTAATCTGAAAAATCTTTCCGCTTTCTTTTAGGGAGCATCTGAAAATGTTATCTATTCCGCTGTAGGATGCACCAAAGTATACCTGCTCGTTTTTGCAAGCGAGTCCTTCCAGCGTATGTGCCGACCAGGGAGTAATGGCTTGTATTTTTTGTGAAGAAAGATCGATAAGTACCAAAGCCATTTTACCATTGTGTTTGGCAATACTTACCAGTCGGTTGTTTCCTGCCCAGGCAAGTCTGCTGAGAAAATAATTTTCAGGGTTTTCAATTTCACGGATCATTTTTCCATCGTTGAAGCTGAGAAGGTGAATGGTATTTTTTTGATCATATGAGATGTGGATTGCCGCCAATACATCCCCATTATCAGATACTGCAGGTGAGAAATAGCGCGTATGTTTGGTGAATCTTCTTTTTTTATCTGTTGCAAGATCATAAAGAATGATATCAGAATAATTTAAATGCTCTCTTCTCTTATCTCTTGAAGCCTCGGTCCAGGCAACGACATCATTTCCGATGCTGATGTATTCATCAAAACTATAGCCTATATTGGACAATTTACAAATCTGTCCATTTTTTATAGAAGTGATGTGATTCGTTTTTTTGTAACTGCTTCTATTTGCAACAATGCTTCCGTCTTTTGTATAGCGCGGGAAACGATAATCAGTTACCGTTACTGATGGTAAACGGGTGAGCGGGTTGTGTTTGCTTTTGGGAGTATTTTTTACCTGCTCATCCCATTTTTTTTTCTGCTCGGCAAGTGCTGCTTCGTAGAGTTTGGTGGTGGAGTAGCCTGTATTTCTTTTCATTGCCTTGGAGAAAGGGTAGAAGATTCCCTTGTACGCACTACCTTCCTTCAGTACCTTGGCTGTAATATCGTTTCCTTTTACTTTTCTTGCATGGCTGAGCATGATGTAGCCCAAACGGTAATGGTCTGGCAAGAGTGATTTATAGGAACCATTTCTCATTTTCTGATAATCATATGTAATATTCGCATGTGACAGGGCCCTGTATTCTCGCATAAAGAAAGGAGCTCTTCCACGACCACTCTCAGAGAGGGCGGTTTCGGTAATCACCGCATCTCCCTCCATATACCAATTGGGTACAGACATTACAGAGAATAAACTCCATCCGGTTTGACCGGCTAACCATGAAATCCATTTGGTGAGTCCATTGCGTGTGTTGGCTGTTTGTTGTACATGTCTGAATTCATGCACTGCCAGTATATCGAGCCAGTCTATACTTCCCACCAGCAGATTGGATTGTGGGGGAGTACAGTACAACTCACTTCTCAAAGGTGACATACCTACATAACCATTGGGAATGGTGGTGCGGTTTTGAAGCACCATATCCAGTTTGATTTGCTTGCTCCCTACAGAGCGGTTACAGTTGTCGCGGATGTAATTGACAATAGATGAAATTCTCTGCGCCTGGGGTTCCATGCCATCCGGATAGATGATGCGAATGGCAGGCGAGTTCATTACTTTCCAGCCCTGCCCGTTGGGATGCGGTCCCAGATTTTGGGAATGAAGTTCATGGAGGCATCCAAAAAACATGAGTTGCACTGCCATTAAAAACATCCTGAATGCGCTTACTTTTTTTATCATTTGATGTGATTGTAAGTAATGATTGTAAAGCGCAAATCTGGTTTATTTTTTAAAATTAACCTAATGACAGTGCCATGTGATAAAAAGAAAAAGGCTGCCTTTTGGGCAGCCTTGAGACTGGGTTTAGTTCCTGATCAGCTTTTTCTGAATCTGTTTTTCTCCTTCCCGGATTTCGAGGAAATAGATTCCGGGAGATAATTTTTCAGTGTCAAAAAGCACCGTGTTTTCTCCCTGAAGATGTTTTTGCGTAAGTGTTTTGCCCAGCATATCCTGCAGCAAAACAACAGTACCAAAAGTGTTGTTGGAGAAAACAACTGTAAACTGGTGTTCAAATGGATTGGGGAAAACCTGAATCTCTATGTCCTCAGAGGCATCTTTCAGAGAGGTGGGCGCTGCCACAAGATTGGCTCCGTTTTGGGCAGAGCAGCCCACTGCATCGGTCACTGTAACCAGGTAAATACCTTCGCAGAGTCCGTCGGCTGTTGCTGTTCCCTGGCCACTTCCCGGCGCAGGAGTCCAGAGAAACTGGTATGGTAATACGCCATCGGTAGGACTGAGTGTAATGCTGCCATCACAGCAGCTTGGGCAGCCGGGGTTGATTTGTGAGATGGAAGCACTCAGTGTGTTAAGCACCACCTGAAAGGGTGCGGAGGTAGAGGTACATCCCCCCGGATAGGTTACCTGCACACTATATGTACCCGGTGTGCCAATGCGAATGGTTTCGCTCGTATCTCCGTTCGACCATGCGTAGGAGATACCTCCGGAGGCAAAGAGATTCAAACTGTCTCCGAAACAGATATTGTTACCTGTTGGAGAGGAAGCGATGCTTGCTGTGTTTGTATTGATAAGGGAGACAGTAACAGGAAGCGTAACACTGCAGTTGTTGTTCGTTACCGTAACCTGATAAGTGGTGCTGTTGCTCGGATTGGCAATGGGATTGGCAATATTGCTTGCGCTTAATCCTGCAGTGGGAGACCATGCATAGGTGAAATTGTTGGCGTTGAGTTGAACCTGCACATTGTCGATGGCCCAATTATCAAACCCCTGCCCTGATTGCGCGGGTTGAGACCACCTGAACCTGGTACTCGCTGATTGCGCAGCAGCAGGAATGTTCAATACTACCGGAGTAAAAGTATCGTAGGCACCCGGTGTATATGTACTTAATATGGTCCAGGTAAGTCCATTGTTAGTTGAATATTCCAGGATGATATCTTCTCCCGGATCTACTGCTTCGCAGGGAAAGGCGCCATTGCCAATCTCGAGATAAAAAGAAAGGCTTCCACCGCCGGTGGTATTGATATCGGGTGTAGTGGCATCTCTTGTGATTCCATCAAAATACAGGGCACTGCCGCTGAATGCACCACATCCACCTGCTGTAATCATTCCACCATTGATGACCCATGGCATGTATACGCCATCAAAATTATCTGCAAAACCAAGAGCAATGGAATTGAGTTGGGAGGATGCACCCGAACAAATATTTGGCGGGTTGGCTGTAATAAGCGCTTGAGGGGTGCGGTCAGTGATGATGATGCTGTTGGAAGTATCTCGGCAGCCTGCTGCATTCGTTTGTATTACTGCATATGATCCTGCCTGGTTGGACTGAAAACTACTTCCGGTAGCGTTCAGAATTTGCATTCCGTTGAAAAGCCATTGAGAACTGATGCCGCTCCCCTGATTGGAAATGATGTTAACTGAGGAACCATTGCAAATGCTGAGATTACCTCCTGCAGTGATGCTCGCATTGGGATTGGATGCAAGCGATACCGTTATGGTAGGGGATACTGCAGAGCATCCTCCACCCTGGTTGGCTGATAAACTGTAAGAACCTGCCTGGTTTACCACGATGCTTCTGGTTGTTGCACCATTGCTCCACAGATAAGAAAGAGATGAGTCGGCTACAAGGGTAACACTGCCTCCCGGACATAAGGTGGTTGGGCCACTGGGGGTAATGTTTACTACAGGATTGGATGAAACGGAAATGGTTACCTGTGCAGTATTTGAACAGATACCATTATTTACAGTAACGGTATAGGTGGTTGTTGTGTTGGCAGTGCAAACCGGATTCGCAATATTGGTGGCGCTGAGTCCTGCAGAAGGCGACCATGTGTAGCTGAGGTTGTTGCTTACGCCCGAAATCTGAATATTGTCCAGTGCCCAATTATCAAATCCGGCCCCTGAATTGCTGGGCTGAGACCAGCGGAACTTAGTGTTGGAGGTGAGAGCCAAGGTGGGAATGGGCAAAGACACCATGGTAAAATTGTTGAAGGCCCCGGGAGCGTAAGTGGCGATGTTTTGCCAGGTATTTCCTCCATCAACAGAGTAAGATAGAATTACACCATCTGTAGATTCTGCAGCTTCGCATGGCGCAATGGAGTTGGCAATCTTCAGGTAAAATGTGATGGTGCCTCCTGAGCTGATATTGAGTGTTGGGGTTGTTGCATCGCGGAGGGAACCATTGAAATAAAGGGCATTTCCACTCAAGGAGCCACAGGTTGAAGCAATCGCTCCTCCGTTCACAATCATTTGTCCGAAGGATGCATCAAAGTTCTCTGAAACATAATCAGTGCTTGCAAACAAGGTGGTGCTGCCTCCGTTGCAAATTTGAGAGGGATTGGCAATCACAACAACCTGATTGCTTCCGTTGGTAATTTGAATGGTATCCGAAAAACCCACGCAACCTTGGGAGTCAGTTACTTTTACATGATACATACCACCCACATTTGCGGTGAGGGTTGATGTATTATTTCCTGCTATGGGTGAACCATTGATGTTCCATACGATTGAATTGACACCGCTGCTTGGATTGGCAGTGAGCAAGATCCCCGCAGGCGGACAGAAAGTGCTTGTTGAAGGAGGCAGCAGCGACACGGTGGGAGGGTTGCTACAGGTTGTGTAATTCAGACTGAATCCTGCCGCGGTTATGCTTCCGTCAGTGCGAAAAACCACAAAGACATTTCCTGAATTCACGGTGATACTTGGGGGCAGGGTATTTCCCGAGTAGGAGCCCAAAAGCACACCGGAGGTATCAATGCCATTATAGATGTCAACAAAATCGTATCCCGATTCTGTAGTAAACTGCGTGAACGCCAGCGAGATTTGCTGAACACCGGTAGGCTGGATCAGCCAGGTGCAGTAAGAATTGTTGAGGTATTCTGCAGTACCGCTACCGTCGGTTATTGTTCCGGAAGGTGCAGTAAACACCTGGTTGCCGCTACAAAAGGATGTTGGAGTGGAACCGGAGGTATAACTCAATGAAAAGCCTGCAGCATTGACAGTATTGTTGCTGGTAAAACTGATAAACACATTTCCGGAGGGAATGGTAAGTGCTGATGGTATGGTGGTTCCCGAATAAGTTCCGAGCAAAGTACCACTCGCATTGGTGCCTGAGTAAACGCGCACAAAATCCTGGTTCAGTTCGGTGCTGAAGGCACTAAAGGTGATGGTGATGGATGTTGCACCGGCAGGCTGAATCAACCAAGAACAGTTTGAGTTGTTACCATAGTTTGAAGTGCCGCTTCCGTCGGTGATGGTACCTGTGGCAGTGGTGAGTGTTTGATTGCCGCTGCAAAAATTGGCGGGAGTAGAAGTGGAAGTATAGCTGAGGCTAAATCCATCTGCTGTGATGCTGTTGTTGGAGGTAAAACTAATGAATGCATTTCCGGATGGGATGGTAAGAGCCGTTGGAAGTGTGGATCCGGAATAGGTTCCTAAAAGTGTTCCGCTTGCATTGGTTCCATTATAAACGCTTACAAAATCCTGGTTCAGTTCAGTGCCGAATGCACTAAAGGTGATGGTAATAGAAGTGGCACCGGCAGGCTGAATAAGCCATGAACAGTTTGAATTGTTTCCATATGGAGCGGTTCCGCTTCCGTCGGTAATGGTACCGGTGGCAGCGGTGAGCGTTTGATTGCCGCTGCAAAAATTGGCGGGAGTAGAAGTGGAAGTGTAGTTGAAACTGAAGCCATCTGCATTTTGCGAATAGTCGCTAGTGAATCTAACGAATACAGAACCGGATGGGATGGTAAGGGCTGTAGGAATGATGTTGCCTGAATACTGACCAATCAGCGTGCCGGTAGTATCAGTGCCGGAGTAGATAGCAAGCCAGTCATAATTTTGTTCAGTGGCAAATGCTGTAAAGGCAATGGTGATGGATGTTGCTCCGGGAGGCTGAATCAACCATGAACAATCAGCATACAATCCGTATTGCGATGGTCCGCTTCCGTCAGTAACAGTTCCGCTTGATGCGGTAAGCGTTTGCGTTCCGCTACAGTAGGTCACCGGTGCATTGCTTGATGTGTAATTGAAGCTAAATCCTGCTGAGGTGATGGAATTGTTACTGGTGAAGGTGATAAATGCAGAACCGGACAATATGTTGATGGTTGAGGGAATGGCGCTTCCGGAATAGGTATTAATCAGTGTTCCGCTGGCATTTGTACCACTGTAAACACTCACCACATCATTAAGTACCTCAGTGGCAAACTGTGTAAAATTGATAGTGATGTTTGTAGCGCCGGTAGGTTGGATGAGCCATGAACAGTTTGAGTTATTACCATAGTTGGAGTTTCCGCTGCCATCGGTAACAGTTCCTGATGCGGCGGTTAACAAAACATTTCCTGCACAATAGTTGGTTGGCGTACCTGAGTTGGAGGAATAATACAAACTAAAGCCGGCAGCATTTACAATATCATCACTTGTAAAGCGTATGAAGGCATTGCCTGATGGAACTGTGATGACTGGGGGTAAGGTTGTACCGGAAAAAGTGCCCAACAGAATACCGGTGGTATCAGTGCCATTGTAAACCCTTACAAAATCATAATTCAACTCGGTATTAAAATCAGTGAAAGTGATAAAGATCTGACCAGCAGCCGTGGGTTGAATCAACCATGAGCAATCGGAGTTGATGTTATAATTGGATATACCACTCCCGTCGGTGATTGTACCTGTGGCCGCAGTAAGCACTTGATTTCCGCTACAAAAGCTTGTAGGAGGGGAAGTGGTAGAGGTATAATTTAAACTAAATCCTGCAGCAGTCACTATGCCATCGGAAGTAAAACGGATAAACACATTGCCTGACGGAACAGTGATAGCTGCAGGGATGGTCGTTCCCGAATAAGTTCCTATCGGTGTTCCTGTGGCGTTTGTGCCGTTATAGATATATACATAATCATAATTTGCTTCGGTGGCAAAGGCAGTAAAGGTGAGTGTAACTGACAATGCTCCTGCAGGCTGGATGAGCCATGAACAGTCGGAGTTGGCGCTGTAATTGCTTGTACCGCTTCCATCAGTGATGGTTCCGCTCGGAGCAGTTAAAAGTTGATTGCCACTGCAGAAGGTAACAGGAGTCGTGCTAGATGTATAACTCAAACTAAAACCGCCGTCAGTGATGCTGCTATTGCTGGTAAAAGAAACAAATGCATTTCCGGAGGGAATATTAATGGTAGAAGGTATAGTAGTACCGGAATAACTTCCAATCAATGTGCCGGAGCTGTTTGTGCCGTTATAAATACTTACAAAATCATTACTTGCCTCTGTGGCAAACTGAGAGAAGGAGATACTTACACTGGTGGCACCTGCGGGTTGAATAAGCCATGAACAGTTTGAGTTATTACCATAGTTGGAGTTTCCGCTTCCATCTGTAATGGTTCCGGTAGGTGTGGTAAGTGTTTGGTTGCCGCTACAAAAACTGGCAGGTGGAGCAGTTGTGGATGTGTAGTTGAGAGAGAAGCCGGCCGCGTTAACGATGTAATCACTGGTAAATCTGATAAATGCATTGCCTGAAGGAACCGTTATTGAAGGAGGAAGATTGTTTCCGGAAAAAGAGCCCAAAAGAATTCCGGTAGTATCAGTCCCGTTGTAAATATTCACAAAATCATAACTTGCCTCGGTAGCAAAAGCAGTAAAGGTGATGGTGATTTGGCTTGCGCCGACAGGCTGAATGAGCCATGAGCAATCAGCGTTAAAATTGTAATCAAAAGTATTGCTGCCATCAGTGATGGTTCCGGAGGAGGCAGTGAGCGTTTGGTTTCCTGAGCAAAAGTTGGGTGGAGGTGCGGTTGATGAGGTGTAGTTTAAACTAAAACCTGCTGCAGCAACAATATTGTCGCTGGTAAATTGTACAAATGCACTGCCGGATGGAACGGTAAGTGCAGCTGGCAATGTGGTTCCTGAATAGGTGACAAGAAGTGTTCCGCTTGCACTCGTACCATTATAAATCCTTACGAAATCGTAATTTGCTTCTGTTGCAAAAGCTGTAAAGGTGATGTTAATTGAGGTAGCTCCGGACGGCTGTATGATCCATGAACAGTTGGCATTCATTGCATAATTACCACTTCCGCTGCCATCAGTGATGGTGCCGCTTGCAGCGTTGAGTACATTGCCCGTAGTGCAGCCCTGGCTGTATATTTTCAGGCTGAATACGGCCATCAATAGTACAGTGAGAATAAGATGTAATTTTTTCATAAGTCAAATGTAAAATTAATTTTACAAAGGAAATCAGCTTTCACCCGGCGATGGTTCTCGGCGGGAGAAAGAGAAGAAGCCTGATAGCGGAAGTTTAATTAAACACCTTCACATTCAGCACAAAATCCTGCACTTTACCGATCTGACCGGTTCTTGGCATGCCTGAGGTGCTGCCGTATTTTTGCACCCTGATGGGTTTGCGTGTACTGTCACTGTTGAGTTCCTCAATGGTCTGAAGAAGTTTTCCTGACCGGATGGCAAAGGCTGTACCATCAGATTCTGTTTGTTTGCCACTGATGATGCCTATCACATTTCCTTTTTCATCAAGTAATGGCCCACCACTGTTTCCGGGATTCACCGGAATAGACACCTGGTAGCTGAGTGTATCTCCATTAAAGCCGCTTTGGCTGCTGATGCTGCCCTCTCCGTAAACGATTTCGTCTTTTGGATAACCAAGTGTGAATACTTTTTCACCGAGCTTCGCAGAAGTTTTGCGAATGCTGTATGGTATGCGGTTCCAGGTTTTGAACGAAGAGTCTGTGATTTGAAGAATGGCAAGGTCACATTCCGGATAGGATTTCACCAGTGTTGTTTTGTAGCGGTTTCCGGCTTGTGTTTCCACGAAGATGGAATCGCCACCTTTGATGACATGGTAGGAGGTAACCACAAATCCTTCCTCACCAATGGCAAAACCAGTGCCTCCGAATTGATTTACATGCTTGCTTTCTTTTTTATCGGCGAGTGAAAAACCCGAGATGATTTTGTTCTGTGAACTGCGAATGTATTCCACATCTCTGCGCAAGGCTTTGTAGGCGGTATTTTTCATCTGTCCGTTCAGATAGATAAAAAGACTCACAGAAACTCCACTAATCAAAAGGGCTGTAGCTGCCGCAACCCAAAGGCTGGTGTAGAAAATCTTTTTGGGTTTGGGTTCATTGGCCCGAGGAACGAGTGTAATAACCGGAACCTCTTGATCAGCTGCGATACGGAATAATTTTTCCCTGACAACTTTCCTCGAAAAATAAAAATCAATCTCGCCAAGCATCTCTGCGTGGGACTCTGTAAATTTCAATAAGTCTTCATCCTTTTTTAACTGCTCCTCAAAGGCTGCAATCTCAGCAGGTTCCATCTCGCCAAAAAGATATCTTTCAATCTCATCCAGTAAATTTTCTTTGTCCATTGTCATCTTTCAATTCTTTAGATTGTTTCCTGCCTTCCTTTGCCCAGAGTGAGATACCTTCTAAGACGCATCAGGCATTTGTATTTTTGGTTTTTAGCGGTATCGGTGTTGTTGTACCCGTATTTATCGGCAATGTCTTTGATGCTCAATTTGCTGAAGTAATAATCTCTGATGATTTCAGCGCAGGGATTACCCAGAAGTTCAATTGCTTTTGCAATGCCTTCGTACAGTTTCTCTTTATCGCTCCAGTCGCTTACCTCATCTTCTACGAGGAGGTAATCTTCCTGCTCATGCAAAACCACCATCCCCTTGTTTTTTTGAGATAGCTTTTTGAGCCAGAGGTTTCTGGTTACGGAGTAGAGAAAGGTTTTTACACTGCACTGCAGGCCTGCATCCGACTTATGAAGTTTTTCATACAGCACGATGATTGCCTCCTGGCAGAGATCTCTGGCCTCTTCAACTGTGCCCGAATTTTGAAGTACAAATGATTTGATACCCGGAAAGAACGATTTGTAAACAGTTTCCAGTGTTTGTGAATCGCCCTCCCGGATGCCTTTCAGCATACGATCTTCTGTGGGCAATATCTGTTGCTGGTTTTCTGTCTTCATCTATTAGTTCCTGTTTTGTGGGATGGTAACCCAATTGGCGTTTAAAATTCGAAATATTCTGTCTTTTTTGGCAGGATTCCTTTTTTTATAAATTTAAATAATTGATAATCAATTAAAAACAAGAATTTTTATCTCTCTTGGGTTACTTTCATCTCTTTCCTGTATTAATGCTCAACAATAACACAAACATGAAAAACCTTTTCAAATTCACGCTCGTGGCTGCCGTAGTTGTAGCTATGACAACTGCCTGTGGCAACAAAGAAGAAAAAGCTGAAGCTACTGCTGACACTACAAGCATGGCTGCTCCTGCAGTTGATTCAACTGCTGCTGCTCCTGCTGCTACTG
>JBEICQ010000022.1:0-24929 GCA_040383885.1 Flavobacteriales bacterium | reverse complement strand
GAGAAAACCCCATCCAGAAAAGGTTTTACCTGTCTTTGTTGTAGATAATGGTAGTCGTTTTCAGGGGTTACTTTCCAATACAAAAATCTCTGAAGATTACATCCAGCAAGTCCTCTGTTGAAACTTTGCCTGTGATAAGCCCAAGGTAATACAAAGCCTCTCTTACTTCCTGCGCCACCAGTTCACCACTCATTCCCGCTTCCATCCTGAGCATGGATTCTCCACAGGCATCAAGTGCCCTGCGTATGGCATCGCTGTGTCTTACGCTCATTAGTACGGTTTCTCTTGTGTTGAGATACTCATGCTCTACCAAATCTTCAAGCCACCGTTGAAGTTCGGCTATGCCTGAGCCATGCAATGCCGAAATAAAAAACACAGGATGTGTTGTGATTGAAAGTAATTTTTGGGCGATGGATTCCTGTTCCTCTTTGTTCAGCAAATCACATTTGTTGACCAAAAGCAGCAGACGCTTGTTTAATAATCTTTTGTCATTCAGTTGTTCAGCAAAGGCAGGCTTCTCAATCTCTCCCGGTTCTGTAAGCATGAATACAATGCTGGCTTGTTCAAGCCTTGCAAAGGTTCTGTCTATGCCCATTTTTTCAACCACATCATCCGTATTCCTGATGCCGGCTGTATCTATAAATCGGAAGGCTACGCCCTTGATATAGGTAACATCTTCAATCACATCGCGGGTGGTTCCTGCAATCGGACTCACAAGGGCTTTTTCTTCTCCGAGAAGTGTGTTTAGCAGGGTTGATTTACCGGTATTCGGAGCACCTGCAATGGTTACAGGAATTCCGTTCTTAACAGCATTGCCTCCTTTAAAGGAGTTCAGCAGTTCCTGCAGGCGTTTACAAATACGCTGCATCAGTTCCAGGAATTCATGCCTGTTGGCAAATTCTACATCTTCTTCACTAAAATCCAGTTCCAGCTCGAGCAATGAGGCGTAGCGGATAAGCTGTTCTCGCATTTCTTCGAGACCTTTTCCCACACTGCCCCGCAGTTGTTGTAAAGCAAGCTGATGATGCGCTTTGGATTCTGCCGCAATCAATTCTGCCACCGCTTCTGCCTGAGTGAGGTCGAGCTTACCGTTCATAAATGCACGCAAGGTAAATTCTCCCGGATTTGCTTTTCTGCATCCTGCCTCGAGGAGCGCGTCCATGATGCGTTCCTGAATGTAGGGAGAGCCGTGACAACTGATTTCAGTAGTATCTTCTCCGGTGTAAGAATGCGGCGCCCTGAAGAGACTTACGAGCACTTCATCAATCTCTTCCTCTCCGCTCACAAATCTCCCAAATACCAATCGGTGTGAACGAATTTCTGTAAGCGATTTTTTATTTGTTTCTCGCTTAAAAAGCTGAGAGGTAATGGAGATGGCATCCTTACCTGAAACTCTTATCACTGCAATAGCTCCCATACCGGCGGCTGTGGCGGGTGCAGCAATAGTATCTTGCAGGAGCATTTCTCTCATTGCATTTTGTTTTTTAAGTAAGCGCCTGTCAGGCTTTTTTCTGATGTTATCAGCTGTTCGGGTGTGCCTTCAAACACAATCCTGCCACCGTGTTTTCCTCCTCCCGGTCCAAGGTCAATCACCCAATCTGCACTCTTGATGATTTCAGGATTGTGCTCGATGGTAAAGATGCTGTGCCCTTTTTGCAAGAGTGCCTGGAATGATTGTAGGAGCTTTTTGATGTCGTGAAAATGCAGTCCCGTGGTAGGTTCATCAAAAACAAAAAGGGTTTTTTCCGGAGAGTCGCCTTTTATCAGAAAGGAGGCCAGCTTGATGCGTTGTGCCTCTCCGCCGGAAAGGGTGGAGGAGGGCTGTCCGAGGTGAATATATCCCAGTCCTACATCTGCCAGTGCCTGTAGTTTTTGAATAATTTTTTGCTCTGCCGTACTGAACAGAGGTGATTTCTCAAAAAAATCAATGGCATCATCCACAGTCATGTCCAGCAAATCAGCAATGTTTTTATCGAGATACAGGATGTCCAGGGTATCTGCTTTGAAGCGTTTGCCCTGGCAGGCTTCACAGGTAAGATGTATATCAGCCATGAACTGCATTTCTACCGTTACTTCACCTTCACCCTGACACATTTCACACCTCCCTCCATCTACATTAAAACTAAAATGCGAGGGCTTGTAAGCCCTTTGTCTCGCCAAAGGTTGCCATGCATACAATTCACGAATGTCGTCGTATGCCTTGATATAGGTGACCGGATTGCTTCGGGATGATTTTCCAATAGGATTTTGGTCAACCATCTGTACTGCAGAAATGGACTTGATATCGCCATCCAGGCGAGCATAGGAAATTCCTGCATCGGTGAATCCGCCTAGTTCCCTCTCTAATGCGGGTACAAGTACACGCTTGATCAGGGTGGTTTTGCCGCTGCCCGACACACCGGTGATGACAGTGAGCATGTTGAGCGGAAATTTTACCTGTAGGTTGTTGAGGTTGTTTTCGTTCACTCCTGTCAATTCCAGAAAATTGCGGAAGGGTCTGCGTTTTGTGGGGATGTCAATATGCTCCACCCCGTTGAGATAACGGGCAGTAAGGCTCTTCTTTTCTTTTTTAAGTTTTTCATGGTTGCCCTGAAAAACCAGTTCTCCACCGCGACTTCCTGCCATAGGTCCGATGTCGATGATTTGATCGGCACTGCGCATGATGTCCTCATCATGTTCAACAACCACAACCGTATTACCAATGTCGCGTAATTTGGTAAGTACTTTTATGAGTCGCTGCGTATCCGTGGGATGCAAACCAATGGAGGGTTCATCCAGCACATAGAGGGAACCCACAAGGCTGCTGCCAAGAGAGGTTGCCAGGTTAATGCGCTGCGATTCGCCTCCGCTGAGTGTATTGCTCAACCTATTGAGCGTTAGATAGCCGAGGCCTACATCACATAAAAAGCCCAATCGGTTGGTAATTTCTATCAGTAAACGCTTGCTCACCTGTTTCTCGTAGTCGGATAACTTGATATTCTTGAACCAATCCAAACATTCATCCACCGGCATAAGAACGATTTCCTGAATGGATTTGCCACTCACTTTTACATAACCTGCATCTTTTCTCAACCGTGTTCCCCGGCAATCCGGACAATTCGTTTTGCCCCGGTAACGACTGATCATCACACGGTATTGGATTTTGTATAGCTGGGATTCGAGGTATTTAAAAAATCCATCAATGCCTTCCCATTTACCTTCCCCATTCCACAGGTATTTCAATTCTTTTTCATCGAGGTCACAATAGGGTCGATGAATAGGAAAATTTTTTGCCGAAGAAAGTTTGATGAAATATTTTTTCCATTCTTCCATTTGAGGGCCTTTCCAGGGAGCAATGGCACCTTCGTAGATGCTCAGGGAAGTGTTGGGCACCACCTTGTTTTTGTCTATGCCAATCACGCTTCCAAACCCTTCACAGGTGCGACAAGCCCCAAGTGGATTATTGAAAGTAAAAAAGTGTACCGAAGGTTCGGCGAACTCCATTCCATCGGCTTCGAAGCGATTGGAATAGAAGTGAAGTTTGCCATTGATTTCTGCATAGCAACCAGCGTTTCCTTCAAAAAGTGCTGTTTGTACACTATCCGCAATTCGGTTTCTCAGCTCATCCTCATCGCTATGGTCTATTAGGATTCGATCGGTTACCAGGCGAATGTCGGAGGCCTCGGCAGCTGCAAACTGCTTGGCAAATGATTTGTCGTTGCGCAACAACTCCAAAAGGTCATCCAGTCTTTGAACCTTGCCCTTGAGCCAGAGCCTGCTGAAGCCTTGTTGAAGCATGAGCTCAAGATGTTTCACCCTGTCGCGGTCAGCCCTGATATCTGAGAGCAGGAGTACCTGCGTATCATTGGGCAAGGCCATCAGTTCTTCAATGATGTCTTTTACGGTATGTCGTTTAACCAGTTTTCCGGAGATGGGAGAATAGGTTTTACCGGTGCGGGCGAAGAGTAGTTTGATGTAATCATATATCTCTGTGGATGTGCCTACCGTGGAGCGGGGATTGCGGGTGTTTACTTTTTGCTCTATGGCAATGGCAGGTGAAATGCCCTTGATATAATCCACCAGTGGCTTATTGAGTTTGCCCAGGAATTGTCGTGCATAAGACGAAAGACTCTCAACATAACGGCGTTGTCCTTCTGCGTAAAGCGTATCGAAGGCCAGCGAAGATTTACCGGAACCTGAGAGGCCGGTGATTACCACCAGTTTGTTGCGAGGAATGATCACATCCAGTCCCTTGAGGTTGTGCATGCGGGCACCCTTGATTTCAATATCCTGTTCTTTGTGCCGGGGCGCTTTTGGTTTTGCCATTATACAGGCCGCAAAAGTACTGCTTTGCATCACACACCAGGGATTGATTTTCTTCTTTAAAGAAGCCCTTTTGTATCATTATGGAATTGTGGATAAACTTTGGCGAATTACATTTGTTTATCCGTTTAAAGGGCTAAATTTGCCGCAACCATTCACTATGGCAAAAGTCACCATCGACGACCACGAAATTGAAGTTCCCGACGGAACCACCATTCTCAACGCAGCACGCATGATAGGCGGCGACCTTGTTCCGCCCGCCATGTGCTATTATTCCACACTCAAGGGCAGCGGAGGCAAATGCCGCACCTGTCTGGTAGAGGTTGCTCAGGGATCTGCCAAAGACCCGCGGCCAATGCCTAAACTTGTTGTTTCCTGTTCAACCACCGTGATGGATGGGATGGTTGTGAAAAACCTCACTTCCCCAAGGGTGCTTGAGGCGCGCAAAGGAGTTGTTGAGTTCCTGCTGATCAATCATCCTCTGGATTGTCCTGTTTGTGACCAGGCCGGAGAATGTGATCTTCAAAACCTGGGTTACAAGCACGGACTTGCCAAAACCCGCTATGAGGAAGACCGTCGTACTTTCGAAAAAATAGACATCGGAGACAAAATCAAACTCCACATGACCCGTTGCATCTTGTGTTACCGCTGTACTTATGTGGCAGACCAACTGACCAACAAAAGGGTACACGGGGTCATTAACAGGGGAGATGCAGCAGAAATCAGTACTTATATCAAGCAAGCGGTAGACAATGATTTTTCCGGCAACATGATTGATGTTTGTCCGGTGGGTGCACTTACCGACCGCACATACCGATTCCGTCAGAGGGTATGGTTTACCAAACCCCATGATGCACATCGTTCCTGCGACAAATGCTGCGGCAAGGTTGTTTTGTGGCACAAAGGCGAAGATGTAATCCGGGTTACTGCCCGTAAAAACAAATACGGAGAAGTGAGCGAGTGGATATGCAACACCTGTCGCTTCGACCAAAAGAAAACCACTGACTGGGTGATTGAAGGTCCTACGCACATTGACCGCAGTTCGGTGATTTCTCAGAATCATTATGAGCACATCGACCTGAACAAGCTCAGGCTTGAGGTGGCCAGACAACAAAAAGTACAGGGAGGAAGGGCAGATATTGGCGAGCATTATTCACAAACCCAACTCAATGAAGCCGACAAAAAGGAAGTATCGGGTACACACAAACAATTAGGCGCATACAGAGGAAAATAATTATGCTGGTTCTCATTCTATACAAATTTTTACTGGTGGTTCTTGTATTCCTCATTTCGCTTGGAATGGCCGCCTACAGTACTTATGGTGAGCGCAAAATCGCCGCATTTATGCAGGATCGTATGGGACCCAGCAAGGCCGGACCTTATGGTTTACTGCAACCCATAGCCGATGGGGTAAAGATGTTCATGAAGGAAGAAATCATTCCGGATGTATCCAACAGGTGGCTTTTTATTCTTGGTCCCTGCTTGTTTATGCTTACCGCTTGTATGACAGGTGTGGTGATTCCATGGGGAAAACCACTTATCATTAATGGTGACTCTTATCCTTTGCAAATTACTGATATCAACATTGGCATTCTTTATGTGTTCGGGGTAGTTTCCATGGGTGTGTATGGCATCATGATTGGCGGCTGGGCATCCAACAACAAATACTCTCTGCTGGGTGCCATCCGTGCCTCTGCCCAGATGATCAGTTATGAGGTGGCCATGGGTCTGAGCATCATCGCTCTGGTAATGACTACCGGCACCATCAGCTTGTCTGAAATTGCCGCTCAACAGGAACATGGTGTTTGGAACATTGTTAAACAACCCCTGGGCTTTCTCATCTTTCTTATTTGCGCCTTTGCAGAATGCAACCGTGCCCCATTCGACCTGCCGGAGTGCGAAACCGAATTGGTTGGTGGATACCACACCGAATATAGTTCAATGAAATTAGGCTTCTACCTGTTTGCGGAATATGTAAACATGTTTATCAGTTCTGCTGTGATTTCAACGCTTTATTTCGGAGGATACAACTTTCCTTTTATCTCCTCGCTTGGTTTGCCTCACAATGTTGAAGCCCTGCTGGGTGCGGGCATCCTATTTGCCAAAATTATTTTCTTCATCTTCTTTTTCATGTGGATTCGCTGGACCATTCCCCGGTTTCGCTACGACCAACTGATGGATTTGGGTTGGAAAAAACTGATTCCACTTTCCATGCTGAACATTTTAATCACCGGAGGCTGTATTCTTGCCTTTGACTATCTAAACAAGCAATGATCAAATGAAGCCACTTACCAATTGTTCGAAAGTAGTTTCCAATAAAGAGATGAGTCTCTCCGAAAGACTCTACCTGCCGGCCATCGCCGGTGGTATGGGCATCACCTTTAAGCATATGTTCAAAAAGCCGGTTACGCTTGACTATCCGCTTGTGAAACGCGAGTTGGCCCCGGTATATCGCGGACAACATGTGCTGAAGCGTGACGAAAACGGAGCTGAGCGTTGTACGGCCTGTGGCCTGTGCGCACTTGCCTGTCCGGCTGAGGCCATCACCATGACGGCTGCTGAACGCAAACCCGGAGAGGAGAAATTATACCGTGAAGAAAAATACGCTTCGGTTTATGAAATCAACATGCTGCGTTGCATCTTTTGCGGTCTCTGTGAAGAAGCTTGTCCAAAAGAAGCGATTTTCCTTACCGACAAAACCGTTCCCTCTACCTTCGAAAGGGATGAGTTTTTATATGGGAAAGAGGTGCTGGTAGAACCATTGGACACCCGTGTGGATGTGAGCAAGCGGCAGACAACAGAAGTCTCAGAGTTCAAGCATCACGGCGAGTATCAGCACAATTCCAAAGATGGCAAATCGCATATTTCCAAACACTCACATTAATCTCTGATGGTTCAGTATTTGTTCTATTTTCTTGCTTTTGTTTCTGTGTTCTGCGGCTTCATGGTAATTACGTCCCGCAATCCTGTACACAGTGTACTCTATCTTGTGATTACTTTTTTTGCCATCGGGTGCCAGTACCTGCTCCTTAATGCTCAGTTCCTGGCGGCAGTGCACATCATTGTGTACGCAGGTGCCATCATGGTTTTGTTCCTTTATGTAATCATGTTGCTCAACCTCAACAAAGATGCAGAACCTCAAAAAAGTATCCTCTCCAGGTTCGCAGCGATTATCGCGGCCGGTGTTCTTCTTGTGGTGATGACAGGCTCTGTAGCCGGTGCCGACCAATTGGGCAATGCCCTTCCGGTGAACCGCGAGATAGGATTGATTAAAAACCTGGGACAAACCCTTTTCAACAAATTCCTCTTGCCGTTTGAACTCTCTTCCATCCTGTTTTTAGGAGCCATGGTGGGAGCTGTGTTGATTGGTAAAAACGAGCAAAAGTAAATCCACAGGATTTTATTTTTTTTCCTGTGACTGTTCCACACGGTTCAAGATATCGTGCATGATCTCTATCTGCACCTTCTGAATTTCTAAAAGCTCTTGTTGCTGGTGCATAATCAGGTGGTCTATTTTTTCGTGCAGGATGCGTATTTCCAGTTCTGATTTAAGATTAATCATGTAATCTTTTTTCGATCGATCCCTGTCTTTTTCTTCCTGCCTGTTTTGGCTCATCATGATGATGGGAGCCTGTAATGCTGCCAGACAAGACAGGATAAGGTTGAGCAGAATAAAAGGAAAAGGATCAAATGCTTTTTGAGCAAGAAAAAACGCATTCACAATGATCCATACCACCAAAAATCCTAAAAAGGAAAGGATAAATACCCAACTTCCCCCAAAATCAGCAACGCGGTCGGCTACCCGCTGACCAGCACTAAGTTTGGATTCATCTTCCTCTTTGTCGAGCTTATCTGTAAGCGTAGAACGCTCGGTGAGCGTAGCAAGGGCTTTTCTTTCCAGATCAGAAAGAAGGGTTACTTCCTTGAGCAGGTATTCACCGATGTATTTTTCACGGTAGGTATTTAGCTCGGAAAGGGAGAGTTTGCTGTTGTCGTTAAAGCCGGGGTAATCGCGACTGATGAATTCAACCATCGACTCCCTTACCATGTTGCCCGATACGAGCTGCATCAGCGGAAATTCTTTTCCGGAGACATCACTGGTAAACTTTTTGTCGGCACTCAGGTCCATGGTTTTCTCTCAAAGATACACACGCATCCTGAGTGAAAAAAGAATTGCTTAAAATATGGGGTGATTTGTTGGGAATCAGTTTAGAAATCAACTGATTTTACTACTTCCTTGGTCAACTTGTTTACTGTAAAAGACATGATTTGTGCACCGTATTTGCCTGCTTTTGCGCCTGCATACATCTTTGCATTGAACTGGTCCTTCACATCTTTCTCCAATGGAAGTTTGGTTTCATTGTACACCACATTGTCTTTGTCTGTGTAAAATATTTTCTCCTTTCTGTTTTTAACAGAGATAAATAATTCCTTTTCCAGGTAGGTCTTTACAGCATATTTTTTGCCGTAGATGTCCACTTTGTTTGTTGGGAAAGTTTCTTTTTTGATGATACCGGTTAGCACAGTAAGCAGATAGCTGTCCTTGGAACTGAGGGCCGAAACGCTGGTTGGGAAAACAAGATCAGCGGCAGTTACTGCTCCTGATGTGTCAGTTTGAATTTTGATGATGAGCTTTACATCTGTGTTCTCAAAATAGTTTTCATGGGCATGTTTATAGAGCAGACTGTCAGTTTTGATGTCCCATACTTCCTTCTTTACTGTGGCATAAGCGTTGGGCAGGAAAGAAAGGCGGTAAACCTTGTCGCAGAGAGAATCATAATTGGCGAACATGGCATTTGATTTTTCACGGAGTGCCCCAAGATCACTTTTAAGCTGTTTGATTTCTGCATCCCTTCCTGCAGCTTTTTGTGAACTGGAAGCGCCTGCGTTTTCCAATTGGCTGATGTATTTTTCTTTGTTGCGCTCATTCTTAGCAAAGGCCTTTACTAGCGGTGGATTGGCAAGCAGGGATTTTGAAATCCGGGAATGTTCACTTTGTATACTTTTTGAAAATTTGTCGAGGCTGATGTTCACCGTGTCATTGATGGAAATATAGCCGGAGGAGAGATAGGTTCTGGAGGTGTCATTGTAGAAATAGAGCCAGTCATAGGGTTTGGTGGCATCTATCGCTGTGTCAAGCAAGGAAGTGTTGTTGAAGATGAGCCCGCTTGTGTGATATTTGCAAGTAAACGCGGGAACATTTCCAATGTTGTTTCCTGCGTTGTCGGAAATGGTGGTACGAACCACATTTTTAAGGGGATTATGTTGGATTTGAATTTTATAAAGTGTAT
Source organism: Flavobacteriales bacterium (assembly GCA_040383885.1). Taxonomy (GTDB): domain Bacteria; phylum Bacteroidota; class Bacteroidia; order UBA4408; family UBA4408; genus JBEICQ01. Next base: position 15,336 of record JBEICQ010000022.1, on the reverse strand, counting down.
CGCTCAGTCCGGTATACACAGCATAACGGGTGCTGCATAGGGTATCCGTCTTTATCCCCAGGGTCTTGCTGTAGGATGCATTTGTTTTTTTACCTGAGCCCTTGAAGGTGATGATGGCTTTTGGAGCATTTTGGGCAGATGCACCGAAACTGAAGAAGAGGAGAATGGGGAGGATTTGGTGGCGTAGTGTTGAATACATGGGTCAATTTTTTTGCAAAGAAACAAAGTGTTATTGATTTAAAGAAACAAGAAATATTTAATATTTTTTAAGAGGCTTATCAACATTCCTTTTCATCCAAATCCAACAACTCCAGTGCATTTCTCAGGGCTGCTTCCCCGGGCTTTCCGGCGCTCAGCATACCGGCAATTTCTTTTATTCTCTCCTCTTTTCCCAGGTAGTTAATTGCGGAATTGGTTTTGCCTGCGGCATCTGTTTTGTATACTTTCAGATGGGCGCCTCCCTTGCTTGCAATTTGTGGCAGGTGGGTAATGGCAATCAACTGGGCATGGGCTGCCATGCTTTCCATCATTTTGCCCATGCGGGCAGCTGTTTCACCTGAAATACCATTGTCTATTTCATCAAGGATGAGTGTGGGTATATTGGCTTTTAACGAAAGGATGTTTTTAATGGCAAGCATGAGTCGGGAAAGTTCTCCACCTGAAGCCACCCGGTTGATTTCCTGAAGTGGCATACCGGGATTGGCACTGAAGAGGAAACTGATTTCATCCATGCCATGTGCATAAAATGTTGTACCCGGATGAATTTCTACAGCGAATCGCGATTTCTCAAGTGCCAACTCTTTGAGGCAGTCTGCAATCTGCTTTTCAAAGCCTCTGGAGGCTAAAGACCTTTTTTCATGCAGTGCGGCTCCCAGTTGATGAAGTTCACTTTGTTTAGTTGCTATCTCATTTTCCAGCCTTGCAAGTGATGTTTCTGCACCATCGAGCGTGAGGATTTTTTTTTCAAACTCATCTTTGAGTGTCTTTAGTGCAGACATGGTTTGCACGCGGTGTTTTTTTTGCAGCCTGTAAATCTCACCAAGTCGCTCATTCACGCGGGTGAGGAGCGCCGGATTACCTGCAGATTTCTCTGCAAGTATTTCACACTCTGAGGCAAGATCTTTTACTTCCACCAACACTTGCTGAACCCTTTCAAGGATAGGATTGAGTGACGAATTATAACGCAAGGCTGCAGATAGTTTCTGCTTTACCTCGGTGAGTAGACTGATGGCGCCGGGTTCGGCATCATTAAGCAAACGCGAACAGGCAGTGAGGGTTTCGGTTGTTTGATCAGCATGCTCCAGTTGTGTTTGAAGGCTTTCTAACTCTTCCTGTTCATCTTCTTTTGGATCCAGTTTTTCAAGTTCATCATACAGGTAGCGGTTGTAGTCTTGTTCCTTCTCGAGGGCTTCCAGCTCCGCTTTCTCACGCTGTTTCTCTATCTGTAAATCCTGAAAAGTTTTCAGCTGCAGTTTGTAGCTCTCCACCTCCTTGAGGGTATCTGCAAAAGTGTCGAGAACCTGCACCTGAAAGTTAAGTTCAGATAGGTTCAGGTTCTGATGCTGTGAGTGGATATCGATGATTTGTCCTCCTAGTTTTTTCAATAATGGCAGGATCACCGGTGTATCATTGATAAATGCCCTGGAGCCGCCACCGGGATTGATTTCTCTTCTCACAACTGAGTGCAAAGATGGATCGATGTCATGTTCTTTGAAGAATTGTTCATACCATGCACCGGCTGTATCGAAGGTGCCCTCTACCACACATTTTCTTTCTTTGTCCTGCAGCACAGAGGCATCTGCCCTTTGTCCGGTAAGCAGGGAGAGTGCATCGAGAAGGATGGATTTGCCCGCACCGGTTTCCCCTGTAATGATGGTGAGCCCATGACGAAACTCAATGTCCATGCGGTCAATCAGTGCATAATTGGAGATAGACAGTTGATGCAACATGGATTACTGGGTTAATTTTTGGTACTTGGCACCATTCCCCGGATCAATGGTATTGAGGAGGCTGTTAATTTTATTTTTTTGATCGGGAGGCGAGGGTGTAAACAAATTCACCGTTTCATCCGCCTTAGCCCAAAAAAATTGTTGCATCATAAAAGAACCCGGCACAATGTTGTGCACGGTTTTCAGGTTATCAAGTGCTTCTGCAATGGCGGTGCGGCCTCCTTCCGGATCAGTTGCCATTACATCAAGGCCTTTGCGGTGATACTTGTAATAGGTTTGACGAAGCGCCTTAAAATTTCCATTCACAAATCCCTCGGCCAGCCAGTATCTTGTTTTTGTTCCGTCGAATGCCTTCCATCCTCTGTCGGGGGTGTTTTGTGCATTGTTCATGATGGTCTGTGCCTTCTGAAAGAATACTGTACCGCCTTCCTGCGAGAAGGTATCGTAATCTATCCCCAGGATGATGTAGGCATAGAATCCAAGCATGGAAGTAAGGTTGCTTGTAAAGGTGTTTTCGTTGAACTCCAGCGGCTGAAATTCAACATATTTGAATGAAAAATCCGGATCTGTAAAATTCAGGAGTAGGGAGGTGTAATTGGTTTTGTAAACCGGGCGTCGAGCCGTAACAACCACACCTGCATCAAACTCTTCAATAGATCTACGATTGGTGATGGTTATGCTAAGTGCACATTCTATTCTTTCTTCTGTTTTAAAAATATCATTGGTCCATTTCGTATTGTTCATGAATTCGGTAATCGCATTTTTAAGCGTTTCGTAAACCCTTCTGTCTGTTCCCTGCGATTGCTGTGCATTGATGGTAACCGAGCAGTTAAGCTCCTGTGCCTGCAGAGAACATGTTCCTGTGAGAAGTATCAACAGCATCCATTTCCTCATCATAAAAGTCCCTTTTCTCTTGCTATGTAAAGACCTATCTCCCATGCGATTTCAGATTTTGAAAGTAACCCCGTATGCTGTGTATTATTGTGCGAAATAAGTGAAACTTTGTTGGTATCAGTACCAAATCCTGCTCCCTTGTCATTAAGCGAATTTAAGACAATCAAATCAGCTTTTTTGGCATGCAGTTTTTCTGTAGCATGCTGAATTTCATTTTCAGATTCGAGGGCAAAACCAGCAAGGTATTGTTCTTTTTTGCGATGCTCTCCCGCATACTTCAGAAGATCGGGTGTTTTTTTGAGCTCAAGGGTCAATGACGTATTGGTTTTTTTTAACTTGTAACTGTGCTTTTCCAATGGCATGTAATCGCTTACTGCTGCTGCACAAACTATTACATCTGCCTTGGGCATCATCCCTACAAAAGCTTCAAACATTTCTGTTGCCGATATCACTCTGGTGGTATTTACTCCTTCGGGATTTTCAAGTGCAACAGGTCCGCTCAGCAAGTCAACGGCTGCTCCCATGGCATGAAAGGCGGAAGCAAGCGCATATCCCATTTTGCCGGAGGACGCATTCCCAATGTACCTCACCGTGTCGATGTATTCATGGGTTGGACCGGCTGTTACCAACACTTTTTTGCCGGCAAAAAGTGAATGGTATGTACAGGTATGAAACACCTCCCGAAAGAGGGTTTCAGGTTCGGGCATTCTTCCTTTGCCATGCAAACCACTCGCAAGTGCACCGGTTTCCGGTTCTATGACGCGCATGCCTCTGGAGGCAAGGATTTGCAGATTTTCTTGAACGGATGCCTGTTTGTACATATCCAGGTCCATGGCAGGTGAGAGGAGCACCGGACATCTGGCGCACATAATCGTTGTTACCAGAAGGTTGTCGGAGTATCCCTGCACAAGTTTAGAAAGGGTAGAGGCCGTACAAGGGGCGACTAAAATTACATCTGCCCAAAGGGCAGCTTCAACATGGTTGTTCCAGGTTTGTGAGTGAGGATCGAAAAAGTGCTCCCATACCGGATTTTCTGAGACAACACTTAGTGCTTTTGGAGCGACAAACCAGGATGCAGAAGGACTTAGGATGACCCTGACGAGGGCTCCTTCTTTTTTTAATAGTCGAACGAGATTGGGTATTTTATAGGCAGCAATACCACCTGTAACGCCCAGCAGAATACGCTTGCCGGAGAGTTTTTCCGACATGACAGCAATCAGTTGGTTTCGCCTGTTTCCCTGGCAGGATTGCGGAAATATACTTTGTCTTCCAGAAACTCATTAATGGCCAACAAAGAGGGTTTTGGCATTTTTTCGTAGTGCTTGGAAATTTCTATCTGCTCACGGTTTTCAAAAACTTCTTCAAGATTATCAGAATGAGAGGTGAATTCTTCCAGTTTACCGGACAATTCTTCCTTAATTTCACTGCTTATTTGATTCGCCCTCTTGGAGATGATGGTGATGCTCTCGTAGACATTGCCGGTAGGCGTTTCGAGCAAGTTTAAATCCCTTGTAATAGTGGTGGATTCGGGCTGATTTTTTTTTGAAGTACTCATGATGCTTGCGTAATCAGGTTTTGGCTTTTATGTTTCGTCGGCAGTTTTCAAAGATGTTTTCTGCGTCTTTGCTCCATTTGCTTCCGTTAAAAGCGTCCACAAAGGTATAATAAAATTTGATTGCTTCCTCAAAACGCTCTGCTTGTCTGGCCTCTATGCTGTTTTTTGCCAGTAAATATTGAGATTTAAGCATTAAAAACTGGGCTTCTTCCCTGTATTTACTTTCAGGAAATTCTTTGATGAGATTTTTAAAGGAAGCCACAGAGGCTTTGTAGTCTTCCATATGAAAATACATTTTGGCAGTCTCAAAAGCTTTTACCTGAAGTTTAAGCCTGAGCTTATCAATAATTTCATTGCATTCCCCAATGCGTGTGCTGAGCGGAAACATAGTAACAAAGAGCTGAAACTCGTTGATGGCATCTATGGTGCTGGTTTGGTCCAGAGAATACCTTGGCGAATCCAGATAAAAGCAATAGGCATTGAGAAACATGGCTTCCTCCGCTTTTTCACTTTTGGGAAAGGACTTGTAAAAATTTTTAAAGTGATAACTGGCAAGCACATAATCCTCGATACCGTAATTACAGTAGGCAAAGTAGAACAAGCAATCCTCCATCCGGCTGGTGCCCCTGAATACAGTCATAAGTTCTTCGTAAAGAGGCAATGCCCTCACAAAATCCTTTTTATCCAAATACTCCTTTGCCTTTTTGAATTTGAGGTTGTAGTCAGAACTTTTTAAAATCTTTTGGTACTTGGAACAGCCCGCCCATGAGAGCCAGAGTATTCCGGCTAGCAAAACAATGAAGGGACTTGATTTAAACATGGCTGGCAAAAATACCATTTCCGACGAATTGCCCGTATGTCCTTGTCAATCAATTTCTGTGGGTAATCGCGCTTTGGCCGGCGAAGGCTGAAATCACGGCCCTGATTTCATCAAATTGATCCGGATGAAACCACTGAATCCCGGGGTTTTTCCTGAACCATGTCATCTGTCTTTTGGCATAGTTTCGGGTATGTTGTTTGATTTTTTCAACAGCTTCGGGGAGGCTGCATCTGCCATCCAGGTAATCCAGTATTTCTTTGTATCCCACCGTTTGCAGGGATTGGCATTCCCGGTAATCAAGCAGGCTCCTGACCTCATCTACCAGTCCGGACGCCAGCATTTGCTCAACTCTAACATGGATGTTTTCATACAAAGCTTCCCGCCCGGGGTCAAGCCCCAGATAAAGAAACTGATAAGGAAACGGGGGAAGCAGTTCAGGCTTTTCTTTTCCCATCAAATGAAGAATTTCCAGCGCTCTCATTACTCTTCTGGGATTCTGCAGGTCGGTTTTTTGGGCTGTTTCCGGGTCTTTCTCCTGCAGCATCCTGCTCAGTAAGCCAAGACCGCCTTCAGCCCAAAGTTGGTTCATTCGGGCACGGAATGTTTCATCCTTGTCGGGCAAACGATGCTTGGGATACAGCAAGGCATCCAGATAAAGTCCTGAGCCTCCTGTAATGAAAACAACAGGATGTTGATTGGTGAGTCGTTCTAATAAATGGAGCGCTTCACAGGCAAAATCCATGGATGTAAATCTGGCGCTTGGAGGCAGTACTTCAACGAAAAAATAGGGCAATTCATTCCTCAGTTTGGATTCAGGTTGTGCTGTTCCTATGCGTAGCTCCTTGTATACCTGCCTAGAATCTGCTGAAATCACAGGCGCTTTTAATGGTAGGGCAAGAGCGTGGGTGATTCGGGTTTTCCCGCTTGCTGTTGCACCGGCAATCACCACAACCTTCCCTGTAGTTTTCATCTGTGTGAAGATTAATAATCTTCTTCCCTGTCTGATTCACCAAAGGATTCATCACCATATTCCCCTTCAGTCTCGGCATGTTCTTCTTCTTCAGCGCTGTCATCCTCTGAGGCAAGTGGCATACCCATCCCTTCATCATCATCCTCTTTCACATCCAGATTGGGCGTACCGGAGATATTCATATCCCCGGCAATTTCTTCTTCATCAATGGCGGATTCCTGGTGCAATTCAAAAAACCTGTCTGAAGAGCGTAAATCATCCTCATCCACAGGCGGAGGTGCAATATTTTTAAGCAAGGGCTTGGGCAGGTTTCCTGTGCTTTTTACCAAAAACGGATATATCGTTTTTGGATTTTCGTCTTTGATAATCTTGAACAGCTCTACACAAAACATGTGGTTTAAATGTTCAGGGTCAAGATGGTATAAAAATTTTTGGTGAGGTGCTTCTACCTCATCCATGATTGAGGAAGGTCGCATCTTTTTTACTCCTTCCTTGTGAAGCATCTCAACCGCTACTCCTTTTCTGAAATAATCGTCGCTTCTGTAAAAAACGCCGCTTGCCGTACCTGGCAATTGGAGTGATTGCTGTAAGGTGAGACCAAGAGACTCAAAGGATTGTGAGGGTTTGATGTCGATGTCCCTGACTACATCTTCGTTGTCGTCGAGCGTAAATCTGAATCGATAGATAGGCATACCCCACAAATGTAAGAAACACAAGCTGAGTTTTGTTTTCTCACTGATAATTAGGTTATGCGCAATTCGTTGTTGACAAATATTAGGGAAATCTGCCTGGCTTGATCATCAGATTGTTGTTTTAATACCCTTACTTTTGCCATTCATGGATATCCGGCAGTATGTTAATGTCCTTTCTTCAGGAAAAGGTCTTTCTCCCTCTGATTTATCTTCGGCCAATGCCATGCCGCTCTCGTTTTTTGGTAAGGCTACTCCTTCTGATACCATCATCAATCTTCAAGTTTCAACCACACACCTCATTCAGGATCTAATATCTTATGGGCGCCGTTTCCGCTAACATCAACTACGCAGCTTCATCCATCAGGCGTCTGTTCAGGATGCTGTCTGCTGACAAGCGAGAAATTTATTACATCTATGTATACGCCATCCTTGGAGGGATTATCTCTCTGATTTTACCTTTGGGTGTTCAATCAATCATTGGAATCATTTCCTCTCAGCAGGTTTCTACCAGTTGGGGCATCCTGATTTTTCTGATTATTGCCGGCATTGTTTTCAGCGGTGTACTTAAAATCCTTCAGCAAAATATTATTGAAACGCTGAGGCAGAAAATTTTTGCAAGAGCAGCATTTGAATTCATCTACAGGATACCAAGGTTTAAAATGGACCTTCTGCACAAGTATTACCCACCTGAACTGATCAATCGTTTTTTCGATGTGATGAATATCCAGAAGGGGATAGAGAAACTACTGATAGAGTTTACTACTTCCTCTGTGCAGATTTTTTTCAGTTTGCTTGTACTGGCTTTTTATCACCCATTGTTTTTACTCTTTGGCGTGGTATTGGTTGGAATCCTTTATCTTATTTTCCGTTTCAGTTTTCTGGGTGGACTAAAGGCTGGCATGGAGGCTTCTCATTACAAGTACGAAACTGCTGCGTGGATTGAAGAAGTGGCAAGAACCATGGGTACTTTTAAACTAAGCGGCAGGGATGCATTAGCCATGGAAGAAATGAATCACCATGTGTCGCGATACATTGATGCCCGTAAGCGATTTTATCAGGTGATGAAAACATTCTTTCGTTCCGAGATTGCTTTCAAGGCCATTATCGTTGCCTGCTTGCTCATCCTAGGAAGCTTGTTGGTTATTGATAAGCAAATAAACATCGGTCAGTTTGTGGCAGCGGAACTAATAGTACTCTCACTTGCCGGCGCTGTAGAGAAGGCAATTTACAGCATGGATACTGTTTATGATACACTTGTAGCTCTCGAGAAAATCGGTTATGTTACAGATATTCCTGTGGAAGAACCGGGAGGAATCAAGTTGCAGAAAGAGTCTTCTCAAAACGGACTTGAAGTGCAGGTTTTTCAGGTCTCCTATCAGTTTCCGGGCCGGACAGGGTTTGCCATACGCGACATTAGTTTTGATGTGAAAGCAGGAGAAAAGGTTGCCATTAGCGGTTTAAACGGTTCAGGAAAGAGTACACTCATCGACTTGATTTGTGGTTTTTATGGAAATTATGAAGGGGATATCAGCATCAACAGGATTCCATTACGCAACATTGATGCGCCTTCACTTCGCAAGCTCATTGGCGACAATCTCTCACAACAAGATGTTTTCAGGGGCACACTTCTGCAAAATCTTACCATGAATATAGAGGGTCTTGGTATGGACAAAGTAATCGAACTGTGTGATCGCTTTCATCTCACAGCCTTTATTCAATCGCTTCCCGAAGGATTTGAAACAATCATGGATCCGGAAGGGAGAAAATTTCCAAGGAATATCCTCAGCAAGATTATTCTTGTCAGGAGTTTGCTTAAGGAGCCCGGGTTGGTTTTACTCGACGATTTTATCACCACCCTTGAGCGGGAAGAAAAGTCTGAAATTGCCGAATGGCTCTTCTCGCCCGACAAGCCATGGTCTGTTATTGTATCTACCAATGATGAACTCTTGCTCAGGCGATGTGATAAGATAGTGTGGATTGAAGAAGGTAGTGTGAGAAAAACAATGACCTGGCAGGAGGCATCTCTTGATCCTTCATTTAAAACCATATACTGTTAAAACGGCCCATGCTCAATATCTCTGAAGGCAACATACCGGATCAAATTTCAAAAAAATATACGGCATTCTCTTCTTTTGACGACAATTCTGTAAGGAGGTCATATGTACGCATTCTTTTGGCCTTGCTGTTTTTTATCTTCTTTGTTATGTTCCTGCCCTGGACACAGAACATACAAGGAAGGGGAGAGGTAACCACACTCAGACCCGATCAGCGTCCCCAAACGATTCATTCAACTATCGCCGGTCGTGTTGAGAAATGGTTTGTAAGGGAAGGACAATTGGTAAAAAAGGGAGATACAATCGTTTTCCTGTCAGAGATTAAACCGGAGTATATCGATCCTGATTTGCTTAAAAGGACCAAGGAGCAGATTGAAGCCAAAGCTGGCTCACGCAGCAGCTACGAAAAAAAGGTAGAGGCACTTGAGAGGCAAGTAGACATGCTCCGATTAAACCAGATTAATAAAGTAAACCAGTGCAGAAACAAGATTCGTCAGGCCAAACTCAAGGTTACTTCCGATAGCATTGAGCTGGTAGCAGCAAATGTTCAATATGAGGTAGCCGAAAAACAGTTTGCCCGACAGGAAACGCTGTTTAGTAAAGGTTTGCGTTCACTCACTGAATTAGAAACTCGGAAATTAAAATTGCAGGAAACCCTTGCGAAAAAAATCGCGCAGGAAAACAAATTGTTGGTGAGCAAAAATGAACTCACCAACGCAATCATTGAGCTTGGCTATGTAAACAATGAGTTTGCTGAAAAGATGGCAAAGACAACCTCTGAGAAATTTAGCGCATCTTCCGACAGGTTTGAGGCAGATGCTACCATCTCCAAACTTAAAAATCAGTATTCCAATTATGAGTTGCGTAGTAGTTTTTACTATATCGTGGCTCCTCAGGATTGTTACATTACCAAAGCCATCACAAAGGGATTAGGCGAAACTGTTAAGGAGGGAGAAGCCATTGTGAGTATCATGCCTGCAGATGCAAGACTTGCTACCGAGATGTATGTAGAACCTTACGATATGCCGCTTATCCAGTTGGGCGAAAAAACGCGACTGGAGTTTGATGGATGGCCCACAATTATTTTCAGCGGATGGCCTCAACTTTCTTTTGGAACATTTGGTGGGAGGGTTGTGGCTATTGATAATGCTGTAAGCGAGAACGGCAAATTTCGTATCCTGGTCGGAGAGGATTCTGAGGATGAAGCCTGGCCAAAACAAATCAGGGTTGGGACCGGATGTAATGGATTGGTATTACTCAAGGATGTTCCGGTTTGGTGGGAATTATGGAGGAAGTTAAATTCATTTCCACCTGATTTCTATTCAGAAAAACCCGAATCAAAAAGCAAGGATGGCAAGAAATCGTCAAAATAAGGCAGCTCTCTTCTTAGGCCTCATCTGTTTTTTTTTGTTTGCAAATGCACAGGCCGGTATCCTCACTGAGCGCGATTTTGCCAGGATGGTTTTCGCGCATCACCCGGTTGCCAAACAGGCCGATTTAATGCGGGTAAGAGCCACTGCACAAATGCTTCAAGCCAGAGGCTCTTTCGATCCCAATCTTTTTGGATATGCAGATCAAAAAGAATTCTCAGGTAAAAAATACTACGGAGTTACAGAATCCGGTCTAAAGTGGGACTCTCCATTCGCTTTTGGTCTGAAGGCCGGTTATCAAACAGCGAATGGAATCTTTCTGAATCCTGAAGAGGTAACACCTGCTTCAGGTCTCACATTTGCGGGTATTACAATGCCTCTCGGACAGGGTTTGTTGATAGACAAAAGAAGAGCGGCACTCTGGCAGGCGAAGATTGCTCAAAAAAGCAATGAAGCAGAACGCCTGAGCATGCTCAACGACCTGATGTATGATGCTATCAAAAGCTACTGGTCATGGTCTGAATCTTACAACCAGTATATCGTTTTCAGAAAATCTGCAGATGTAGCCAGGGTAAGGTTTGACGGAATCAAAGGCAGTGTTGCCAATGGTGAATCCCCGCCGATTGATACTATTGAGGCGCTTATTCAACTGCAGAACATGCTTACCCAGGTCATTAAATGGGAAAATGAATTCCGGAATGCAGGATTGGAACTTTCTGTATTTCTTTGGGATGACAGCAACAATCCCCTGCAGCTTAATCCTGAAACGGTACCCCAGATGACTGATTCATTAAGAATCAATTCCGGAGACGGACTAACCGATACAATCAGCGACAGACTGTCGGCTATCGTCAATCGACATCCGGATATTTTGATAACTCGCTTTAAAATTGATACTTATCGTATCGAAAACCGATTGTACCGTGATAAGTTGAAACCCAAACTCAATCTTTCATACAACCTTCTTGCCAAAGGCCAGGGACTCAGCTCAGAGCAGATGCAGTATATGTACATGTCTCAAAACTACAAGTTTGGTGCTGAATTTGTATTCCCACTTTTTCTCCGCCGGGAGAGGGGAGACATCAGAATGAGCAATGTAAAGATTAACGAAACAAATTACGCACTCTCATGGAAATTATTGGCTCTGCAAAACAAAATACAAACAGCCATAAATGATGTGAAAAACAATTACAGACAGATAGAGCTGTTGAATCAAATTGTTGAAAATTATAAAATCATGCTGGATGGGGAAGAACAAAGGTTCTTAAGTGGTGAAAGTTCTGTTTTTTTGATTAATGCGCGCCAACAAAAATTGGTAGAGGCCGAGAATAAAATGGTAGAAATTAAAGCTAAATACTTCAAATCAGTGGTAGCCCTTTTCTGGTCCTGTGGTACAGCTACTCAAATTGTAAATTAAATCCGATGATACTTATCCAAATTCATTTCAACAGCCAGGAACAAGCCAATAGAGTGGTACCCGTGCTTATCCATGAAAAACTTGTTTACCGCATTTATCAGATTGAACACTCTTCGGATCTGATGAACACCGAGTATGGTGGTTTTCTTGAGAAAACCATTATTTATCAGGCGCCTACCAGAGCCTTACTTTTTAGCAAAATAGAAGAGGTTATTAATAAGCTCTGTGTTGATCATATTCCACTGTTTTTTGGCATACCTATCACTAATTTTTCCAGTCATCATACTGGTCTTATTATGGCACATACCAATCCCACAGACGACAAATGAACCTTCATTTTCAGGTGCACATTCCTTCACGGATGGCACAACATGATCCTTCGCACAGCCGCACCGGACTTAAAATTCTGAACACGGCCATTCAAATGATTGCAGACGAAGGATATGAGGTTTTTCACCTGAGCAGACTGGCAGAAAAAGCTGATACGGTTGAATCAACAGTTTACAGATATTTTGAAAATAAGCACAAACTACTCCTTTATATTTCTGGTTGGTACTGGGCTTACCTCGATTTTTCAATCGATTATGAATCCAGAAATTTAAACGAACCTCGACAGATTCTGAATAAAGCTATCGAAATGATGGCTGGAAAAGGCTTGCCCAAAAACAATTCTTTGATAGGGGATCCGCAACTCATTCATCGGATAATAATCATGGAATTCTCCAAGATATATATTACTCAAATGGCACTTGAAGACAATAAAGAAGGATATTTTGTTTATTTTAAATCTTTCGTAAACAAAATAGCAAGGCTTCTTTCTGAGGTCATGTCAGGTTACAAATTTCCACGATCATTTGCTTTTCTGCTGGTATCAGGAATTTATCAGCAGGCTTATGTTGCCGAAAAATTGCCTGCCTTATCAGAATTTGATTTTAAAGAGCCTCTGGATGAATTTCTTTCACGCTTCATGAACGATTTGATTGACCTTAATACTGTGAAATAAATCTACTTACATAATAGGTGTGCGGGAAATAGGCCGAAGAAGATGTAATGCGCTCCTTTCTCACCATCACATGTAAAGAGTAGGCAGGAATGGTGCCTTCAACATCAGCTTCGCACAATAAAAAAGAAGTCTCATTCCAGGCCTGTCTTTTTAAATCTTCGTACTGATTAATCACATATACATCCTCATTCTTAAGTTGTGTATTGATACTGTCGGGTGTAGAAAAAAGTTTCCTGTTCCAATACCAGGCAAATTCCAGATTCCTGTATCCGGGATACAAGTAGATGTTTTCGTTTTTCCTTTTTTGACTTTTCGCATAAGCAACAAATTGAGCGGGCGATCTGCCTGACCAGGGCGCATGGTTAAACTGACCGAACATGAAGAGAAGGGCCACCAGCGAGGGAATTTGCCTAACCCGGCCGGAAGTCGAAAGGGTGACACAAAATACCAGACATGGAATCATGAGGAATCCAACATATCGGGGAGTGATGATGGGAGACTTGATAGAAAACAAAAGCATACCCAGAAGAGGTATCATAAAAAAGAAGAAGAGTACCTTTTGAAGAGTGGGAAGTTTGATGGATTTGTTTTTCATGAATACAATGACTGCTCCTGTAGCAAAACACACAAGGCTTATCCAACCATTCATGAAACTGATCAGGCTACCGCTGAGTACCTCCGGGCTTAATGATGGAACCCAAGTGAACTGATCGGATTGAGCAATCCTTTCAAGCATTTGTAAGAGAACAGGACAGAGTAAGACAAATGCAGGCAGAAAAAGAAATACCAGAGGTTTGATGGCTTCTTTTCTTAAAAAAAGAAGAAGAATGATGAATTGAGCAGCAAGACTGAAAAAGGCGAGGTAATGAGTGAAAAGGAGTAGGCAATTGACAGAGCTTGCGGCAAAATAAAACTTCGCTGATTTTTTGTTTTTCACCAAATCAAGCGTGCACATCATTTGAAGTGTGCACAGAAAATAAAACAAAGAATAGCAGCGAAACTCGTGCGCAAGGAGTTGGAGGGGTTGAGAAAGCAACAAAACAAAAACACTGAATAGCCCCGCTGCAACTTTTTTTTCATTGATGAAAATAAGATACCATACACTGATACACAAAGCAGAAAAAAGCACCGATGGTAAGCGCATGATGGTCGGATCAGTTAAACCAGTAAGCTTTAGGTATGGAAACATCAGCCATTCAAATAGTGGCATGCTGTTGCCGGAAAGACAAATACGGAAAATCTCAATCGGTTGATACTGGGCAAGCCAAATGGAAAAAGGCTCATCCATGCAAATGTCATTCCGGCTGATACCGGCCAGGCGAATGCAGAAAGCAAACAGAAAAACAAGAAGTGTTCCTGATTTTTTATTTAGTAATAACCAGTCTTTGAACCTCGATAGTACCGTCATGCATCGTTATTTCTGTTGTAAAAAATCCGGGACTCAGTTCCCGGATATTTATGCAATTACCGGGGTTGCTCTCCCTGAATCTCTCTATGCCGGCAGTATCAAATATCCTGACGGTTTTAATGGCTTTTTGTGCCCCTAAAAAACAGATTATATCATTGCCCGGATTGGGATAAAAACCAGGATTTTTTTTGTCCGGAGAAAGAAGTTTTGTATGCGTTAGTGCATTTCCCATTCTATCTGTTTTGATCAGGTACGGTTCATTCTTCTGTAGAAGCTGGTTAAAAAGCGAGCATGCCATCACATAACCGGAATCCCTTGTTCCCTTGATGTCGTAAACCCTTGCCTGATAGTTGCCGGGAGGTGCACTGCTAAGCGGCGCCAGATAGGTAGTTGCCGCATGATAGAAGCCAAAAGGATTAACCATGTAAGTATAAATCTGCACATATCCAGGTCCTTCTGTTTGTCCGCTCAGTGCGATGTATCCCTCCGTGCTTTCTGCAACCGTTATTCCAAACTCTTTGTCATATGATCCCTGGCTCACGGTAAACAAACTGTCTCCGTTGGGTGCACATGTAATTAGATAGAAGTTCTCATTGCCCTGCGGGGCATTTTTGGTGTAGCCCAATACCCATATATTCCCATTATCGCTGATCTCTATATCACTGGCTTTTTCGTCATAAAGCGAGTGAAAGGTTTTTACCCAAACAGTGTCGCCCGTGAGATGAAGTTTGGCAAGCACAATGTTGGAGATAGTATCTGAAATTTTTTTATGGCCACAGGCATAGAGCGCTGAATCTCCCATCATGTCGATGGAATGTATTTCTTCAAACAGATTTGGTGAATAGGTTTTTTGCCAGGTGATTGTGCCCGCTGTATCTGTTTGAAAAACCCATGGCTTTGTGCCATTGCTGTCGGAGGTAAATCCCCAAAAAAGATAGTGAAGGGAATCCATATACATGCTTCCTTTTAATCCGTCCCATCCACTGCCACCATAGGATTTTTGCCACAACATGTTGCCCAGGGAGTCGGTACAAACGATAAAAGCCTGGTAGGCATTTTCCTGGGTATTGGATATGCCTGATGCAATGAAATGATGTAGGATTGAATCTTCAAACACGCTTACACCACTTTCTGTATCACTTCCGCCATAATTTTTGCCACAACATGTTGCCCAGGGAGTCGGTACAAACGATAAAAGCCTGGT
>JBEICQ010000021.1:0-25086 GCA_040383885.1 Flavobacteriales bacterium | reverse complement strand
GGCCAAAGCCAAAGCAGAGGCTGCGGAAAAAGCCCGTACGGAGGCAGAGGCTCGCGCCAAGGCAGAAGCGGAAGCCACGGCTAAGGCAGAAGCCGAAGCCAAAGCCAAAGCCGAAGCCGAAGCCAGGGCTCGTGCAGAGGCAGAAGAGAAAGCAAGAAAAGAAGCAGAGGCTCGCGCCAAGGCAGAAGCCGAAGCCAAGGCCAAGGCGGAAGCAGAAGCCAAAGCCAAAGCCGAAGCAGAGGCCAAAGCCAAAGCAGAGGCTGCGGAAAAAGCCCGTAAGGAAGCAGAGGCCCGCGCCAAGGCAGAGGCGGAAGCCAAGGCCAAAGCGGAAGCCGAAGCCAAAGCAAGAGCCGAAGCAGAGGCCAAACGAAAAGCCGAAGAGGAAGCTGTAGCAAAAGCACAGGAACAAGCCAGATTAAAAGCTGAAGAGGAAGCGAAGAAGAAAGCTGAGGAAATGGCCAGGGCTAAAGCCGAGGCAGAAGCTAAAATGAAAGCAGCTGCAGAGGTCGCCGCCAAGAAAAAGGCGGAAGACGAAGCAAGGGCAAAAGCCATTGCCGATGCTGAAGCAAAAAAGAAAGCAGAGTTAGAGGCGCAGGCAAAAGCAAAGCAGGAGCAATTTGCAAAACTTGCAGCCGAGGCAGAGGCAAAGAAAAAAACAACACCGGTTGAAGTGGCTAAAGCTCCCGCAACCATTGAAAGCAGACCTTCCAATGCAGACCTCGAGGCCGAAGAGAAGGCAAGGTTGGAACTGAGCAAGAAAATGACAGCCCTTGAAAAGGAAAAGTACCTAAGTGAACTTGTTCAAAAGTATTCGGAAGGGGTCACAAAAGAAGTAATTAATGTTTCATCCAACTTTACCATAACCCGTTTTATTGTTATTAAAAATAAACAGGCAACGGAATATAAAAAGGTAAAAACCCGTACAGCAATATTCTATAAGAAAAACGGACTTGACCTTACTGAATTGGTTTATAAAATGGAAACCAAAGAGTTTGATAAATAAAAAACCCCGATATCTCTATCGGGGATTGGTGCGGAAGAAGGGACTCGAACCCCCACGCCTTTCAGCGCCAGATCCTAAGTCTGGTGCGGCTACCAATTACGCCACTTCCGCTTGCGGATGCAAATGTAAACAATTCAAAATGAACTCAGGCTTTGTTGATCTCAATTATGAAAATAGTCTTGCCTGGCTCCGAGGACATCAGGAATACCCTTCCACGATGATACTGTTCAACAATTCTTTTGGTGAGGGATAAACCCAGACCCCAGCCTCTGGGTTTGGTTGTGAATCCGGTTTCAAAGATTTGATGCTGCGACTTTTTGGATATTCCTTTTCCTGAATCTGTAATCCATATCTGTAGACTTTTTTTTAGCTCAATGACCGAAAAGTTGATTTTGCCTTTTCCACCCGGCATGGCATCAACCGCATTTTTTATCATGTTCTCAATAACCCAATCGAAAAGTGCCTGATTGGCAAACACATTTATTGAATGATCAATTTGCACTGATATTTCAATACCGGAAGGAATCCTGTTTCTCATATAAGCAATTGCGGGAGAGAGCAATTGATTCAATGGAAGTGAAGTGAGTGATGGGGTGGAACCGATTTTTGAAAACCTATCAGTAATAATATTTAACCTGTTTATGTCTTTTTCTATTTCATCAGACTCATATACCAAGCCCTTTTCGCGTAAAATTTCTGACCATCCCATAAGTGAAGAAAGTGGTGTACCCAATTGATGGGCAGTTTCTTTTGCCATTCCCAGCCAAATTAGGTTTTGTTGAGCCGTTCTAGAGATAGAGAACAGGTAATAGGCAATTAGAATATAAATGGCGATGAGTGCAAGTTGTATGAGTGGGAAATACTTTATTTTTTTGATTATTTCTGAATTTCGGTAATGCAAAGTAATCTGCTTGATGCCCAAGTTCAGTTGAATAGGCGTATTGAGCAGATCCATTTCAGAAGCGATTTTTTTTAATTCAGCCGAAGATTGGGGCGGGTTTTGGATGTTGCCAATGAACAAAATGGAGTCTCGTGCACTGTCAATTGCAATCACAGGTACTGAGAGAGTGTTTTTTGCTATGTCTTCAATGAAGGAACTTTCATAAAATTCAATCAGAGATTTTAGATTGTAATAGATAGTAGAATTATCATAATACAATTTGTTGTATAGATTTTTATAGTAGGGAAGAATCAATGGTTCGTGTAATGCTCTTATACTCTCAAAGCGGCGTCTTACAACAGCAATCTCAGCAGGTTTTGCTTCCTGAATATTTCGTGAAGAAACAGAGTCAATATTTGCCCAGGAACTAATCTTGTTTTTTTCGTCGGTAAGAATAACAGGAATGGTTTTGTTGCTTGAAATCACCGAGAGATAAAAGCTTCGATCATCATTGTTTTCTGTTTCTAATACCCTTCTTGTTGCATCTGCCCAGAGTTGTATTTTTTTAAATTCCTCTATTCTCAGTCTGGCAAACAAATCACTTGTTGCTCTGACAAGTGAGGCCCTGTTAATAATTGCTTTTTGCCATGCCATTAAGCGGGATTTCTCTGAGTCTTCAATTTGTGTAGCTAAGAAATTTAGGTAGATGATGGTGAAAACTACAATAATTCCTCCCCCAGCAGCTAAAAGAATTTTCCAATATTTTTTATTTAGCAGGGCCTTCAAATTAATACTTCCTTTTTTGAATTATATTGATGTAAGACATATTAAGGAAAAACGAGCATGTTGTTCCACAGGAAGTAATAGGAAAAATGAATAACATCCTCAAAAAGAATAAATACTTTACCATGGCTTCAAAATAAGATAAATAGCGGGATGTTAAAAAATCACTTGAGGATTTCATTTTGGTTTCATCGTTGTGAAAATAGTAATTTTGTGCTAACCATATGGGTTTAAAGAAATTCCTTTTTTGCATTGTTTTGTTTATCGGAGTGTCTTCTTCATATGCAAATACATTTTATGTAAGGCTTTCTGATACTGCCGGATTTCGCAGTAAAGCCCATTTGCTGTGGAACAAGCAGCTTATTTCAATTGAATATCTTTTCAGTCAATCAAGCATTCATTTTTTAAGAAAAGTGGCACGGGTTTCTCTTTCAGTGAATGTTCGTACGGAGATGGTATCAGCCCTGTTCCCAAATATTTTGCAGGTTTACCCTCAAGTCAATTACCAGCCCTATTTTACTCCCAATGACTCCTTGTATGGTTCTTTTCAATGGTACTTGACCAAAATCAGGTGTGAACAGGCATGGGAATATACCCGTGGTGAGCCATTTGTTAAGCTGGCCTTGGTGGATGATGCCACAGACATCAATCATCCTGATTTGGCGGAGAACATTGCGGTTAATGAAAATGAGATCCCGGGCAATGGGATAGATGATGACATCAACGGATTTATAGATGATTATAAAGGCTATGATGTGTCTATGTTATCTCCTGATGTTACTCCTCCAACTCCTCAATACCGGCATGGTACCCACCTGGCCGGATTGATGTCGGCAACTACTAACAATATTACCGGAATTGCATCTGTTTGCCATCATGCAAAGCTTCTCCCGGTAAAGTGTACAAATAATTTTCAAACCGTTACCCACGGATTGGAAGGTGTTGTGTATGCTATTGATGCGGGCGCCGATGTTGTTAATATGTCATGGGGCTCCTCATTTCCCGATCCTTTACTGAAAGAGGTGATCGATACTGCAGTTTATTACGCAAAGATATTTTTTGTGTCAGCAGCCGGAAATATGGGGGATTCGCTCAGAAATTACCCGGCCGCCTTTGAGAATGTCATTGCCGTTTCTGCCACTGATCAGTTTGATCAAAAGTTAAGTTCTTCCTCATTTGGGGATTGGATTGAAATTGCAGCACCGGGTAGTAATCTATTGAGTACAGAGCCCGGAAATGGATATGCTTATATGTCGGGCACATCAGTTGCAGCGCCTCTTGTTTCAGCTGCTATCGGTTTATTGTTGTCTTACAAAGCCTACCTCACAAAAGAGGAATTAATGGATTGTCTGCTCAACACCACTGACAGTTTCCCAAATCCATCAGTGAATTTTGGCAAAGGCAGACTGAATATAGAGAAGGCTTTGGAATGTGCCGGTCTATTAAATATTGTAAATCCCGGAGACAGCCGACAAACTGAAAACGCACTCAGTATATCCAACCACTCAAACTTACCCATGCATTTGTTTTTTTATTCACCACTTGGACAGTGCGTGCATAATACCATTTTACCACCCGGAAGTTCGCTTTCCTACGAATCCCTTGGGCTCCCTGATGGGATTTACATTCTTCAAACAGGACAATCCAGGGGAATAAAAATATTTATCCACCATGGTTAAAATCTACAAAGAATTTGTTTTTGATTCGGCACACTTTTTACCTCATGTACCTGAGGGACATCCCTGCAGGCACATGCATGGGCATACATACAGAATGAAAATATGGATTTCAGGGGAACCCGATGCTCAAACAGGCTGGCTGATGGATTTCGGGGAATTGAAAAAGCATGTTCAGCCCATACTTACCCTCATGGATCACAGGGTTTTGAATGATGTTTCCGGACTTGAAAATCCAACAGCTGAAAATATTTCGATTTGGGTTTGGCAAAAATTAAAACCCTTACTACCTTCACTTGCGCTTGTAGAAATACATGAAACCCCAACATCAGGAGTAATCTATGAAGGAAATTAAACACATATTTCTGCTAATCATCTCTGTCCCGACAATTCTATCTGCTCAATCGCAAAGGGAATGGGTCGAAACAGGCAAGGCACATCTGGAGAGTGGAAAACTTAAAAAGGCACATAGTTCATTTGTAAAAGCACAAAAAATGAACCCATCCGATTACGACGCATTTTATTTGGATGGCGTTACGCTCTACCGCATGGCCAATTACAACAGATCTCTGACTGCGCTAAAAAAAGCAAGAAAAATAAATGGCAACTCTGCTGAGCTAGATTTTTATACCGGACAGTGTTATCTTAAGAAAAGATTCAAAAAAACTGCATTGGTCTTTTTCAACAATGCTATTCAGAAAGATAGCTCCAAAGCTGAGTATTTTCACGGCAAAGGCCTTGCATTATATCGTCGGAAGAAATACAATGATGCACTTAAAGAGTTCTACACTGCAACTTTGAAATCAAAACCTTTGAGGGAATCCTTTCTTTATCTGGGCCTCAGCAACAACAGAATGAAAAGATATACTGCAGCTATTGATGACTTCACTACTTGCATTGAAAGATATCCCGATTATGGCCTCGCTTTTTTTAACAGGGGCATCCTCAAAATAAAGGTGGATGATGAAGTGGGGGCTTGTCAGGATCTTGATGAAGCGCTGAAGTTAAACTACCAACGAGCAAACAAAAAGTTGAATAAATATTGCCGTTGATTTTATTTAAAAGCCGGACAATCTGTTTGGCTCGGCATAACATCTTTTTGACAGAGTTTATAGCTAAAGATAATTTCGTGTGTGTTTGCGCTCACCATTCTTACCTTCGACAAGGTATAGTCAAAACTGTATCCAATGCTGTACGAATCATTCAGCCATCTGAAATATGAGCCAACGCAATCTGTGATACTTCGATAAAAAATTCCCAACTCAAACTGTTTGTCATAAGTTGCAGCGAATGTACCTGTAACAGATGGCATGCCATAGGCAGCCCACATCAGGTGGATAGAAGGCGTAAAAGTCACCACCAAACTTTCTTTTGAGAATGTTTTTCCTGCCGTCAACAGGATGTGTCTTCCATATCTTGCATCGGGGCTTTTTGTGGCTGCAGATAGGCTGTTTCCCCATACTTTTTTTAGACTCAGACCAATAAAATGTTCAGGAGAGTAAAGCAGAATACCCGGATTAAGGTCAGGATAAATTAATGTTTGTCCGGAGGAGCCCAGGATTGGATCGTTGATGCCATTTTTAATGGCATTGAACTTATCTGTTTGCATGGAATACTGCACAAGACCCCCAAACAAGCCTGCAGACAGATAGGTGTTTCCATGGATGGGTACATGATAGGCATAGGAAATGTATAAACCCGTTTGTCGGATGGGACCTGCAACACCGGTGAGATCATTTTCCAGAAGAAAACCAATTCCATGCCTTGTTTTACGCCAAATTTTTTTTTTGTGTTTAAGCAGCAAATTCATGCTCAGGATGGTCGTTCTCGGTGCGCCCTCAAAACCAACCCATTGTGTACGATAACCGAGTCTGAAATCCGGGCAACCATAGCTTCCTGATGCAGCAGGATTCAAAGCATAATAATTCAGTTGATACTGTGAAAACTGTGCAGTTTGCTGCGCATGAGAAGGAAGCGTTTGCCAGCAAAAGGCAATGAAAAAAAGCAATATGTAGAGGCCCTTTCTTATCATTTCAAAATGGTTACAGTTCCTGAATTGTAATAGTTTTTTTCTTCGCCCGGGAAATTGAATTTTATCACATAATAATAAACAGCTACCGGCAATGGTAAACCATTGAATGTACCATCCCATTCCTGGCCGGCTCCATAACCATCGCTGTGAAATATTTTTGAACCCCAACGGTCAAAAACATCAACCACGATGTTTTCAAAATTTGAGGTATTTCTTATTTCCCAAATATCATTTACACCATCCTTGTTGGGTGAAAACACATTGATAGGGGTGATATAATTAATAACTTTCACTACCACTTCATCAATACAGAAACAACCGTTGGGATAGGTAACAAACATGTTGTATTTCGTCTCTGATTTAGGTGAAACAAAGGGATTGCCTGAACTTGGATCTGAAATATCAGTGGAGGGCGTCCAGCTGATGAGCGAACCCGTTGGAACCACAGGTTGAAGTGCAACCGATTCTCCTGCAAGAATGATTTTGTCCTCACCTGCACTGCAATCTGTGGCAGTTTCACTTGGGGTAAAACCAACGATTCCGCTGGTTGTGGCGGAACAACCATTGGCATCTACCACTGTGGCGGAATAACTTCCTGCTACAAGAGAAGTAAATAAACCGGTACTGTTGGTTTCTCCACCTGCCAGGGAGATTTGGTAGGGTGCTGTTCCTCCCAGCGCAATGAATTTAATAGAACCGGAATTACCAAGACAATTTGCATTTGCACTTGATTGCACAAACAAACCGGGAGGGGAATTTTCAATTACAGTAACCTTATCAACATACACGCAGCCATTGCCATTGTTATCTCTTATCTCAATGGTATAAGTGCCTGCAGAAAGATTATTGAAGATGCCTGAAATAGATGTTTGTGCGGTTCCTGGAGGTGGAACAAGGGTATAGGTGATGCCGGCTGTAGCACCGATAACTGAGTTTGCCGGATAGAAAATTCTTCCGTCTGAACCCCTGCAAGCAGCCATCATGGAGGAGCCAGTAGCTGATTGTATACCGGAGTTTGCACTCACAAAAACCACAACTGTACTGTCGCATATTCCGTCACTGATGGTAATCCGATAAGTACCTGCAAGCAGGTTGCTGAATGTAGGGTTGCTTGTTGCAGGACCACCGTTGAGGGCATAGGTGAAACTTCCTGTTCCTCCGCTCACATTGCTGAGCTGAATGGACCCATTTGCTAAATTGCAATCAGCAGATACGGAAAAAGCTGTATAAGTGATGAGACTGTCGCTACTGATGGAGTCTTGTTTGGAGAAACTGCAACCAAGCGCATTGATGATATTCACCGTGTAATTGCCGGGGTTTAATCCTGAAAATACTGGATTTGATCCGGGAGGTCCGGAATTGAGGGAGTATTGATAAGGCTGTTCTCCAAAGAATACATCTGTTACACTAATTTGTGCTTTGTAATTACACACAGGATTCAACAATTGCAATTTTGCAGAAGGTGTGATGGCACCCCCGGATGCACTTATAGAAAAGTCACATACCGAAGGAACGGTTCCGGTATCAGCACATACCAGCATATACAACCTCGTGCCTACGGCAAGACCCGATAGGGAAAGGCTGTCACCCGCAATGATATTTGCATCGCAGAGTAGTTCGTTGAATGGATCTGTACAAGACAAGGCCGCAAAAATACTTGCCCGCAAAACAGGTGTACCGCTGATTGCATTGATGTTGCTGAAAGCAAAATGAACAGACCCTGTGTCATTTACAATGGTAGTGGTGAACCAAACGCCATTTAGAGGATTCGCCAAACAAGACGGAATGATATTCAAATCGTTTGTGGCATTTTGGGTTGAGGCATTTACAGTGCCACCATTGCATAGCGCAAGAGCACCTGAACAATCATCGTTGGGTGGCGTTTGTGCACGCAAAATACCGGAAATGAGAACCAGCGAAAAGAAGAAAAATAGAAAAAGGCCTGCCGGTATTTTTTTCATTTGCTAAGTAAAGTTGAGGTTAATCCCTTTACCAGTGTTAAAAATCACAATTAATTTTCAACAAATCAATTTTGATAAGTATTAATTGAAAATAATTTTTTCCGGTATTCTCGGAACAACCTCACCAATACACAGGGGAGTTGCATATCCATGAGAGATCATCAACTCACCAATGGCATGTTCTGCATCAGATGAGGCAGTAAACAGTAAGGGACCATTGGTTTGTGGATCGCAGTAGAGTAGAAAGTCCAGTCCCTCCATTCCACTCACCTTTCCCTGAATGGCTTTCAGGTTATTGGTGGTTATGTCGGGGTATATCATGGATCTATGGCATTCATCTGCACCCTTGAGAAAGGGTATATTGCTTTTTTTTAACACGGCAGAAAGCCCTGCCCCTTCCATCATCTCCAGCAGATGTCCGCAAAGACCGAAGCCTGTAACATCTGTCATGGCATGAACGGCTTCCATATCAGCTAAAACGCTTCCTTCTCTATTCAGATGTTTCATAGACCGCATCCATTCGTCCGTCCATTCGGCTTTAATTTGTCCCCGTTTGTAGGCCGCAGATAACAATCCACTACCCAGTGCCCTGCTTAAAAATATTTTATCGCCTACTTGTGCAGTGCTGTTTTTTTTGAGTTTTATCTCATCAACCCATCCATTCACACAAAGTCCGAAAAACAATTCTTTGGATTCTATGGTATGGCCTCCTGCAAGAGCCACACCTGCCTCCTTACAGAGCTGAGATGCAGCTCCCAGTATTTGATTTGCAATGACTGATGGAATTTGACCCGACGGCCAGCCGAGTACAGCCAGCGCCAGAAAAGGTTTTCCACCCATCGCATATACATCACTCAGGGCATTGCATGATGCGATGATGCCGTAATCGGAAGCATCATCTACCATGGGTGTGAAAAAATCGACTGTGCTGATTAAACACATGCCGGAATCCGTTCTCACCACCGCCGCATCATCTGCAGTATGGTTGCCAACCAGTAAATTGGCAAAAGTTTCCGGAGAAACAGAGAGTCCATCAAGCATTTCTGTGAGGGCAGCTTTTGGTAGTTTACAACCGCAGCCCGAAGATTTGCTGTATGAGGTAAGAGCAATATCCAATTTACTGATAGTACGGGCTAATCATGAGGTACACTACCGGACCTGTAATTGCTACATAGAGCCACACAGGCCAGGTGATACGCGCCAGTTTTCGGTGTTTGTCTATCTCCCCTGCAAGGGCACGATAGGCAGTAAACAGAATGAATGGAAGAATAACAGCAGCTAAAAAAATGTGTGTGATAAGTATAAAATAATACACCATTTTAATGGTTCCTGTTCCACCGAAGGTAGTTTCGCCTGCCAGTAAGTGATGGATAATATAGGATACCAAAAATAAGATGGAAAGCACAAGTGAGCCGAGCATCAGTTTTCGATGTTGCTCTACTTTTTTTTGTTTGATTGCCAGGAGTGCAAGAACAAGCAACACTGCAATCAAGCCATTGATACCGGCATTGATTTTAGCAAAAATATGCACATCAAATCCCGGTTGGATGTCCAGTTTTACCCGGCCCAGTATTACTACTGCTGCAAAAACCACAAAGGAAAAAATGCCG
Organism: Flavobacteriales bacterium; assembly: GCA_040383885.1. Taxonomy (GTDB): domain Bacteria; phylum Bacteroidota; class Bacteroidia; order UBA4408; family UBA4408; genus JBEICQ01. Next base: position 15,141 of record JBEICQ010000021.1, on the reverse strand, counting down.
ATATACCATCGGGCTTTCGATTCATTTGCTTTTATTTTCATGATGATTCATGTTGAATTTATACTCTCCGTTTAATACCACTATTTCATTCATCAGGTTGTTTACAGAAACTACTGAGGAGGCCTCATAAATGCCTCTCAGCATTCCGCGATGATCAACCAAAAAAAGGTGCCTGTACAAACTATCTTCAGAGATTCCGCTGATGAGTTGCAAACCATGTTTGAGCGCCTTGCGTTGTGCTTCTTCCAGGTACAGATAATCCCATTTTTTGCCTTCGGCATGGGTTTCGGCACGGTATCTCTTAAGCAGGGATTGTGCCTCTGTTGTGTCCGGGATGCTAAGCATTTTTAGTGGCTTGATATGCGAAATTCTTTTTTGAATGCGAAAGAGGTTTGCCGCTGCCATGGCACAAACTTTTCTGTCCAGTGAAGGCAACAAATGAACGACGATAAACTTGTTTGAAGAACTGAAAGTTTCCCCGTTGCTTAATTGCCCGGTTAATTCCGGCAGGGAGGTAAAAACAGAATCACCGTTTGCTATCGACAGGAGTTTCCCATAATGTTTAAGGGAGATAAACACCGGTTTTTCGCGTTGTGTAAAGGGTTTGCGGATGTAAAAAACATAAAAAAGCAGACAGAGTGCTGCCGGGACAATAAAAAAAAGAGGAAGCCAGAACCTGCTTCCTCCCTTTGTTTTTTTTGTCTGCTGATTATTCTGCATGACCACCTGCGGCATGTCTTGCTTTTACTTCATTCTGCTGGTCGATGATGTTTTTGTCTATCACATAGCGATAGTCCTTGGAGTAAGAGCCTTCACTTAGATCAACAAGGGCAACCAGGTAAAGCACAAATACGATAAAGGGCACCAGCACGAGATAACGGAAAACCTTTTCCTCATCTCCAAGGTGCATAAATGAGAGTACAATGTAGGCGGCTTTGAGAACAGTGAATCCTATGAACAATACTTTGATGAGGAGAGTTCCGTTAATGTGCCAGTCCTCTGCCTTAAAACCTATCCAGAGTTCAATAAGGGTGATGGCAAGCATGATCCAGAATACATTCCAAAGCTTGCGCCGAATTTTTTTGCCGGCCTCTTCTGAGTGAATGGCCATGTGCTCGTAGCTGGGAAAACCGTCGTGGAATTCAGACATGATTTGGTTTTTTTAGAGTAAATAGAAGAAAGTGAAAACAAATACCCAAACAAGGTCTACAAAGTGCCAGTAAAGTCCCACTTTTTCAACCATTTCGTAATGTCCTCTGCGGGTATAGGTGTCATTGAGCACATTGATGAAGATAATGGCGTTTAAAACCACGCCGCTAAAAACATGCGTTCCGTGAAAGCCGGTGATGAAGAAGAAAAAGTCACCGAATACAGGAAGTCCGTATTCGTTATAGGTAAGGTTTGCTCCATGCACAACCACATCTTTCCATTGACCATCAACTAAGATGTTCCGCACAGCACCCTTCTCAGTTCCTACAATAAAGTGGTACCATTCCCAGGCCTGAGAACCAACGAAAGCTAGGCCTCCAATGATGGTGAGAAACATCCAGATGCTTACACCGCGCTTGTCATTGCGGTGTCCTGCTTCAACGGCAAGCACCATGGTCACGGAAGACATGATCAGGATAAAGGTCATCAAACCCACATAGGCCAGGGGAATATGTCCTTCATAAAAAGGGAAGTGGGTGAAAACTTCTCCCGGATTGGGCCATAAATCTGAGAACTTGTGCCTCATAAAGCCATAGGCAGCGAGGAGTCCTGAAAATGTGAAGGCATCGGAGATGAGGAAAAACCACATCATCATTTTGCCATAACTTACACCGAAGGGGGAAACGCCTCCTTTCCAGTGTGCTTCTACTGCTGCATGTCCAGCCATAAATGAATTTTGAATCCGGGCAAAAATAGGGTTGCTGTTTGGCTTATGCAAGAGTAAATCCCATAAAGCGGGTAATTTTTTTTCACAGGGTTTTTCAGTCCTTTTTGCGGGTAAACCTTAATGCGCCAAGCATCCAATCGGGCAGGGGCTTGCTTCTGTCGCGCTTGCCCAGGTTCAGGTACCAGCCGATAACCTTCAAAATGGGTATCCTGTAGGTTTCTACAAACTCAATCCATGTTCCATCGGGATCTTCACAATAGGTAAAATGTCCGCTTGCCTCTCCCATGTCGAAGCTGTTGCCGCTGTTGATGGTAAAGGGATGACCTTTGGAGGCCACATGGTTTTCCAATGCTTTCATGTCATACACATCAAAACACAGGTGGATAAATCCCTGGTCTCCCCAATACCTGTCTGCAAAAATGTTTCTGGGCTTGTAATTGTCGGCCTCCAGTAATTCAATGGTGTTTTGCCCCAGGAGTCGGCTGAAGGTGCCGGACACCTGCTTGCTTCGCTCCAGAATCACTCTTCTAAAGGATTTGTTTCCTCCGGGGAGGTAAGCCAAATCGTCGAAGATGCCCTTGCCGTCAAAAATCAACTTGTCAAACCCAAGGACATCCCTGTAAAATGTCAGACTCTTTTCCATCATGCCTACCCCTATGCCGCTTCCTGCAACACCGCCGCAGTGGGTGATGGGTTTGCGGAACCACTCTCTTCCGGGAATGATGTCAAAATAATTTCCGAACAAATCGCGAACATAAAAATGAGGTTCTCCCGCCGGATTTTGAAGAAGCGCTGAGCAACTTCCTTCAGGCAGCGATTCGCTCAGGATTTGATGTGATTTATGTACATCGGGAGATTTGATTTTTGCGGTAAACAGACCAAGGTCGCCCAATTCCGGTTGAAATTTTGGAGCCTGTGATTCTCTGCTGGTGTATTGCCAAATTTCCATACCCCCTCCGCCGGCAATGTTAATGGCTAATACAGCCGAGCGGGCATGCACCTTGCCTCCGGTATATTTTGTCATCAGTTTGGCCTCTGCACTTTCCTGAAACACGGGAATGTCCATGCCGAAATGTTTTCGATAAAATTCCCAGGCTTTGTGCACATCAGGAACGCCTATGCCAATTTGCTGAATGCCTACAATATTCTCTTTCATATGGAGATGATTTGATTTCGGTTTTTTGGATTACCTTGCAAGAGTAATTATTTTTTTGATGAAAGCAGATATTCCCTCTTTCAACCGCAAACAGGCCATGCTGATTGTGGTAGCAGCCCTTGGCTACTTTGTCGATATCTATGACCTGATTCTTTTCAACATCGTAAAAAAACCAAGTCTTATCGCGCTGGGTGTAAACAACCAAGCGCTCGAAGATACCGGAATCCTCTTGTTTAACATGCAAATGATTGGCATGCTCCTCGGCGGACTCATCTGGGGGATTGCAGGAGACCGAAAAGGAAGGGTGAGGGTGCTTTTCGGCTCTATCATCTTGTATTCTCTGGCAAATATCGCCAATGGATTTGTGCAGAATGTGGGTCAGTATGCCATCATCCGACTCATTGCAGGAATTGGTCTTGCCGGCGAACTTGGTGCAGGAATCACCCTGATCTCCGAAACTATGCACAAAGAATACAGAGGATACGGAACCATGGTTGTGGTGACATTTGGTGCACTTGGTGCAGTTTTGGCTGCGAATGTTGCAGATAAATTCGATTGGCAGGTAGCCTATTTTACCGGAGGCGCACTGGGATTGGCGCTACTGGCACTCCGGCTCGGAACCTTTGAAAGCGGCATGTACACCGGCATGAATAGCAGCAGCATCAAAAGGGGTAATTTTTTGGGGCTTTTTTCCAATTCAAAAAACGCCTTCAGATACATCAACTGCATCCTCATTGGTTTGCCCATCTGGTTTGTGGTGGGTGTGCTTGTGGCCTTGTCTGAAACTTTTGCAGCCGTGCTGCATGTGCAAGGCGAAGTAAGGGTGAGTCAGTCGGTGATGTATTGTTACCTGGGCCTCTCGGTTGGCGATGTAGTGAGCGGTTTGATGAGCCAATTTCTTAGAAGTCGAAAAAAAGTTGTTTTGGCATACCTGATTTTTGCCGTGCTGATGATTTTGGTGTATTTGTTTTCTCCGGTAGTGAGTTCAGGTGTCTTTTATTTTTATTGTTTTCTGCTGGGTGCAGCTACCGGTTACTGGGCTTTGTTTGTAACCATTGCTTCAGAACAGTTTGGTACCAATATTCGTTCGACAGTCACCAATACAGTTCCCAATTTTGTGAGGGGAGCCGTGGTGCCCATTACCCTCAGTTATAAATCCCTTGTGCCTTTTCTCACGCCGGTTTATGCAGCTCTTCTGGTGGGTTCTGTTTGTCTGCTCCTTGCATTTACTGCCATCTTTCGTATCTCGGAAACTTTTGGTGCAGACCTGGATTATTACGAAACACTTTGATTAGTTCTCTTTCCAGGGTTTTGGATGTTGCGCCAATCCAAGCATGGTAATCACCCTGTCGGTAACCGTGGAGAGTACCTCTTCTATGTTTTTTGGGTTGTTGTAAAAGGAGGGCGTACACGGCAAGATAATGCCACCTGCCAGGGTCACTTGTTCCATGTTGCGTATGTGAATAAGGTTGTAGGGGGTTTCTCTCACCATCAGAACCAGTTTTCTTTTTTCTTTGAGCATCACATCAGCAGCCCTTGTGATTAAATCGTCGCTAATGCCTCCCGCAATTCTGCCCAATGTACCCATAGAACAGGGACAAATAACCAAGGTATCGTAGGTACTTGAACCGGAAGCAAACGGAGCCATGAAATCATTTTTCTCAAAATGTTTAACAGGCAGATTTTTGTATGAATCATCCCCGCACTCATGTTCCCAAACGGTTCTTGCATTTTCTGACATGACCACAGAGAGTTCCGCAAGGGATTGAGGAACATGTGAAAGCAATTTGGTAATGAGTTGTTTCGCATAAACCGAACCACTTGCTCCGGTAATGGCAACTGCAATTTTTCTCGACATCTTATTTATTCAAACAAAAAAAACTGTGCATTTGTTCGGGCACTGATCAGGCAGCATGAGAAAAACAAAAGCAATCCGGTAAATGGCTTACCTGATTTTTTTTGCTTCGGTCTGAATGATTTCATAGGTATCAGATTTGTAAACGATACCAATCACATACAGTTTGCTTTTGTTCCAATTAGGGGATAAAGTTTGTGTGTACACTTTTTTTGCACCACTGCTTCCTGCCGAAGGATTGTCACTGATGATTTCTCCCCAGGCTCCGTTAAGGCATGCTCTGAGCATGTGTTTGTGCTTATAGTCAGTAACTGTCTCAGGATTTTGGGAATAGTCTTTCTGTGCAGCAATAATACTGTCCTCAGCAAGATATACTGATAGTTTGTACGACCCGTTCAAGGACGAAGAAAAATTGGTTTTAACTGTAACCCTTAGCTTGCTCCCTGCCTTGTTCACCTCATTTTTAATTGCCATAAACGCAGAGGGCGGCAAAGCAAGTCGCTGATTCACCTTGGATAACCATTGGCTGTAAGGAAGAATATGATTTTGATTTGCGAACCCTTCCCTGTCAACCATTCCTTGTGGTAAGCCAAAAGCTGATATGCCAAAAAAAGCATCGATGGCAGTACCTTCTGTAGTACGAAAATCTGAAGGATAACCCTCAGAGGGTTTAGGTTCGGCAAAGAGCCCTACATGGATGGCAACCGGTACCACTGAAGCTCCTTTTTGTTGGATAATCTCATCCAGTTTGATAGCAGCTTCCGGGCAATTCCCACAGGTATGACCGGTGTAATCTTCGACCAATACTTTTTTCTGTGTTTGAAATCCGGTATCGGGATAGGTTACAAAAACCTCAGAGGTGTCACCCGGATTGGTGGGAACTTCAGGTTGTTTCTCGAGGCGGTTGTCTTTGATTTTGTCGCAAGCATGAAACAGAATGGACAGTAGGAAAAGAAGGGTTATTTGAGGCAGGACTTTCATATCAGAAGGAAGTAGTTACGGAGATTGATAAACCATTGGAGGCAGGAACCTGTCTGCATACACCCCCAACACAGAATATACCGGCTCTTTGTCTTCCGTAGCCTAAGCTTACCCTTGTGGCTTCATGGGTGTAGCCTATATTCAGCATGGGATAATGCAATCGCTTTTTGGGGTCTTCATTGCCAAAATTGTACTGATTCAGAAAAGCAAAAAACCATTTGGGTGAGATGGTATATTCGGCCAGTATGGCTGCCCAATTACCTCTGTCCTGCTCGGTAAACAATACCTGGAACTCAGTGCGCAGGGCATGCTTGCTGTTGAATTTATAAGTGAGATCGGCAACTCCCACATGGGCATGTACCATTTCTGAGCGAAGGGTAACGCCTGTAATCACGCTACCGTTGAACACAAAATTGGCATACATCAGCACCATCTTTAGTTTTTTAGTAAGCTTTTTATTGATTTCGATGTTCAGGTCCTGAAAGTAAATGTCCCGTGGAATTTTAAAATAATGACTTCGGTAGCCTTCCAGTGAATCACTGCCGGTGATTTTATCAGCCACGATTCCATAGGCATTGGAATAGTTGATAAGAAGGGTGGTTCCATATTGGCCTCCGAGAAGCGAACCCTTTTGAAAGGTAGTGATGACATCTGCCTGCAATCCGGTTTCTCCGTTGGGTTGAGTAGCATATGGATACAGCGTGGCAGCAAGATTATAAGTATGCTGACGGGTAAGTGCAGGAAGAAAATTGATCAGTAGGTTGTTCAGCTGGGCATCACGGTCGCTGCGAAAATTCATGTTGTCTATCCTTTTCATCCCGAGGTTAAACCCAAAACCTTTTACCGTGTAGGCAACATTCAGCAGAAGCGCTTCGCCCGGTTTGTAGATGTATTTATTAACCGTGGATGGATCATTCACCTTGTAAACATATTCTCCGGACACACTGATGTTTTTAAAGTTGGCACGGGCCCTGCCTGCAAAGGCACCTACATTTTCCGGCAAACGAAAAGTACTGTTCTGGTCGAGCTGGTATTTGCTTACAAAACTTCCACCAAGCACAAGGTTGTTGATTTTGTCTTTGCGCGAAGGCATAAGTGTATTCAGGTTTAATTCCCCATCGAATCCGCGCACAATACCCGCTCCCTTTTCAAAGAATACCCTTTGTTTGCCAACAAGTCCTTTGATTTCAAGCCCCTTGATACCAATGAATTTTACAAGTGCACCATCAAAACAATTGTCGTAGCCAAGACCTCTTTCTTCGTAAGCCCTCAGGATCAGTCCTGAGCCAAACTGTTCATAAAAGTTGCCGGCCGTAAATTCAAATTGTTCGTTTCTGTATCTCGCAAACCTGAATGGGATGCCATTGCCATTGTATCGCTGATCAAAACCCAGAAGGGCGTTGTAATAGGCTTCGTAACGGATGCCTGCGGTGAAGTTGCCTTTTTCAAAAATGAGGTTGGTAAAATGATTCATTCTGAATTTTTCAGGAACAACGGGTGCGCCAATCAATGAATCATTGCGGTAATATTGAATATCTGTTTGCGTATTGCCGTGCAATTCTCCTCCGGGAGATTGTTGTGCTTCACAAAAATGGCTAAGCAGTATAGCCATAAAAAGTATTTGCAGTTTATTTGAGCGCTTCACCTGCAGCAACTTTTTTCACGATTTCATATAACTTCTCGTCGTCTCCGGGAGCAGCTGAGTTCTGCTGGTAAACGATTTCTCTTTTACCGTTAATGACAAAAAGGTGAGGCACATTATTCACATTCATCGCCCGCTTAAAGTCTCCGTTGGGGTCGAGATATACTTCATACTCCCAGTTTTTACCTTGCACATAAGGTTTTACTTTTTCCATGTTACGCGCATCATCAATGGAAACGGCAATGATTTTTACGCCTGTTTCTTTTTGCCAGTCGGCATAGTTTTCAGCAATGGCATTGAGTTCGGCTTTACATGGACTGCACCAGGTTGCCCAAAAATCAATCACCATGGGTTTCCCTTCATTTTCAAACGCAGCAGTATTGATGGTTTTACCGTCGAGGTTTTTAATTTCTACGCCGGGAATGGATTTGGTCATCTGAGCCATGGTTGATGATGACAACAGGATGAACAAATAGAACAGTTGCTTTTTCATTGGTATGCAAATTAAACAAAAAGCCCCCGCTTTTCAAAGCAGGGGCCTTTGCCTTGGAAGATGGATGATCAATGACGGATGATGAGTTTCTGTGAGACTCCTCCATTCACTTTTACAAAATACAATCCTTCGGTAAATGCTCCGGTAGCGATTTCTACCACCTGATTGCCTTTCCCGTTAATCTGTTCTGTCCATACCTGTCTGCCAACAGCATCAAACAGCTCGAGCCTTGAAGATCCTGTGGGGTTGTTTACAATCAAATTTACTGAAGTGTTTGCAGGATTGGGAAAAATACCGGTAATCGTTTTTTCTTCAGCTGATACGGTGCTTGTAATCAGGGAAGCTGAGAGGTTGATGTTGTCGATGTAGGCATTGTTTCCATAATCACTGATTGCGTAAAACATCAGCAACACCTGCGATGCATTGGAAGTACCTGTGAGTACCACTGATTCGTCTCTGTAATCAGTATTTAGGGTTCCTGTAAATGCCGTGGTGGAAGTGGTTGTGGTTCCTGTGGCCAGTATTGCTCCGGCTTTTAACCAGGCAAGATTCCAGCTTGTTCCGCAATTGGTGGAAAATAATACCGCCATGGTGTCCTGCGTATGTACATTGTTATTTAAGTATCCTTTGGCGGCAATCTTGAAGCTGAGTGTTGCATCTCCAAATCCATTATATGAAAATGCCGGCAAAATAACCTGATCAATATTTCCGGCAGTGCTATTCCAGAAATCCATTTTGAGTGCACCTTTGGGGTTGCCGAATCCGGCCTGTGCATTGTGGCCAAATCCTGCAGCGTCGCTATTGATGTTAATCCAGTTGGCATAAGGAAATGCAGTAGAAGTAAAATTTTCGGTGTAAGCATTTCCCGCTTGGGGATTTCCGGCAACATAGATATTACTTGCCGCAAATGCAGAATTGTTGGAGCTGTTGTTGATGTTGAGCAACTGGCATCCGAGTGTATTCTGACCCACTGACAGGTTGCTAAGTACCGGAAGGGTTATCACTGCACTTGAATCAGGCAAGATATTCACCGAGTAGGGAAGGGTATCTGAGACTGAATTGAGGAGGCTGTAAAGCAGGTTAAATGAGGTAATGGCATTGGAACCATTATTGGTAATGGTGATGCTCGGAGAAATACTTGTGTTGCAGGTAAAGTCACCGGCACCGGTATTAATGCTACTGATTACAGCTAAATTCTGAACCGCCTGCACCTGGCTGATGGCTGTTTGCATAACGGTTTTTCCAACATCTTCCTGAAGAAAAGCCACCACTGCAATTTCAGAAGGATTGAAAGCACCCGCTGCAAATGCTCTTCCATAGGTAAGTGTCTGACTTTGTCCGGCGGTAAAAGAAGCAGGCATGGATGCGCCAAGCGGACTGGGAATCAATTGACGGAGAACATGGTAAAACTGGGTTTCGCCGTTACTTCCGGGAGGGGTGAGGTAATTGATGCTCTTTTCTATCATTGCCATGCGCAAGGACAACTGGGGAATACTCACAGGGGTAATCGCAGTGATGGTGCATGAGACATAGATTGAATCTAAATCCTGAGAAATGTTGTGGTTTACACTCAGCGAGAATTGTGAGTTGGAGGCGGCATAAACGCTATCAACTATATTTTGTGTCACATTTAAAGGAGCACCTGTGTAGGCAGCACCGGTTACTGCAGAGGTATCTCCATTGAGATAAACAAAGGGAACACCCGGAAGTGAATAATAATTTTGTCTTGCCAATACATCATTGGCTGCTGCTGCGTTCATGGGATCGGCGCCCGGATAGGAAGTTTGGTATTTGAGTGTAATGATCTTGTTAGGATTTGCAGCCATCACGGCATTAAAGGAAGGATTTTGATTGGCGCAGCCAGGGTTTGATGCATTGGAAAACTCTTCTGCAAGAATGATTTTGGGTATGCCTGCGCTGATATTGATATTGTCTATGTAGGCATTGTTTCCATAGTCACTGATACCAACAAATTTGATTAAAACATGCGAGGCGTTGGCTGTACCCTGCAAAACCACACTTTCATTTCTGAAGTCACTGTCAGCCGTTCCTCCAAAGGCAGCGGTGGCTGTAGTTACCGAGCCTGTTGCCAGATTGGCGCCTGCTTTTAACCAGCCAATATTCCAAGTGTTTCCGCAATTGGTAGAATAGAGCACGGCAAGAGTATCCTGCGTATGCACGGTGCCATTTAAATAGCCTTTGGCAGCTACTTTAAATGTCAGGGTAGCATTGCCAAATCCACTAAAATTGAAGGCAGGAAGAAGCATCTCATCTACACCGCCGGCAGGTGTATTCCAGAAGTCAAGTTTTAGTGCACCTTTGGGTGTGCCAAATCCGGCCAGGTTGTTCTGCATGAAAATATTGCTGTTGGGCAGATCAACCCAATTGGTATAGGGGAATGCAGTATTGGTGAAATTTTCTGTGTAGAATCCTCCGGATTGGGTATTCCCCAGATTATAAAATATCCTGTACACGGTATTGGAGGCAACACCACTGTTGTTCAGGTTCACAAGAGTAAAGGCAAGGGAGTTTTGCCCCGGTATTGCGTTAATGGTTGGAATTGGCACAATGGCACTGTCATCCGGCTGTACATTGCCAACAAAAGGAATATTTACAGTTGCCCCGCTGTTAAGAACATAGCGTACCGTTGCATTGGTGAGTGCTTGATTACCCAGGTTTTTTATTGTTATAGATGGAGTTACTGAAGGTGCACAGGAATAAGATTCACTTTCGGGGGAGGCATCTGTTATCATTACATAATTTGTAAGTGACTGTGGTGCACTGTAAGCTGCCTGTTGAACGGTTTTCCCTGCATCCTCCTGAATAAATCCCACAAAGGCAATTTGTGCAGGATTGAAAATAAAATTGCTGAAGGGAACAGAAAAAGTAAAGGATTGCGTTTGTCCAACCGACCATTGAGCCGGCAGTTGGGTTCCATTTGCCTGCGGTACCATTTGTCGCATGGCATGATAAAATTGTGTTTCTCCGCTGTTGCCGGGAGGAGTAATGTAATTGATAAACTTTTCAATCATGGCAATCCTCAAAAACATTTGTGGTGTGTTTACCGCCTGCACTGCAGTGATTGTACAGGAAACGGTGATGGAATCCAGATCAGAAGAAAAAGTATGAGATAAATTGAGGTTAAACGGACTTGGAACATTTTGTGCATTGTCAATAACTGATTGTGTGAAATTCGCAGGGGAACCAACAAAGTTGGTACCAATCACCGGCGGATTTGCTCCGTTGAGAAAAGCACCCGGTACACCCTGGTTTTGATAATACTGATGTCTAACATTCACCTCGGCAGCAGAGACACTGTTCATCGGATCTGCGCCGGGGTAATTGGTATGGTACTTAATGGTCACAATTTTGTTTGGATTGGCTTGCATCAGCGCATCGAAGGGGGGATTGAGGATGCCGCAGTTTATAAAGGTAGCATTGGTAAATTCCTCTGCCAGCAGCATTCTGTTGCTTTGGCTATAACTGCCAAGGGCAGCGATAAAGAATATGAGAGTAAACAGTAGTTTTTTCATATGTGATGTAATCTATTTGTTTTTCTGATTGAAGTTAAACAAAGAAGCCCGGTTAACCGGGCTTTTTTAAATGATTGGATGAGATTAATGTTGGATGATCAGCTTCTTGGCTGCTCCTCCGTTAATGCGCATGAAATACACTCCGTTGTTGAAGTTTTCAGTAGCAATGTTGATGTTTTGCTTGCCTTTGCCAATGATGTTTTGGGTGTAAACAGATTTACCCACAGCATCAAAAATATCAAGACGGGATTGATTGCTGCTGTTGTTCAACACCAGACTCACCAGGTTATTGGCAGGGTTTGGATACAAAGAAGAAATTTGGTCATCAGCAATTTCATTGATACCCACCTGAGAAGCAGAGATATTGATATTGTCGATGTATGCATTGTTTCCGTAATTACTTCTGGCTTCAAACATGATCAGGATTTGTGATTTGTTCGCTGTGCCGGCAAGTGTAACACTTTCGTCTCTGTAATCGGCATCAGCAGAAGCTGTATAGGAAGCAGTTGCGGCTGCAACAGTTGAGAGATCAGCACCGCTTTTTAACCAGGCTTGCGACCAGGTAGCTCCGCAGTCAGAAGAATACCTTACGATAAGCGTATCGTTTGTTTGTGAACCATCAGAAAACAGGTAACCTTTTGCTGCAACTTTAAATGTGAGGGTAGCATCCAAATAGTTGCTAAAAGAGAATGGAGGAAGAATTACCCTATCAACTTTCCCTTCAGGGCTGTTGTAAAAATCCATCTTGAGGGCTCCTTTAGGAGATCCAAATCCGGCAGTGGCATTTCTTGTAAAACCGGGAGTATCATCATTGATATTAAGCCAGTTTGTATAGGGGAAAGTAGCAGTACCAAAAGTTTCGGCATAAGCATTGCCGGGCTGTGCTGTTCCAACAATGTATATTGCTTGGGTGTATACAGTGGTGCTGGTAGGGCTTCCGTTCAGGTTAAGCAGTCTGTAAGCCACATTGCGCTGTCCTGGATTAAGGCTGTTGAGTGTAGGGATTGAAAAGTTGGTAACTCCACCCGGAGCAACATTACCTGTGAAAGGTGCGGTTTGGGCTGCACCTCCGTCAATGGTGTATGAAACTGTAGCTGAAGTCAATGGAGCAGAACCTTCGTTTTTAATGGTGATGCTTGGAGTAACAGATGCATTGCATGATACTATGTTCTGACTAAAAGTGGCACCAGTGATAGCTGCATAGTTTGCGATGGCAACTGGCAGACTGATACCGGCTTGCTGAACGGTTTTGTTCACATTCTCCTGGATGAAGGCCACAACTGCAATTTGTGTGGGATTATAGATGTAGGTAGGCAGCGCCAGTGCATAAGTAAAAGTGGTATCCTGTCCTTGCGTCCAAACAGCAGGCAATGTTACGCCTGTAGCATTGGGAACCATTTTACGCATCACATCAGAAAACTCTGTTTCTCCGTTTGAACCGGGAGCAGCAGAAAATACTATTTCTCGTTCTGTAATGGCCATTCTCAAGGAGAGAGCAGGGAGGTTAACGGCCTGAGAAGCAGTGATGGTGCAGGTAATAAAAATAGAATCAATGTCAGAAGACAGTGTATGGGAGATGTTGATTCCAAATGAAGAGGGAACAGCATATGCACTATCAATGATGTCCTGATTAAAATTGGCGGGTGCTCCTGTGTAGTTGGGAGCAGTTAGTGCGCTTGTGTCACCGTTAAGATTGGCGAAGGGTACCCCATTTACACCATAATAAGTTCTTCTGGTGTTTACTTCTGTAGGATTTTGGGCATTCATCGGATCAACCCCCGGGAAATTTACCTGATATTTCAGGGCAATGAGTTTAGTGGAATTGGCAGAAATGAGCGCATTGAATGCGGGATTCTGGCCAGCGCAGGGTCCGCAGGAGGCGTTGGTAAATTCCTCTGTGAGCGACAAACGCTGAGTTTGTGCCATCAACCCTATGGTCAAACTGAGACCGGCAGCAAGAGTAAAGATTTTTTTCATGTTGTGTTTGGTTTTTCTGAACCACGAATTAAAGCATAATTTTGTAATTATTAAAAGCAACAGTTTATTTTTTCGGACATCAAAACAAAAGCCATAAAATCAGTTAGTTATAGAATCAAATTGAGTCTTGCCATACTGACTCTCATGCATTTGTTTTCTGTTTTGTCCGGCTTTCAAAATGCTTGTGCCAATCCGGGTATGGAATACATTTCATTGCCCGGCAATCAGGACGCCCGGTTTATCACATTTCTGAACAACCGCCTCTGGATGGGAGGTACCAACTCCCAATGCACCAACGCTTTCGATTTTTTTCTTGTCTCGGTGAACCCCGATAACGGCCAGTATACCGGTTATTGCCTGGGTACAGATACCACTGATGTTTGCCTGGGAGGAACGGCGGATGAAGCCGGAGGACGATTTGTCCTTTGCGGAGAAACCAGGCCATCAACCGAAAACACCGATGCCCTTATCCTGATTGCAGATACCACGGGAGCGGTAATCGCGCAACGACAAATAGGTTCTTCCTCTCTTACGGAATCACTCAAAAATGCAGCCATTATGAGCAATGGTAACATCGTATTTTCGGGTTTCATCACAGATTTTACAGGTTCCAACAACATCTGGATTGTATGCACGGATTCATTGCTGCAAACCCTTTGGCAAATCAGTTTTGGTGGTAATGGCAATGATGTTGCCAATGGATTGGCCCTTGATCCGGCCGATACCATTTATGTATTGGGCGACTCTAACAGTGATGGGAACGGAGGCTATGACGCCATGCTTATGAAAATCACTCCTGATGGAGTTGTTTTGTGGAACATCTATTACGGGAACAATGTTAACAATGGCACACAGGGTATTTTTGCTTCCGCAGACGGAAACTGGCTGATATTTGGCGAAACAGATGCGCCTACAGGCCCTCCTTTTAACTATTGGGTTCGCAAGGTGAATTCCTCCGGTTTGCAACTATGGGAAAAAGAATTTGGAGGTGCCGGAACGGATGCACTGTTTGCAGGTTTGCTTTATGAGAACCAATATTTTTTTACAGGCTATTCCAATTCAGCGGCCACCGGTGCAGCCATAGATGCTGTATTCTGCATCACTGATACACTCAGCAATGTGGTTGCGGAATGGCAATTGGGAAGAAGTAGCATCGATATTGGATTTTGTATCACGCAAAAAAACAACCAAGTATATTTTGCAGGACAATCTGCCGATGGTGACGATGATGATATCTTTTACGGCTCATACAGATTGCCGCCTCAAAGCACGGGTGATTTGCAAAAAAACAACAAGGCTTTTTTTCCTTATCCCAATCCTGCCCGCAATGAGCTTATGATTCCCAAGGGAAATTCTTTTATTGGTTTGAACGACATCATGGGGCGCGATTGTACATCCATGATTGAGTCTGTTGGTGGCAACAAAATTTTGCTTGATAAGTTGCCTTCCGGATTATACATTTGTAGAACAAATACAGGTAAACACAGGTTTCTCATACATCATGAATAAAACACTACGAACACTTTCTTATTTGATTGGACTTGGTACATTGCTTCTGACAAACCAGGCAAAATCCCAATCATTTACCATCACAGATTTACTGGGTGATACAATCAATAACACCGAGG
>JBEICQ010000020.1:0-25514 GCA_040383885.1 Flavobacteriales bacterium | reverse complement strand
GGAACATATAGCATCCTGGACTCCACAGGGGCAAAAATAAAAGCCGAGTATAAAGTGGGTAACAAGACAAAAAAAACGGACCTTGACAAAGAAGATATTTTCTCAATAACCTACAATGGGAACAATGAAGTAATCTTTTACAAGCAGGACTCTCTCTCACAGGACAATTATTTAGATATCAATGATATGCGTGCATACATTGCAGGTGAGCAGGATGCCTTGAAGCACTTTCGCTCACCCTTCTCTACCATCAGCAGTGCCGGTATCGGAATTGCCAGTGGATTCTATGCCCCTACGCTGCTGTCTCCTGTGGCACCTGCATTATGGGTGGGTTTTATGGGATCGAGATGGATTAAAATCAAACGCCGTCATGTAACAGACAGCAAATACATCAGAGAAGACATGTATGTGGTTGGTTATGGCAGGACGGCAAGAAGTTTGCGCGTACAAAATGCGCTCAAAGCTGCTGCCATTGGTTTGGCAACCGGACTTATCGGCAACTTTCTGATTTACGGAAACAACAAATTAATCAAGCGCTGAAGCCGGCAATCAGCTGATTTCAGGAATTGCAGAAAGTAAACTTTTTGTGTATGCTGATTGGGGGTCAGAAAACACTGAAGTGGTCTCCCCCTGCTCCTCCACAAGTCCTCTCCTCAATACCATGATTTCATCAGATAAAAACTCTGCGATGTGTAAATCGTGGGTAACAAAAATCATGGCAAAGCCCAGGGCATTTTGTAAATCCTTTAAGAGATTCAGTACCTGAGACTGTACAGATACATCCAACGCCGCCACTGATTCATCGCAAATTAGCAATTGCGGGCGGCATGCGAGAGCGCGGGCAATCACAATTCTCTGCCGCTGTCCGCCACTAAATTGGTGAGGATATTTGTAAAAAGCCTGTTCACCCAGACCTACCCATCCGAGCAATTCCATGGCACGCGCCCGGGCTTCTTTAAACGAAGTGCCTCTTTGGGTAACAAGCGCTGCCTCAGAAATAGCACTTCCTGCCGTGAGGGAGGGATTGAGCGCCGCATACGGATCCTGAAAAACCATTTGAATAAGAGGATTGGCAGGATTTCCGGGGCGCACATTTTCACCCATGAAATTGTATGTTCCATGAAAAGGCAAACTATTTACAAGCGCTTTGATAAGTGTTGTTTTTCCACTGCCACTTTCTCCAACCAAGGCCAGTGTTTTTCCGGACTGTAATGAAAATCCTATATCAGATACCGTGTAGGCAGTTTTGCTGCTTTTGCTTCTCCCCGCTGAGGATGGATAGTACACAGAGAGATGATCTACAGAAATGATCGGGTGAGAAGACCATTCATTTTTTTTGGAGGAGACAGTGGGCAATTGGGGGATGGTTTCATCCGGTAAAAAATCACTGATCACAGGCAATCGCATGCCCCTGTATGCAGCTGATGGTCTGCATTGCAGCAAGGCCTTGGTATATGGATGTACAGGCTGATGGCATATCTGATGGGTTGGGCCCTCCTCAACACAGATCCCTTTTCTCATCACCAGAATTCTACTGCAATAACCTGATACAAGTGCCAGGTCATGACTGATGAGAATAAGTCCCGTACCAAATCTGTTGCAGAGTTCTTTGAGGAGATCCATAACAATTTTTTGTACAGTAACATCCAGAGCAGTGCTTGGCTCATCGGCAATAATCAGGGATGGAGAACAACACATCGCCATGGCAATCATGACTCTTTGTTTTTGTCCTCCGCTGAGTTCAAAAGGATATTTGTGAAATATTTCCGGCGGGTTGGGAAGTTTCACTTCTTCGAACCATTGCAGGGCGGCTTCCATCGCCTCTTCCTTCTTTTTATAGCGGTGAAGCAGGAGCATTTCAAGGAGCTGCTCCCCAACTTTCATGACCGGATTTAAACTGGTCATGGGTTCCTGAAAAATCATGGAGATCAAGCGCCCGCGAACACGCGTGTAATCCTTCTCTTCCAGCCGGCTGAGATCAATAGATTCACCCGGGGTATGCAACCAACAGTTTCCCTGCATCCTTGCATTGGAAGGAATCAAGCCCATCAAACTAAGCATGGCAATTGTTTTTCCGCTTCCACTTTCTCCTACCAGACCAACAATCTCACCGGGCCTGCAGTCAAGCGAAAAATGCTGAACCACACGATGCATAGTGTCTTTACCGGAGAATTGGATGTTTAAATCTTTTATCTGAAGCAGAATATCCTCTTGTTGCACCATACAAACATAAACGGTTTTTACATACATTTAGACCGCTTGCATATGTTGATGCGCCAACATTTTTTCTTTACCCTGTTTATTCTCATCTCCTCGTTGCCGCTCTCTGCTCAGGTCCAGGATGATTTTTCGGATGGAGATCTGCTGAACAATCCTGTATGGAGCGGAGACCTATTAAAGTTTATAACCAATACTTCAGGTCAACTGCAATCAAGCTCTTCCATTACAAACGATGTGTTTTATCTTTCTGCACCCTGCAACATCGCAGCCAATTATGAATGGAATGTGTGGATCAAGCTTGGATTTAATCCTTCCTCAGCGAACTATACAGATTTTTTTCTGATGGCAGATGGACCCATCCTCACCAATGCAGGCAATGGCTATTTTGTAAGGGTTGGAAATACCACCGATGAAGTTTCTTTGTACAGGTTGAGTGGAGGTACATCTGTTAAAATAATTGACGGGGCAGATAACACACTTCCTTCCGGCACAAACAATACCTTGAAAATAAAAGTAACGCGTAGTGCAAGCGGTGAGTTTACCCTTTTCCGAAATCCCGGAGGCACAGGAAATGCCTATGTGAATGAAGGCAGTGTTACCGACAATACTATTTCCGGTGGAACACACTGTGGCTTTATTATCAAGCAATCCACCTCCTCGTTCTTTTCGAAACATTTTTTTGACGATCTGCTTATCCAGCCAATTCCTGTTGACATTACCCCACCTTCGTTAATCAGGGCAGAGATGATCAGCCCTTTACAGATTGACCTGGTTTTTGATGAACCGCTTGAACCTGTGAGTGCTCAAAATATCACTACTTACAATTTGAGCAACCTGTCGGCAGGAATTGTCTCAGCCAATCTGGATGCCCAAAACAGCAGTATTGTTCACCTGGTAACAGGTGATAGTTTGCAGAATGGTATCGCCTATTTGCTGCAGATTTCCGGCATCACCGACCTGGCGCAAAACACGCCGCCCCTTCCTTTGTCATCCACTCTCTACATGGCAAAATTATTTGATCTGCTGGTAAACGAAATCATGGCTGATCCGGATCCTCAGGTTGGTTTGCCAAATGTGGAGTATGTCGAAATCAAAAACAATACCACATATCCTGTAAGATTATTGGAGTATACGCTCGAAGCAGGCAACAGCAGCTATACACTTCCTGATACCACACTGGCGCCGGGTGCCTACACCATTTTAACTGCAGAAGGAAATGTATCCTTGTTTAGTGCTCACACAACCGGAATTACCGGCATGTCATCTTCAGTACTGACCAATACAGGAACTACCATTATTTTGCGCAACCGTTTTGGAGATGAGTTGCATGCTGTTACTTATGCTGATGATTGGTACAATGACCCTGACAAAAGCACTGGAGGCTGGAGCCTGGAAATGATTGATCCCGGTAAGCCCTGCAGCGGAACCGGCAACTGGAAGGCATCTGTTAATGTGTTGGGCGGAACACCCGGACAAATCAATTCCGTTTATGCCAACCAGCCCGACAATCTTGCACCATTTATTTCCTCCGTGAGCCTGATTTCTCTTACCCAACTGCGGGTAAATTTTAGTGAACCTGTGTTTACGCCCGGACTACTGCAAGCAGCAAGCTACTCGATACAACCCGGAAACATCAGCGCAGGCGTGGTAAGCAGCCCCGGAATCATCAGCGATTATGTATGGGTTGATCTTTCCATTCCGCTCATACAGGAATCGGTATATACACTTACCATAAATACTCCGGCCGGTGATTGCAGCGGAAACCTATCCGACAATTTGCAATCTCCCGCCTTCTCTGCTTACCGCCCACAGTTGTTTGAAATTGTTATCAACGAAATCATGGCAGATCCCGATCCGGTAATTGGTTTGCCATCTGCCGAATACCTTGAATTATACAATCGTAGCAATTTCCCTATTGATCTAAGTGGCTATACACTCAAGCTTGGCAACAGCAGCAAGGATATTTTATCAGGCAGTATTCCGGCAAACGGGTATGCAATCATTACAAAGCCCGGTGTGGCTGCCTTGCTTGGAAGTTCATTGAAATACATCGAAGTTGATGGACTTTCTTCTTCCTTTTTAACCAACAGTGGTACAAGCATCGAATTGCGTGATACCTTAAACCAGCTTGTAAGCACCCTTACTTATGCTGACACATGGTACAAAGATCCCGGGAAAATAGATGGTGGATGGAGCCTGGAGCAGATTGATCCTTCCAATCCTTGCGGAGGAATTTCCAACTGGAGGGCCTCACAAAATCCCAACGGCGGAACTCCCGGATATGTTAACTCAGTAAATGCATCCAATCCCGACAACCTCTCTCCAAGGGTGAGCGAAGTATGTGCAAATGGAAATCAATTGCTGGTGGTATTCAGTGAGCCGGTACTTACCTCTGCCCTGCTTAATCCGGGAAGCTATTCTGTGAGTCCGGCCATTGGCAATCCGAATACAATTTCCACAGGAGGAAATGATCTTATTACAGAAGCAAGCCTTTTGTTCTCTGCAGCCTTCAACTCGCAGGATGTCTACACCCTCTCCATTAACCAGATATTCAGCGATTGCAAAGGCAACAACAGTGAGCAAAATGCAAACTTTACTTTCAGCAACCGCATCCCAAAAGCTTTTGATATCGTAATCAATGAAATCATGGCTGACCCTGATCCAACTGTAGCTTTGCCACAGGCAGAATATGTGGAGTTGTTTAACAGAAGCAATGTGCCATTTAGTTTGAATCAGTTTGGGTTTAGTTATGGAAGCTATAGCACGGTCATTGGCTGCAGGAGTATTGCAGCGGGTGATTATCTTCTTCTTTGCGATGCTGACAATGCCACGCAACTCTCCGGTTTTGGAAAGACCGCAGGCTTATCGTCATTTTCCCTTACCAACAGTGGCACTTCCCTCTCGCTGAAAACATCGGCCGGTGATCCGGTTACATTTGTAAATTTTTCGGATACATGGTATGGAAGCACTCTCAAAAATCAGGGCGGATGGAGCCTGGAGCAGATGGATCCGGAAAACCCATGTGCAGGGGCCGAAAACTGGAAAGCTTCCAATGACCTGAGAGGCGGAACGCCGGGTGCAAAAAACTCTGTTTACCGCTCCAACTCTGACATCACAGCGCCAAAAGTTTTGCGCGCCTATCCGCTCGCTCCACAAATGGTGCGACTCAGTTTTTCAGAACCTCTTTCGCCTTCTCTGCAAGCCTCGTTGTTTAGCGGTGACAATGGTTTGGGGCCGGCCACTGAGGTAGTTTGTGTAGGACCGGATTTTACGCAGGCAGTTGTCACCTTTACAGGCACAATAGAAAAGGAGAAAATATATACACTTACTATTGAGGCTTCGGTCAAAGACTGTGCAGGAAATGAAATGGCTTCCTCACAACAGGTACGCATGGGGATTCCGGAAATGATTTTTGGAGGAGAAATCATTCTCTCAGAAATGATGAATGATCCCAACAGTGGAGGATACGACTATGTTGAATTTTTCAATGCAAGTTCAAACATCACTGATGCAAAATACCTCCGGGTTTCCTCTTATGATACCCTTACAGGTGCTTACAGTTCCAACTATGTGATTGACTCATCCGGTTTTTTACTCTTTCCGGGAGAATACTATGTGCTCACAGAAAATCCGGAATGGCTCCAAAAAAATTACCGTGTGAATCATCCTGAAAACATCATTCGTTGCATGAATCTTCCTTCCTTCAACATTGAATGGGGAACCTGTGCGCTTTCTAAATGGAATGATAGCCTGATAGACAGGATGCAATATCAACAGGATATGCATGTGCCCTGGCTGAGCAATACCAAAGGAGTGAGTCTGGAAAAAATTGTGCTTCAGTTGCCGGGTACTAATGACAACAACTGGTCATCGGCCTCGCAGGTATCGGGCTTTGGCACACCCACCGAAAAAAATTCACAGTCGATGGAAACGCCGGTTTCACGGGGCAAGATCACCCTGTCGGCAGATTATGTATCACCCGACAATGATGGTTACCAGGATCAGGTAATCATTGGATACGAACTTGATAAGCCGGGTTATCAGGGAAAGTGTTTCATAGCAGATACAAAAGGAAGAACCATCAAAACATTGCTCAACAATCAATCACCGGGCAGTAGCGGAGAATTTATTTGGAACGGCGAGACCGAACAGGCGGGAAAGGCGGAGATTGGAATTTACCTGGTGGTCATGGAACTGTATCATGCCGACGGCAGCAGCATCAACCTGCGCAAGACTCTTGTAGTAGCAGGTAAGCTCTGATATTTTTTGTTGATAATCCCTGAAAATTCAAACCTGCTGTAAATGGCTTTTGCCTTACTTTTATTTTGTTTGAGCAAACGACCAATGAAACTTCATAAAAAAATTATTCTGGGAAGTGCATCACCACGCAGAAAATCTTTGCTGGAACAGATGGGCATCTCCTTCGAAACAAGAGTGATGGAAACTGATGAATCCTTTCCGCCACATCTGCAGGCAGGAGATATTCCAGAATACCTCGCGCAACACAAAGGAAATGTGCAAAAGCATCTGCTTCTTGACAATGAAATTCTCATTACTGCAGATACCATTGTATGGCACCGTCAAAATGTGTACAACAAACCTGTTGATGCCTCTGAGGCATTTGAGATGCTGAGCAGACTTTCCGGTGAGACGCATGAAGTTTTCACCGCCATTGCGCTCACGGGAAAAGATGAGCAAATTTCTGCCTGCGACCGAACAGAGGTGCGTTTCAGGGAGCTGAGTGAAGCAGAAATTAAATATTACATCCATCATTACGCACCTTTTGACAAAGCGGGAGCCTATGGAGCCCAGGATTGGCTTGGATTAACAGCCATCACCTCACTAAAAGGTTCCTATTTTACCGTGATGGGATTGCCCACACATCTTTTGTATCGATTGTTGCAACCATATCTACACATATGAACGAAAACATCTCCAAAGTAGCCGACTTTCATGTTGCCTTCAACATTGAAAACAACCCGGCACCAACACTTTTGTCAGAAAAAGATTTCTTGCTGCGCTTCGAGCTTATCCGTGAAGAAAATGAAGAATATCTGGAAGCCTGCAGGAAAGGCGACATAATTGAAATTGCTGATGCCCTCGGTGACATCTTGTACATCGCCTTTGGCACCATTCTGAGGCATGGCCTGCAAGACAAGATGCAAGCCATTTTTGATGAGATTCAAAGAAGCAACATGAGCAAACTCGACGAGCATGGCAAACCCATTTATCGCGAGGATGGCAAAGTATTAAAGGGTGCCAACTACACGCGTCCTGATATAGCTTCTATCCTTGCTGAGCGTCGGTAGCAGGCTTACTTTCTTCCTGAGGTGCAGGCGTATTCTCGGCTGCAGGCAGCTCCGCCGGTTCGGCAGAAAGACCGATGGATGGATCGCTGTTGGCCGGTAAATCCTTCGGCTCAAACGGACGCTTCCCAATCAATCGTTCCAGGTCGTTCTGAAAGATCACTTCTTTTTTCAAAAGTTCGCGCGCCACAGTTTCCAGCTCCTGTTTTTTGGAGGTAAGCAGGTTTTTGGTGCGGATATAAGCATCCTCCAGAATTTTTTTCACCTCTTCATCAATGGCCTGTGCAGTGGCTTCACTGTAGGGTTTGGTAAATCCAAAATCAGGCGCTTTGGGATCGTAAAAAGAGATGTTCCCTATTCGCTTGTTCATCCCGTAAATTGTTACCATTCCATATGCCATCTTGGTAATGCGTTCCAGGTCGCTGAGTGCTCCGGTTGAAATACGATTGAAGATGATTTCTTCTGCAGCTCTTCCTCCGAGCGCCATGCACATAGAGTCTGTGAGTTGTTCAATGGTATAAAGAAACTGTTCCTTTGGAAGGTATTGGGCATATCCAAGTGCAGCCACGCCGCGTGGAACAATACTCACCTTAACAAGAGGATCTGCAAATTCCAGAAACCAACCGGCAACCGCATGTCCGGCCTCATGATAGGCAACTATCTTTTTTTCCTCCGGCGAAATAAGCTTATTTTTCTTTTCCAGACCACCAATCACTCTGTCGATGGCGTCCTGAAAATCCTGCATGTTAACAGCTTCCTTGTTGTGCCTTGCTGCAATCAGCGCCGCTTCATTACATACATTGGCAATTTCGGCGCCGGCAAATCCTGGTGTTTGTGTAGCCAGACTGGCTGCATCTACATCCGTTGCAAGTTTCAGGGGTTTCAGGTGAACCTTAAAGATGGCTTCTCTGCCAACCACATCAGGTTTGTCTATGGAAATCATCCGATCAAAACGACCGGGGCGCAGCAAAGCAGGATCTAGAATATCGGGACGATTGGTTGCAGCGAGAATGATGATACCGGAATTGGTACCAAAACCGTCCATCTCTACAAGCAGAGAATTCAAGGTGTTTTCTCTTTCGTCATTTCCACCCTGAATAGAATTCCTGCTGCGTGAGCGACCGATGGCATCAATCTCGTCAATAAAAATGATGCAAGGGGCCTTCTGCTTGGCCTGGTTAAACAGGTCGCGCACCCTTGCTGCACCTACACCTACAAACATCTCCACAAAATCGGAGCCCGACAAGGAAAAGAATGGCACATTTGCTTCACCGGCAACTGCTTTAGCCAATAGCGTTTTTCCTGTTCCGGGAGGACCAACCAGCAGGGCACCTTTGGGAATTTTGCCTCCGAGGTTGGTGAACTTGGATGGATTCTTCAGGAAAGAAACAATCTCTTCTACTTCCTCTTTTGCTTCTTCTAAGCCGGCTACATCAGCAAAAGTGATTCTGATTTTATCCTCTGCATTGTACAAGGCTGCTCTTGATTTACCAATATTGAAAATCTGAGAACCCGGCCCGGAACCTCCGGACATCCTGCGCATGATAAAGATCCAAAGACCCAGCATAAGAAGGATGGGCAATAGGTATTCGAGGATGTCTAATCCCCAGTTCTTGCGCGTTTCACTCTCCGGATTGATACGCTGGTTGCGGGGTACAGTGGCCTGTGCCTCATCCAGTTTTCTTTCAAAACTTTCTACACTGCTCACAGGAATAACATATTGAGGAACCACCTTGCCTGAACGGATCAGGGCATCCTTGAATTTAGGATTGTTGTACTGAGAGGATTTAAGATACACCTCAGCCACTTCCTTGTTAACGATTACAACGCGATCTACTGCACCTGCAGTAAGCATGTCGTTTTCGAAACGGTTCCATGAGATGCTCTTGGGACCACCTGTGCTATCATACAATTGCAATCCGATAAAAACAGCGATGATAATGGCATAAATCCAATAGAAATTGAACCCGGTGCCTTTGCCCGGA
The DNA here is from genome assembly GCA_040383885.1 of Flavobacteriales bacterium. Taxonomy (GTDB): domain Bacteria; phylum Bacteroidota; class Bacteroidia; order UBA4408; family UBA4408; genus JBEICQ01. Next base: position 16,003 of record JBEICQ010000020.1, on the reverse strand, counting down.
GTCTTTTTCTGAAATGGATTCTGAGGGTTTCCCTTTTTGTTGTTTTGATTTTCTGACATGTTCAAAAAATAATTGTTAGTACTCGGTTATGAAACGAGTCTGGTTTCAGCATCAGCCCACAACTTTTCAAGTTGGTAAAAAGACCTTGTTTCCGGCTGGAACACATGTGCAACTATATCCACATAATCCATCACAATCCACTCTCCATTACGGTATCCCTCGGTATGAAAGGGATTTTCTCCGGTGGCCTTCTTCACTGCCTCATGCACAGCGTCGGCGATGGCTTCCACCTGGGTGTTGCTATTGCCGGTGCAGATGACGAATGCGTCACAAACAGCGCCTCCGATTTTTGAAAAATCAAGAACCATGATGTCGGCACCTTTTTTGTCCTGCATGCCCTTGATGATGGCATCCAGAAGGATTTTGTTCTGTGGCACGGATGCCAGAATCTTTTTTTTACCCATTCAGCTGAAAAATGAAGCCGCAAATGTAGCCAATTTTGGACGCTTTGGCGGGGAAGACTACTTCCCTACCTTTGCTTTCAACAGACTTGTTACTCTTGGAGACGATATTCACAGGAAAATATTTTACCCGACTCGAAAAAACCGACTCAAGCAACCTGTTTGCTCTCCAGTTAATTCATTCAGGGCAGGCCGTGCACGGACAGGTGGTGCAGGCACTGGAGCAAACACAGGGACGCGGACAAAGGGGAAAGTCATGGGAAAGCGCCCCAGGGCAAAACCTCCTGGTGAGTTTTATTTATAAGCTGAACGAGGTGCCCATTGCACGGGCTTTTCATTGGAACATGGCTGTTGCACTGGCAGTAAAAAAAACCATAGATGCCTTTGCATCCGTTGAGGCTGCAGCAATTAAGTGGCCCAACGACATTCTTATCAAACAGCATAAAGTGGCCGGTTTGCTTGTGGAAAATATCATGGGTACCGGCAGCATCAAATGGACTGTTGCAGGAATCGGCATCAATGTGAACCAGGATTTTAGCGAGGCCTCTGATCGTATGTTTCCACCCTTGTCTCTGGCAAATCTCTGCGGGAAGCAAATTGCCATAGATGAAGTGCTTGGTATACTGATGATGTGTATGGAGCAGGCTTATTTTCAAATCAGAGGAAAGGAAACAGATGCCATTCAAACAGCTTATAATGATTGTCTTTTTGCACGCGGAGCAGAGAGAAAATTTACTGTTCAGGGATCTGTCCTCAGTGCCCAAATTGTGGGCGTAGATGGTTTGGGTTTGTTACAGCTCAGAAACCATAGCGGTGATCTCTTATCCTTTCCACATGGAGAAATATCCTATACATGAGCACTGAAGGAATGATAAGTATTTATATAAGGAGCATCTGTAACGAAAAAAAAAATCTTTGGTTTACTCTCACATGGCTTGATCCTGGCCTTCCTTCTCATGCATTGCTTATCAGTTCGCTTGCTTGCAGCAAACACAGGCGAAAAACGCATCCTTGGAAGTTGGAAATGCATGGAGATGATACCCAACAAGCCATTCAGCAAGATCAGGTTTGGCTATACATTTTACACTGACAGTGTGTGTGACTACATGCCCGGTTATATTTCCAAAGAAAGAAGTACGGATGGGAAGAATGTGCAAACAAAATACCTGGGAACAAGAACCAGATATCGCCTGGCAGGAAACAGGCTTGGTATTTTTAACAAGCGTGAAAATAGCTGGCAATACTTCCACATCAAGAATATAGGAGCAAAAAAAATGACCTTGCTCTCCGGCGACAGTATACAGTATCTGTTCAGCAGAACAGAGGAGCCAAAAGCCGAAAATGTATCCTATGACCAAATCATCCTCTCTGCATCAGGCTGCATGGGCTCTTGTCCCTCCAACATCATCTCTGTAAAAGTATCAGGTGAAGTTGTTTACTATGGAATCAAGTACAATACACTTAACGGAGTTTACAGTGCCCGGGTTGACCAAAATATTTTCAAGGAGATTAAAAGCAGTTTCAGCCGATTACCCATCTCCACCCTGAAGGAAGAGTACATCATTCCTGTGAAAGATGCAGAGGAAATTACGGTTACATTTATCAGAGACGGGAAAATTGTAAAAACCATACGCGACAACTACCAACAGGCTCCACATGAGTTTTACTGGGCTTACAGTTCATTGCGTTACTTATACCAGAACCTCGCAGCGGATACACTTTCAACCGGATTGGGTTTGATACCCTTTACAAGCATGCTCGTAGAAAGTACGAACAAGCGTTTTTTACTTCGTGGCGCAGAAGCCTTTCATCTCTGGTTATTGTTGATGAACCGGGCTGAGACCCAGGAATCATTCGAGGAGGTTTATCAAATACTGAATATGGGAAAAGATGAGATGAAAAAAATGAGTTCAGACGGACGCTTTTTCAGGATAGTTGATGAGCAGGGCACATCCAAAACCTATGATTTGGGATTTGACTTTTTTACCCGCAATGATTTGCTAAGAAAATTCTTTCCTAAATAAATCTTGCAAAAAAAATCCTGCACACCGGGAGGCATGCAGGATTCATCGCAGCAATGCGACTTTTATTTAACAACAATTTTCCGTGTTTCGCTGTGTCATTTGTATTGCATCTGCATCAGATAAATTCCTGATTGAAGCTCTGACAAGTCAATGGAAGTTCTTGTGCTTGCGGAACCCGCTTGCATGTTGTTGACGAGAAGATTTTTTCCGCTCAGGTCGCAGAAGGAAATTCGGATTTGATCGTTCTCTGCGAAGCCGGAAGTTTCAACAAACAACAAACCTGTATTCACCGGATTAGGATAAAACAGTACTTGAGCGTTTGCCATATTGATGAATTGCACGGCCACCCACTGACTAAAGGTATGCTCTCCGGAAAAGTCCGTTTGACGCAGACGGTAATAAGAGGTACCCGAGAGCGGATCATCATCAATGGCAGAATAAGTGCGCTTGCCATTATAATTTCCGGCTCCATCAATCCTGGCTACAGTATGAATCTCGCTGAGATCGGAGGAACGCTCAACAGTAAAATAGGCGTTGTTGGTTTCACTCAGTGTTACCCAGTCAAGCATCACTTTTCCTTCCTGAGGCCTTGCCTCAAAAGAGAGCAGAGAAATGGGGAGCGGTGTTCCTCCACCATTTCCGGTAAAATCAGAAAAGCTGGTGATGCCTTGCCACTGCATGGTGTTGGTATTGATATTCGTTGTGCCAGTTCCAACAGTGTAGGATGCGCTGGAACCACCGCAACCAATCCATCCTGTGCCTGTACCGCTGCCCGGAGTCCACTTGAAGGGGAACAACAAGGTTTCACTTCCTACAACATCAGCATCTGTATATGAGAAATTCACATTGTAGGTAAATCCAGTTCCCAAACCCGATTGCTCCAGGGTCCAATACCTGTTGAGGTAATTGCTGGTGGTACCCAGGGATGGATGTGCTGTAGGCGTGGTACTGCAGGTGATAAAACTACCACTACTTGCTCCATTCACGATGTCAATGGTGAAAGGAGTATAGGAGGTATTGTCACCCACAGGAAACTGATACGCTCCGTTTGTATTGGTAAACAATTTAAGCGGAATTGAATTGCTGCCGGTCCATGTAACGATATACCTGTTTGCTCCGGCGCCAAGGATGCTTCCATTGTTTCCGGGGATGCCCAGTTGGAAGGTGGATCCTGTTCCAAGCTTGAGTTTTCCTGAAGTAAGTGTCATCGTATTTTGTACAACAAGATTCACATTGTTTCCGATGCTTACATCACCTCCACCCGTGCTTGCAATTTCAATATCAAAAAAAGTTTCTGTGTTTATACCGTTACCGGTACTGATTACCTGGTCGCCTGCTATACTCCTGTTGAACACAACTTTTTTATTACTGGTGTTTATGAATGCAGAGGTTGTGCCTGTTCTTGTCCAGTTGCCTCCTACATTGAAAGTGTTGGAACCGGAATAAATCAATCTGAGTTTCCCATCAGAGATGGTGAGGTTGTTTCTGATGGAGCGTTCCTGATTCAGGAAAAGGTCTGTATTTGCATCACGGATTTCCACATTCCATGGAATACCCGGAAGACCGGAGTTGATGGCACCGCTTCTCCATGTATTATCTCCGGCATCCACCTGATAATCGAAGTTGTTATAGAACTTCAGGGTAGATCCGGGTGCGTAGATACATGCATTCGGAAAAACACTTCCCCCACCGGCAATTTGAAGTACGCCGCTTACCGTGGTGATAGGGTTGCCTCCCGAAAGTCCAAAATCAAACCTTCCATCACCAATAGTCAGCGTTAGGTTAGAGGCAAAGTTGAGTGATCCGGCACCTGCGTTGTTTGAAACAGTTTTGGTGAAAAAGGTGGGTTGATTTAGTCCACTTGTTACAGAAAATCCACCGGTGTTAGGACCTGCCGAATTGCTAATCTCTGAGTTACCGTTCACAAAAATGGTACCTGTGGGAGCACTGGCGTTGTTTCCGGTATGAACGAGTGTAAACCCATTCACATTGATGCCTGCGCCTGAGAGCAGGTTGATGTCGCGGTTAACCGTGCGGGAGGCTGCGAGAGAAAGTGTGCTTCCTGATCCTGAAATGGTGAGGTCGCGAACCGCTGATGCATTGGAGAGAAACTCAGGGCCTGATGTCATGCTTGCATCATAACGCAGGTCATAAGTGTTGCCGCTGCCCACCGTGGGCTCTGCACTGAGGCTTGCAGTGGATGACTGACGCCAGATGGAACTGTTGGCAGCAAGATTGAGGGCAAACCCATTCAGGTTGAGTGTACCATTTGTAAGTCGCAAACGATTTTGGAGGGTGATGGCTTGGGAGAGTTGAACAGAACCTCCGTTGTTGTTGATGGCAAGGAATCCGGGTGAGGTTAAACCAGACAATACCTGGGTGTTTCCGTTTCCGTTCATTTCAATTTCCCGGCTGTTTTGATTGAAGGTGGAGGACGCCTGCAGAGTGAAGTTGCCACCGATGTCGAGGTCACCGCCGATGCCGGTACTCAGGGTGAGGTTACCACCATTAGCAACGCTTACATTTCCCAGCACATTCAGTGCATCCGTCATGGCTTGCATGGTAAGTACTCCTCCATTATTAATACTTAGGTTTCCGGCTATTTGTCTGAGGGCAGAACCTCCGTTGCTCAGGTCAAGTGAGGTAACTGTACCATTCTGATCTATGCTTACATGCCAGGGATAGCCCGGACCTGAAGTCGCACTCCATTCGAGTCCACGACCGTAGGTGCTTCCCGTAAAATACCTGAGGGTAGATCCACTTGCGTAATTGGGTGGATTGTTGCTGACAAATCCGCCAAACGCAATCTGCAAGGTGCCATTGATTGTACTGAGGTTGTTACCAAAGTCCATTCCCGTGCTGAGGGCAATCCTCACATTGGCACCAGTGGAGAGGGTTCCGCTGTTCTGTGATGTCACTGATTTGGTGGCATTGATGATGTTCAGTGAGGAATTTGCTCCACCGATGATGTTGCAGGTTCCTCCGTTGGCCAGAATACTTCCACCTGCACCGTTCAGGGTAAGGCTCTGTCCGTTCAGATCAAGAGCGGAAGTGTTGATGAGTCCCAGTACATTTCCAACAGAGGCAGATACAATCACATTTGTACCTGATGCCAGTTGAAGATCGCCTGCAGTTTTGTTGTTATACAAGTAACTGAATGTTTCTGTTCCGCCGCCGGTCACTTCAATGGTCTGCAAAGCATTTGAGCCGTTAAAGAAAACCGCTCTGCTGTTGGGAGAAAATGTGAATGCAGAGGCGCGTGACCAATTGCCAGTAAGTGAGAGATTGTTGTTTACATTGCTATTAAGCGTAAGTGAACCGCTGTTGAGCGCTATGTTTCCTGCTACTGCCAATGGAGCATTGGGCATCTGTATAGCGGTATTTCCCTGAATGGTCAAGCCTCCGGGTGTTCCTGAACCGGGTGTTGAAGCGTTGCCGTTCCATTCTAATCCCGGTGTATAGCTTCCACCTGTGTTGTAAATCAGGCTTGCGTTGGCGGAATAAACAGGCGAGGCATCAGTCAGGTAAGCATTTGCGTTAATCTGCAAACTACCGCTGATGGTGGGAGTCTGAATCAGTGAAGTTGCATCATTGATGATGAGATTTCCGATGGTAAAAGGATGAGCCCCTGTGATAGAAAGGGCAGCATTGGCATTGATGGTTCCCGCACCAAGATTTTTTGGAGAACCCGATGAGTTGTTCAGGTTACCACCACTTAGCACAGTAAGGGTTTTTCCTGATGCAAGTGAAAGTGAACCACCTGACTGCACATCGAGGCCCAATAGAGGAGCCGGATCGCTGTCGCTGCTCAACACAGAAACAGCATGTTGTATGCACACATTGTCTCCGGATTCAGGAAGACCAAAGGCCCATGTTGATGCATTTGCCCAGGTTCCGTTTTGTGCGGTGGTGTTACAATTGCGATAAGCCCTCAGGTTGCCTACAGTAAAGAGGCGATTGTTGAGGCTACCTGTATAGTTCGCAGAGGAGGCAGAGGTGTAGGGGTTGCTGCCGGTGGTAGAGGAGCTTCCGCGAAGATCCCAGGCGCTACCGTTCCATGCGCCATGAAACACAGCAGTGCTTCTGTTGAATGAGGCTGCCTCAGATGAAAGAGGCCATTGAAAGGAGGTAAAGAGATTATTGGCATCAGCTACACTTTCATTCAGATACCACTGCAGTTGAACTGCCCGGCTGTCGCTTACCAGTGTCTGGTCAAAGGGAGGAGCTGTTTCGCAGAACACACCAATATTTTCTGTCGTGCCAGCCTGGTTGAGCGTAACAGGTGCATAGATAGAAGATGAGGGACCCACCGGAAACATCACATTGGAATTGCTCACCCTTTGTATCAACTGACCCGTTGCATTGGTAACAATGTATCTTGAACTTGAAACACCACTTATACTGGCTCCGGTGCCCATGGTAAGCGAATGGGCACCAAGGGTAACATTTCCGTTGGTAAGCGTAAGTTGTGTGGAAACGGTTTGAGGTGCTGTAAGCGTTACACCTGCAGCATTGTCGATGAAAAGGAAAGGAAAAGGATTGCTTCCGGCATTGCTGCCTCCGATATTTTGATTGGAAGTACCATTAAAAAATACTGCCCTGTTGTTGGGAAAGAAATTATTACCTGTTCCGTTGTTATTCCAGTTTCCACCCACAAAAATATCGGAACCGTTGGCTCCCGAACCGGATAGGTTACCGCTCAGGTTCAGGTTGCCCAATACCACAAGATCTTCTGTCATATTGTTTCCGCCGAAATCCATGTAGATGTTAGAACCGGATGCAATGGTCAGGTTGCCGCCGCAGCGCATGGGAACATTGGCACTTACCCCACCTGTATTGGCCGGGTTGAGGGTTGAATTATTAGACAACAAAACATGATGAGGATAGCCTTTGCCGCTGGTGGCGCTCCATTCCAGACCGCGACCATAATTTCCGTTTACATTGTATTGCAATGTTGAACCTGAGGCATAGGATGGCGCATTGGTATTTACAAAACCTCCGGCATTGATGACGAATGCTCCGCCACTCTGAATGTTGATGTTGCCCGAACCAAAGTTTACACCACCGGAGGTACTTACCACATATGGATTGCTGCTTCCTGTCCAGGTTCCTGAGCCGTTAAAATTAACTGTTCCTGCAGTGGCACCGGAAGCAAAATCACCGGCGCTGAGGTTGATACTTCCACCCGAAGAGATATTGATTTGTTGTCCGCTGCCGGCAGCAAAAAGGCCGGAATTGAGGTTGAAGGTTGTAACCGTTGTATTGTGGTTGGTAAGGGTGAGCGTATTATTTCCGGGAGTGCCCGAGTTTAGCATCGTTAGAGAGGCTGTGATGGGCGAAGGCAATCCGGCACCGGTAACCTGGTTACTGCTCCCGGTATACCTGTAATGGGCAGCCCCGCTGTAATCCCTCAATCCGTTGGTTTGCACATTACCTTCGGCAGTGCCCGACATGGTGATGCCCTGAGGATGACCGATGATCAGTGTGGATCCGGTGAACACAGTAAATCCAGTTGAATTTCCTGAGATCACTCCGGTCTGCATATTAAAGGTAGCATTGCTGTTTACATTGATCTGATGGGTAGAGCTTCCTAAATTCCATGTAGAAGAGATCAAACGCACCGTGTTTGTGGTGGTGCCATTGCCTATGTTCCAGGTTATGGCTCCCGGCCCTTGTGTTCCTCCGAATGAGAAATCCTGCTGACCGCTTGATTTGTAAAAATTGATGTTGTGGGTTCCGCTTGATGAGCGCTGAACGGTTCCGTTCAGGGTAATGTCCCCATAAAAGTTGAAGGTTGTATTGCTGGAAGCGAGGGCAAAATCAATAGTTCCTTCATTCTGGGTGAAGTTATTATTGGCATTTATCACTGCCGTGCTGTTGCCTGTTTTGATAAGAATAGAACCGGCGCCCACCATGTTTACAGGACCATTGGCGTTGATGGTAGCAGCACCCACTGTGATGGAACCACTTGTCAAGTCAAGTATACCATTCCTGATGATCAAGCTGTCATTAACTGTTAGTGCGTAAGAGGAGGTACTGCTCATCCGCCAGGCAAAGCTTGCATGGTTGGTAGTGAGTTTAAACTTGCCATTAATGGTTTGCAAAGCACCTGAGCAATTCACATGATTGCCCAGTGTCGTATTCACTGTAAAGTGATGAAATGCTTGAGAGAGTCCGTTAGGTGCATTAAAGGTTGTTCCGGTAATCAAGCAGGTGGAACCGGAAGACCAGGTGCATGTTGGAATGGTACCCGCATTTCGTCCATGCTCATATACCCCGCCAGATGCCACTGTGATGGTTCCGTTGTTGGTTACATCGGGTGAACCTGCGGCACTGTTGTTTTTAAGCAAGCCATTCACAACTACTGCAGCACCGATGTTGATGGTAAGGGAATTATTTGCAGAGGAGGAATATTGCAGAGTACCTCCTGTATTGATGTTCAGATCTGTTGATGCGGATCCGTTGGCTACTGTGAGGCCATTGGCTGTAACAGACAATACACCTCCGTCAGAAATGGTGATATCATCGGCAGTAACTGCTGTGCTGATGCCCACTGTGGTGCCGTTCGCGATTTCTATACCTGCGCTGTTGGTAGTGGTGGGTGTGAGAATAGCGGCCACACCGGTAGGCGATAGAAAGGCGGGATCTGTTGAAATCTGCCAGGTGGAGAGACTGGTCCAATCACCTGAAGCAGTGGAGCGGTAGTAGATGGGAGGATCTTGTCTGGCGGTAATGGTATTTCCATTGAGAATGGAGGTGGTACTTGCACCGGAGGTAAAAGTGAGCACATTGGAAGCAGCGCTGCTGCTCGCAAACTCTGTCCAGAGAAGCGTGCCCGGGTTAAAAGCATTTGCCTTGAGCAAGGATTGAGTGCCAACTATATCGGCAGCGGTATAAGTAAAGCTTGCATTGCTCCATGTAGTGCCTGCTGTTAATCCTGAGGTAGCGTAAACCCAATACCTGGATACATAATTGCCGGCCAATCCCATGTTGGGATCTATGGCATCAACAACCCTGAAACCAATACTGGCGTTGGTGGCAGAGTTGCCCGAAATGTTACTGATGGTTACCGGCGTATATTCATTTGTACCGCTGGCATCTCCCAGTGGCCATGTAAATGGAATACCGGTGCCTGCTGAGACAAGTCGGATGAGTGAGCCGGTGCCATCTGTAACCACCATCTTGCTCACCGAAAAAGGAGCACCTGATAGGGTTCCGGTAGCCGCAATAGTGAGGTCGAAATTGCCCAGAAAAATGATTCCGGCATTGGTAAAGTTAAAGGTGCTTAGCCTCACATTCTTATCGAGTGTGAGGGAGGTGGTTCCAATCCAATCGATGTTATAGAGCAAGGAAGAAGAAAGGTTGGCAAAAGTGCTGAAGCCGGTGTTGGCAGCGGTGCCGGAGAATCGGAAAGTTGCACCGGCTGCAAAGCTTGCATTGGCCGTGTTGGAAATTTGAACCGTGCTTGCAAGACCTGATGTACCGCCTGTGTTGAGGATACCGGTGGCCGCCATAGCAAAACTTCCTGCTCCTGAGAGGTTGTTGGTGCCGGCATTAAGGGTGCCATTAAGCGTGATTGTTTTTCCTGCAGCCACCACATGGTTCAAATTGAGTGTAATCGTATGGGTAGATTGTATGGAAACATTATTTGATGAACCGGGTGCCTGGGTGGCTGCAACCCAGGTAACACCATTGTTGAATTCCCATGTAGATGCAGCATTCCAATTACCACTGGCGGCAGAACGAAAATCAGCAACAGATACATCAACCAGTGTGGTCACAGCAATGATGTTAGAATTGGTGGATGTGGAATTGTTACCAACCGCGCGCACACGGTAATAGTAAGCAGTGTTATTATTTAATCCGGTAACAGACTGTGTGGTTCCGTTAACCGTAAGGTTGTTGTATCCACTTACAAAAGCAGGCGTTGCGCTTGCCGATGTGATGGTCACATCATCAAAGGCCAGATTGCCTGCAGATTTTGTGTAGGTAAACCTAAACTGAATCATGCTGCATGGCAGCGAGGGCGTGGTTGATGCATTGTATGTTTTTGTGGTGCCGGTGGTGGGAATGCTGGAAGTGATGTTTTCGATCGTTGTCCAGGTACTTCCATCCGTAGTGCCTTCAACAAGGAGAGCGCTCGCTGCATCAGTACCATTTCCTTTGAGCCAAAAACTCAACTCAGTGGCTACGCTTCCGGAGAGTTGATTGGTGAGCACGCGGTCGTTGGTTGCATCCATCTGAAGAGATGGAGAGGCCAAACCAAAGTTGCCGGCAGAGGTATAAGTACCACCAATGTTTGTAAATGTCCAACCGGAAGGGGCAGTTGTTCCGGCAGAAAAACCTTCGGCCAGTGTTGAGGAACTTCCATAGCTAACAAAACATGGGGTGGTGCCCACATCTAGTCTGTAGCTAACAGCAGCGGTAGCAGCATTCCAGTTAGCTGAAAAACTACTGCTGCTTACTGATGTGGCGGCTGTTGCAACAGGTGCAGAAACCGGGTTCGTGGCCTGACTTCCGCTAAGTGGAGAAGCGGTGCGGTAATTGATGTTGCTTCCGGATCCATTGTAACTAAATACTTCATAAAAATAAGTGGTGCCGTCGCTGAGTCCTGTTTGTGCGCCGGTGGTTACCGCACTTCCCACAAAAACAACAGTAGCATTGCCAAGTGTGGCTCCGGCAGTGTATGTATTTCCGGAGACGGGATCTGTGTTAGGTGCCGAGCCGGTGGAGCGGAGTACGATGTATCCTGAAGGTGCGCCTGTTGCTGCAGTCCAGGAAGTGGTAATCGTACTAACTGTTACTGCAGAAAACACAAGCGAGCTTGGTTGGGCTGCTGGTAGAGCAGAAAAGGTTGTTGCAGATGCAGTGGGTGCGGAAGCCGTGAGGTAACGATAAGTACCTGCATTCGTTCCATCCCAGGTAAAAGGCACCAGTAAATAATTATAGGTAGTGAGTGCAGACAAACCTGTGCTTGCAGCTGAAGTAGAGGCTCCACTGATGGAGGCACTCACAATGGTGGTGTTTGCACCGGCTGTTGGAGCTGCCCCATTACTGCTCGCAAGTGAAGGAGTATTCGGACTTGTGGCACGCAACAAAACATAGCCTGTTATGCTAGCTCCCGATCCCGGGAAAGTGGCTGCTGTCCAGCTAAGGTTGATGCTGTTTTCAGAAGCAGTGGATGCCGATAACCCGGAGGCTTGTGTGAGTGGCGGATTAGAAAAGGTGTAGAAGTTAAGTTCATTGCCGTATGCTGCACCCAACTCATTGGTGGCATAAGCGCGAACAAAATACCTTGTTTGAGGAGCGAGCGAAGTAAGTGAAGACGAATAGTCACCCGTTCCAATGCCGTCATTGGTAAAATTATTTGATAGTGTGGGCGAGGCAGAGGTATGCCAAACAATTCCTTTGGCACTGATGTCTCCACCTCCATTGTTGATCGAGCTGCCTCCCGAGCTTGCGTCGTTACTGGAAATGGCTGAAATACCAACTGTGTTGACACTTGCAAAACTAACTGGAATGCCTGTTGTGCTGGGTGCACCGGCCGTGAGGTAATGGTAGGTGGTGCTGTTGGTTCCATCCCAGGTAAATGGTATGAGTCGGAAGTTATAAAGGTTACCCGTGGTTAAACCACTAACGATTGCACTTGTTGCAGGGGTGCTTGGAAGGGTACTGGGAGTAACCAAAACCAGGGTTCCGATGGCTGCAGAAGGAGCTGTTCCATTTTGAGATCCCAATGCCGGAGTGCCTTCACTGTAGATCAGGGCGTAACCTGCTTGTGTAGCACCCGAGGAAGGGAAAGTAGCTGCTGTCCAGGAAAGGGTAAGCTGGTTGGAGCCAGACACTGTGGCGGTAAGTCCGGATGCCTGTGCGGTGGCAGGCTCAGACAAGGTGCGGAAAGAAAGTTGATTGGCATAGGCCGTTCCGGCATTATTTGTTGCATAAGCACGCGTGTAATAGAGTGTTTGGGGACTCAGGCCGGTGAGGGTACTGGAGAAGTTTGCCGTTCCGGATCCATCATTGGTGATGTTATTGGCGATGGTGGGCGTTCCGGAGGTATTCCAGGCAACACCTTTGGATGTGATGCTGCTTCCGCCGGAGGTAATGGAACTTCCGCCGCTGACGGCTGTGTTATTGGTGATGTCACTCACTGCCGTGGTGGTAGAGATGCTTGGAAAACCTGCATCCGTAGTAGCATTTGCTGAAGGGGCAGCGCTGAGCAGGTAGTTGTAGGTAGCTGCATTGCTTCCATCCCAGGTAAACGGAATGATTAAATAATTATACTGAGTGGATGCAACGAGTCCGGTATTGCTAAAGTTGGTGCTTGCACCGGAGGTAATTGTTGTAACAAGTGTTGTTCCGGAGGGCAAACTCAGGGATGCCGGGGATACCCCGTCGCTTACTCCGGTGGTGGCAGGATTGCTGCTGTCGTTTCTTCTAAGGAGGATGTAACCATTGGCTGTGGCACCTGAGCCGGGGAAGCTTGCGGCGGTCCATCCCAGATCAATTTGGGCAGAACCATTGGCGGTGGCAGTAAAGGAAGTAGCTGCAGCAGTGGGCTCATTGGAAAGGGTACGGAAGGTAAGCTCGTTGCCATAGGCCGTATTGATATTGTTGGTTGCATAGGCACGCACATAATACAGGGTCTGCGCACTAAGCGAAGAAAGCGAGCTGCTAAACGATGCAGTACCTGCGCCATCGTTGGTGGAGCTGTTTGATGTGGTTGGAAGCGTTGAGGTATTCCAAACTACTCCTTTGGCCGATATGGTTCCGCCACCGTCTGATATGCCCGAGCCACCGGAGCTCGCACCGTTGTTGGTAATGGCAGTAATTGCGGTGGTGGTTGTGATGGATGGATTGCCTATAGCATTTGCTGAAGCGGTTGGTGCCGAAGTTGTAAGGTAATTATAAGTACCCGCATTTGTTCCATCCCAGGTGTAAGGCACCAACAGGAAGTTATAGGTTGTGCCGGGTGTTAAACCTGTGATATTTTGACTAATGGCAGGCTCTGTTGGTAAAACTGACGAAACGGTTACCAAGGTACCCACACCGGCGGCGGGCGCTGTACCATTTGTGGATGAAAGTGTTGGAGTAGCAGTTGAATAAATCAAGGCATATCCGGCGTTATTTGCGTTGAATCCGGGCCATGTGGCTGCTGTCCAACTCACCGTTATTTGACCCGAAGCAGAAGCTGTGGCGGTCATTGCACTTGCCTGACTAGAAGGTGGATTGGACAATGTCCAGAAATTTATTGCAGATGCGTATGCTGTACCGGCTGCATTGGTCGCATAAGCCCGCACATAATATTGCCTTTGAGGTATGAGACCCGTAATGTTGCTCGTGAAATTGGCTGTGGTTGTGGTGCCATCGGTTAGTATACTGTTGCTCAGAGTGGGTGTGGTGGTAACGGTTCCCAGGCTGTACACCACGCCTTTTGCGGTGAGAGCTCCTCCCGTGATGGTTTGCCCTCCTGAGGATGCAGTGGTATTGGTAATTGAACTTGCTGCAACAGTTGTCGTAATGGTTGGAGGCGCGAGAACATACACCCAGGCAGCACCTGTGCTTGTGTTATCGTTGGGACCGCCAACCATTGCCGTAAACCCGTTGGATGTCATGGCTACCGATAAACCCTGTTGGGCTGCGCCGGTTGCTCCGGTTCCAACGAGCTTGGTGCCCTGCTGCGTCCAGGTGCTGCCGCTGCGGGTATATATCCAAGCAGCTCCTGCCTGGCTGTTATCAAACCAACCGCCTATGATGGCAGAATTTCCATCAGCGGAAAGTCCGGTGGCTACACCCTGATTTGACCCTCCGGTAAACCCGGTTCCTACCAACTTAGACCCCTGCTGAGTCCAGGTGCTTCCGCTCCTTGTAAATACCCAAGTTGCACCTCTACCGGTATTGTCACTCGGCCCACCAATCAATGCTGTATTGCCGTCGGCCGAAAGGGAAACGGACCTTCCCACATTGGCACTTCCGGTATTCCCCGTTCCTGTTACTTTACTTCCCTGTTGTGACCAAGTGGTTCCACTTCGGGTAAACACCCAGGCTGCTCCGATTCCTGTGTTATCATTGCTTCCACCCACCATAGCGGTGTTTCCGTCTGCAGAGAGTACTACGGAAATGCCCTGATAAGAAGCGCCCGTTGCACCGGTGCCCACAAGTTTTGAACCTTGCTGAGACCAGAATCCGGAGGTGCGGGTAAACACCCAAACGGCCCCAACTTGCGAATTGTCAAAATAACCACCGGAAAGGATGGTATTTCCATCTGCTGAAACTGCCACAGCACTGCCCTGAAAAGGAGAACCTACACTTCCTGTTCCCACCAACTTACTTCCTTGTTGCAGCCATGTGCTGCCACTCCGTACAAAAACCCATACCGCACCCTGGTTTCCATTATCCTGGTAACCTCCAACAACAGCGGTATTTCCATCAGCGGAGAGAGCTACGGCAGATCCTTGCGCGGCCACGATACCTCCGGTGCCCACAAGTTTGGTTCCCTGTTGGGTCCAGGTACTTCCACTGCGTGTGTACACCCAAACCGCACCAGCGGAGCTGTTATCATTTGTTCCCCCCACTAGGGCTGTATTGCCGTCAGCAGAAAGCGCCACCGACTGTCCTTGTCTGGCAGAACCGGTAGCACCTGTTCCGATCAAATTAGTGCCTTGCTGCGTGTTGGGGAATGGGGTTGGGGTAACTGTAAAATTACCACCGCCCGAAGCAGTTCCCTGGGCTGTGGTAACCGTTACCGCACCGGTTGTGGCGCCGGGCATAACCAGGCCCACCAAAGTGGTTCCGCTGTTGGAAACCGAAATGGCTGCAATTCCACCAATGCTGAAAGCAGTTGGATTTCCCAGATTGGTTCCGGTGATGGTTACCAGTGTACCTACCTGACCGGAGGAGGGGGTGAAGCTTGTAATACTTGGCGGACCGGGGGTTACCGGTATAGCAGGTACGAGCTCAAAAGTTCCCGGTAGGATGGTTGCCCCTGCCGCATATCCGGTAAATGAAATTTGTGCCAGCTGAGTTGCAGTAAGGTCCGAAGTACTGCCAAAAAATATTCTTCCTGCTGAACCTGCCGAGCCGGCAGTGCCTGTCCAGCCATTGATGATAAGGGTGGCAACACTGCTGTTTGCCCAAGTAATTGCGCTTGAGTTGGCAAAAGTGAGCGTACCCGTTCCGCCTAATTGAATCACAGAACTTTGGTTCAGCGTAAGATTGCCAACCGTTTCTGAAAATCCACCGGTATTAAAGGTGCCCCCATTCAATACCATATTGCTGGTGTTGGCAATGCGCTCAGCAGCACTCAGCTGGAGGGTGCCGCCATTGATGCTGGTAACTCCGGTGTAGGTGTTGGCACCGCCAAGCGTAAGTGTGCCTGCTCCGGATTTTGTTAAGCCACCCCCGGTACCGCTTATGATGCCATTATATGAGGTGTTGGTATTCTGATCAACCGTTAAAACGGCAGTAGTAGCAGCTGTATGAATGGATATATTACCTCCCGAAGTTCCACCACCGCTT
>JBEICQ010000019.1:0-25929 GCA_040383885.1 Flavobacteriales bacterium | reverse complement strand
CGCTGCGCTCACATCCGAAGTAGTTGGGATGAGCTCGCTTCGCTCGCAGTTCCCATGAGGGGGAGGCTTCAAGAAAACACAAGATAAACACGCATGCGTGTTTATCTTTTTTGTGCCCCATTCATTTGCTCAAGCAAGCTTGGCAAATTCTGGGCACAAAAAAACCCGGCAAGCCGGGTTTGTGTTTTTTTGGCGGAGAGAGAGGGATTCGAACCCTCGATAAGCTTTTGACCTATACACACTTTCCAGGCGTGCTCCTTAAACCACTCGGACATCTCTCCCTGATTGGGCTGGCAAAAGTACAATTTTTTTCAGATTGCAGAATCACTCATCTCCCCGGCAATAGGCTCTTCAAAATGCCGGCGAATCATCACCGGATCGGATTCCTCTGCCAACAATACCATCAATTTGGTGAGCGCGGCTTCTCTGGTTAAATCCCTGCCGGCAATCACCCCCAATTCCACAAAATGAGAAGAAGTTTGATACAATCCCGGAACAACCCTTCCCTTTAAACACTGGGTGATATTCACCACTGCCGTACCCCGGTTCATCATCTCTTTTATGAAACCTGTAAACCCTTCATCCGTGCTTGAATTGCCGGCCCCAAAAGTTTCTAAAATCAATCCTCGTATGTCTGTCTGACGCATCATCACAGATAACATCTCACCCGATATCCCCGGAAATACAGGCAAAATCAACACCCTGTTCTCCACGGCCCTGTGTAACACAGGCTTTCCTGCCCTCCAGTGCATCATCGCATGATCGTTATAACTGATATGAATTCCCGCCTCGGCCAGTAAGGGGTAATTGGGCGAACGAAAAGCATCAAAATGTTCCGAACTGTATTTAACCGTTCGGTTTCCGCGATACAATTTATATTCAAAATAGATAGCCACTTCACTCACCACAGGCCGCCCGGAATGCTCGGCTGCTGCAATTTCAATGGCAGTAATCAGATTCTCTTTCCCATCGGTCCTCAACATCCCCATCGGAAGTTGTGAGCCGGTAAAAATGATAGGCTTGTTCAAGCCCCTCAGCATAAAACTCAGCGCTGAAGCGGTGTATGCCATGGTATCAGTCCCGTGCAACACCACAAAACCATCTGCCTTCTCGTATTCCTGCATAATCATATCTGCCAACTGCTGCCAGATACGCGGCTGCATATTGGAGGAATCTATGGGCGGATCAAAAGAAATATGCCTGAATGAAATATTGAACCGCTCTATTTCAGGAATGTGCTCATGCAAATAATTAAAATCAAAAGGCTGCAACTCACCTGTCTTACGGTGTTCCACCATTCCTATGGTGCCACCGGTGTAAATAAGCAAGATTCGGGGTTGCACTGCTTATGAGTAGCGGTTTTTAACGCAACGCAAAAAATTCTCTCTCACTTCAGAATCAGGAGTCCACTTGAATTTTTCTGAGAGTTGACGCACTACACCCTCTGCCGATGAGAACTGATCGCACAGGTTAATTTCTTGTATGGCTTTTCGGTATTCATCTGCATTTCCCCAAAACAAACTACTGATAAACATGTACTTGTCGTTGAGTGAGATGAATGAATTGATGTCCGGTAAGGCAGGTGTTACATTTTTGCTCGAAGGAAGTTCATCCGTCAGATCAGGTTTTACTGAGCTTGAAGCCGGGGCTTCGTCTTGCTGCCTGTTAACAACTGCAGGGCTTTCATCCTCTTCTTCAGGCTCTTCGAACACCAAATCCATACTGGCCTTAGTCAGAATAATCCCTTTTTCCTCAAGCGTATGCAGGTGATTGTAGACAATTGACTTTTCATGCAACTTCCTGATCTTAGAGGTAATCAATTCCAATTCGATGGAAGGAATTCTTACTTCACTGTTAATCTGGCTGTAATGCAGTTTAATACTATGAATCAACTGCTCAATTTCTTGGTGTAACTCTCGCCTTGACATGAAAAGTAATATCTAAACTTTCGGTAAAGTTAAAAAAGTTTTCTTGTGGTTATCTTTGCCCGGCATGTTTCTCGAAAATCTCAAAAAACAGGAGAGCCATAAAGGCTGGATAGAGGTTATCTGCGGCTCTATGTTTTCAGGTAAAACAGAAGAACTCATCCGCAGACTCAAACGCGCCAAGTTTGCCAAACAGAAGGTGGAGATTTTTAAACCATCAGTAGACATCCGCTATGACCAAACGGCCGTGGTGTCGCATGATGCCAATACCATCATGAGCACTCCCGTGCAGTATGCGCAACAAATCCTGCTGCTGGCAGGTGATGTAGAAGTAGTAGGTATCGATGAAGCACAGTTCTTCGACCAGGGCATTGTGGAGGTTTGCAATACACTTGCCTCCAAAGGAATCAGGGTTGTAGTGGCAGGTCTCGACATGGATTTCAGAGGGAATCCCTTCGGGCCAATGCCTTCCCTGATTTGTTGCGCTGAGTATGTAACCAAAGTGCACGCCGTTTGTGTGAAGTGCGGAAACCTTGCCAGTTTCTCCCATCGCCTGGTGGAAGATGAAGGACTGGTTGTACTGGGTGAAACAAATCACTACGAACCCCTCTGCAGGGATTGTTATAACAAAGCAAATGCGCTTTCCCTCAAATGACTTTTCCCGGATTTTGCCTTAAATAGGCTTCCCATCCCCCTTTGTTTTTTTTGGTCTTCGTCGCAGATTTTACGCCAACACCCATGTTCCCTTTTGTTTGAGGCAACCTGCTTGTTTGAAAATAATGACACATGGCCACTGCCAGCGCATCCGTCGCATCGAGCTTCTCTCCCTCAAAATCGAGTGAAAAAAGATGAGACAAAAGCGCAGAAACCTGCTCCTTGGATGCATTCCCCCTACCGGTTACAGATTGCTTGATTTTTCGCGGAGAATATTCAAAAACCATCAAGCCTTTGTTAACTGCTGCGCTGATGGCCACGCCCTGTGCCCTTCCCAGCAGAAGCATGGACTTTACATTTTTTCCAAAAAAAGGAGCCTCTATGGCCAAAACTGTGGGCTGATAACCCTCTATCAGCTGGCTGATTCGCTCAAAAATTTTATATAATCGGGTTGGATGATCTTCTATCTTCTCCAATCCCAAAGTGCCCATAGTAAGCAAAACCGGCTTTTTACCGGTCTTTACAAGGGCATATCCCATCACCCTTGTGCCGGGATCAATTCCAATTACAACCGGTGCTGATTCCTCTGCAGCATTCATTGAGAGACTTTTTGTGGTTGTGGAATCATCTCCTTTGCATGAGGAAATGCATGAATGATTTCTTGCATGGCATGGGTTATTTTTTGGGCATGCTTCAACGATGCTTGCGTACCGGCATGCATGATGCGGTGATTTAATATCCTCCGGTAATCGTGTGCCATGGTGTAAAGTCTGTGCGTTTTTTCTTCAAACATGCATTCCCTGAAACGCGATGCGATGTAGGCAATAGCCTGTTCTGAAGGGTGACAAAAATCTGCCGCATAAAAGCGATAATCCCTGAGCTCTTCTGTCATGAGTTCATAGGCAGGAAAATAATAATAGCCTCTTTCCTCCATCGTCTTTGAAGCCAGAAGCAAAACAGATTTGCTGAGCAAATGGTCTCTTACACCTTCACGGTAATATTTTACGGGACTCACCGTAAGAATTAATTTGGCCTCCGGATTGCATGCGTGAATGAGCGCCCTGATCTCCTCCAAAATTTGGACACATTCTTCCGGTGTGCTTCTGCGGGTTTGAAAATGAGAGGCGGGAAACCTGTGACAATTTGCAACGATCTCGCCGGATTCAGCAAGATAATATCCCAGAGCTGTGCCTGCTGTAATCACCACATAGGACGCCTTCCTTAATTCTTGTCCTGCCTCCTCAAGAGCCTTGTTCATGATTTGTACAACCTCATGAGCATGGATGCCACTAAATGAGGAATGGAATAAAAAATGAGAAAACAAATCCTGGTGTTCACGAAGATCTTTTTCGCCAATGCGCCACCCTTCTACAATTGCCCTGATTTGAGCAAGCATGGATTCCGGGTGATACACAATACCCAGCGGATTCTTACAAACATGGATGAAATGACTGCTTAAATCATCTCCCAGGTGAGAGGCAAAACAAGAACCAAGCAAAAACCATTTTGCCCCGGGTTCTGCTCTTTGTGAGAAGGCAGGAACCGAAATCTTGTATTGCCATTCCATCAGAAGCCAAATGTAACACCTCCCATGAAATATCTGGACGCAGCCGGATAATAAAAGTTTTCGCTGATTCTTTGACCACCTGCAATATATCCCCATGTGTAACCATTGGTCTCATAGTTTGTATTAAGCAAGTTATTTATCCATGCCTGCATACAAATCCGGTATTTTCCATTGTGTAACACATAGCTGATTCTGCTGTCATACACCAAGTATCCATTGAGCATCCTTTCTTTACTTCCCGTATTGTCCAGATACTGATCAGAAACATGTTTGGCAGACAGCGCGAGCGTCAGATTTTTAACTACATCATACTCCATTTGCAGAAATCCAACCCAGTCGGGTGAAAAAGCAATCGGCGTGTTTACCCTTTGATTGCTTTGCTGTATGCCCAAATCATAATTGTCTACATACTCTGTAAATCCTGCAATTCGGTTTCTGCTCACACACAGATTACCTATGATTCTCAGATTCGACAACACAAGATAAGATCCTTCCAGCTCAAGACCGGCACGAAAACTACTTTTTACATTGGTGCGGGTATACAAACCCACATCATTCAATTTGCCGGTTGGCACAAGCTGGTTGTCATAATGCATATAAAACAATCCTGCATGCAATGAATATTTTTCCTTTTTAAAACGAATCCCTCCTTCAAAATCGTCCATTCGCTCGGGTGATGGTCTGCTGCTTTGTGTACTGGAGATAAAATCCTCCCTTGTGGTTTCTCTGTGCCCCCTGCTCCACGACAAAAAGGCCTCACCATTTCTACCAAGGGGAAGACTCAGGCCAAACTTGGGATTGAAAAACAAATAACTGACCGACTGTTGAGCAGGAGTGCCATCAGCGGAAAATCCAAAAAATGAATAATTGATGTTTCTCAATTGCACATCTGCAAATACAGTGAATAGTCCGGCCCTGAAAGAAGATTTGATATATCCGTTTGCCTCATCTTTCCTTGATTGGGTTCTGTAATATTCCGCTCCGGGTGATGCTCCGGGCATAAACTGTGCCCAGATAATTTCTCCAAAATGACGACCCTCGTATCGATTTATTCCTCCACCTGCAATGATGCGACAACGCTCAGCTTTGTTGAATCGGGCAAAAAGCATGGCTCCGTAAAAATCATTGTCAAGCCATTTTCTTCTTGCCAGATTGAAAGTAGAGAATGTATCGTTCCCTACCAGAAATGGCGTAAACCCATAATCAGCCAACGGGTCATTTTTTCTCCACTCTTCAAAATAACCACGGCCTTTGGTATAGTGGAGAGAAGAGTGTATGCTCAATTCGCTGTTGAAATCATGTGAGGCGTGAAACTGATAATGTCGCTGACGGTAATTATCGGTTTGGTTTTTATAAGTAAACATATTATAAGTGCGGGAGCCTGACTGCAGCAGATTGAGCGAATCCTCCCTGTCCAGTTGATTTCTTACTACATACGCATTCATTTCCTGCACATCACCCCTCAAACGGGCTTCAGGTATCCCATTCCATGCCTGATAAGTCTGTTCCTTTCCCTCAAAAGTGAGCAGTTTCAATGCACTCCTGCCATTTACATAATTAAGGCCTCCGTAATAAGAAAACAACCTGCTACTTGCCCGGTCCACATACCCCTTGCTCGTGATGGCCGAGCCACGAATATCGGCACTCAACCCGCTTTTCAATTGTCCGGTACCCAATTTAATGCTTGCCCTTTGGCTGCCAAAATTACCTCCACCCAGGGTGAGCTCACCGTATGGTCGCGGATTCATTTTGGCAGTGTAAATATTAATGGCTCCACCAAATGCAGCAGTACCATTTGTACTTGTTCCTACCCCCCTTTGTACCTGAATGTCTTCTGCTGAACTCACCAGATCCGGCATGTTTACGAAATAGGTAAGATGTGATTCTGCATCATTGATGGGAATTCCATTAACCGTAGTATTAATCCTTGTTCCGTCGCTTCCGCGAATGCGAATACCTGTATATCCGATGCCGGCTCCGGCGTCGCTGTTGCTCACAACCGATGGAAGTTGGTTAAGCACCAGAGGGATGTCCTGTGCATTGTTGAGGCGTTCAATATCTTTCCTGGTAAGGGTAGAGTACACCACGGGATAACCTGCGCCTGCCCGGGTACTTTCGATAATGATTTCACCGGCGCTTCCTGATAAACCTTCAAGTTTTACTTCTGACGGAGTTGCCGGATTACATTTTACATAAGCCCTGAAAACTTTATAGCCCGGGCTGAAAACTTCAACCCAAAGGCTGTCAGAGCAGTTGATTCCTGCAGAACAGAGCCCATCGCCATCAGTTAGCATGGGTTTGCCTGAGTCTTTCCACTGCACCCTGGCGCCCGGAAGAGGTAAGGATGTTTGGGCATCAGTTACTTTTACCTGCTGGGCGGAAAGCCATTGACAGCTCAATACAAATGAAATAAGAAGTGCGGTTTTTTTCATGATATCCAAGTATGCAGGGATGCATGTACCGCATCAACACTCCCTACGCCGGCATTACCCGGATCAGGTTACTGGGTGTAATCTCAGCCTTTGTGAAACGACACAAAAGCACCCCTGGTTATTGTGGGTGCAAAACAATGGAATTTTACAGAATATCCCAAAACCACTTTTTGAATTTTCAGTTATATTTGTTGAAGATTATGAAATCAAGGTATTTTCTCCTGATGCTCTCCTTTGCCTTTGCGCTTGCTTTAACAAGCCTGTATGCATGTAAAAAAGAGAGCGATACACTGGGATGTGTTACCGGCCTCACCCAATACAAAGGAAACAGATTGCCGATTGGGTGTATGACAAGGGCCGAGTTCGATGAATATCTCAAAGAGCCGTTTTTTAGAGATCCTTCCAGCAATTTACTGATCGACAAAGAACTGATGTTCAAAAAAGTCACAGATTGCAGTGAGTGCAATTGAGAGCTATCCAAACTGATGTAAAACAGTACCGCAGTTTATCTGCGGTTTTTTTATGACCAAAAATAAGCTTCAAGGAGAGAACAGTCTTTATCTTAAACAACATGCACAAAACCCTGTGCATTGGATAGCCTACAACGATGATGTATTTAAACAGGCACAACAAGCCGATAAACTGATCTTGTTTAGTATTGGCTACTCGTCCTGCCACTGGTGTCATGTCATGGAAAAACAATGTTTTGAAAATCCTGACATCGCCACCTTGATGAATACTCATTTTATCTGTGTGAAAATAGACAGGGAAGAAAGGCCCGATGTAGATGCTCTGTACATGGAGGCTGTTCAAATCATGACAGGAAGAGGTGGATGGCCGCTCAATTGCTTTACCCTGTCGGATGGCAGACCTATTTATGGCGGTACCTATTTCCCTCCCGAGCAATGGAAAAGAATCCTCCTTTCACTGGCAGATGGATACCTGGAAAACCGAAATACCTATGATGAATATGCAGAGAAATTATTTGCCTATTTGTCATCTCCTTCCCTTTTGGAGAAACAGGAATCGCTCACTCCTACAGGGCTGAAATCTGCCATAGATCAATGGAAGGAGATGTTTGATACGGTGAATGGCGGCATCAACCAGGCTCCCAAATTTCCGATGCCCGACAACTATCTGTATTTGCTCGATTATGGTTTGATGGAAAATGATAAAGCCTGCGTTGACCATACAATCAGAACCACTCTTGCCATGTGCAGAGGTGGAATTTTTGACCATCTGGCAGGTGGATTCTGCAGATACTCCACAGATGAAGAGTGGAAAGTGCCTCACTTTGAAAAAATGCTCTATGATAATGCTCAGCTACTTAGTCTTCTTTCAAGTGTAGCAACACTCACTCAAGCGCCTGATATCTGCCGGGCATTACAACTTACTCTGGATTTTCTGGACAAGGAATGCAAAACACCTTTTGGATATTTGGCGGCCATGGATGCCGATTCAGACGGAGAAGAAGGAACCTATTATACATGGACAGAACAGGAACTGAGAGAAGTTTGCGGAAAGCAATTTGACTTTGTTGTTGATCAATTTAATATCCGAAGCGGACAAGAATGGGAACATGGTCGCTTTGTATTGACCGGAAAGAGAGAGGAAAATACGACACTTATCAGTTGTGAAAAAAAAATAAACCTTTCCGAAGAACTAAGAACAATACTACTGGAAGCCAGAAGAAAAAGAAATCATCCGGCGATTGACTCAAAAGTCATTGCCTCCTGGAATGCGCTCACTCTCGTTGGACTATGTGATGCTTTTGCATTCCATGGCAAATTAGAAAATATCATATGGCTTGCCGATGTGCTCATGCATCAGGTACATCCGAAAGGGCATGTAAACAGAATAAATTATGAGGGGAAGTTCTCTCAGCCCGCTTTTTTCGACGACATCGCTTATACGGCTTATGCATTGCTTCGCACTTATTTTATCATCGGGAATTCCCTCTACCTCAATCACTCCGTAGAATTGGTAAATCATGCCTTCGAAGAATATGCAGATCATGAATCTCCTTTGTTTTTTCTTTCGGGAAAAAATGAAAATTCCATCATCCGAAAAAAAGAAATCCAGGACAATGTAACGCCGTCCTCCAATGCGGTAATGGCTCAAACCCTTTGTCTCCTGGGAGATATTTTGTCAAAAATCGAGTTCACCGAAAGGGCTATCTCCATGTTGAAATATGTGTCGGGCAATTTCACAAATTATCTTCCTGCCTACTCAAGATGGACAAAATTATCAATGATGTTTTCCCACCCTTTTTACTACATCATGGTAAGCGGTACGAAGGCGATTGAGGAGTCACTTGCCATCAAAAAAAATTATATCCCGAATAGTGTCCGAATCCATTTATCGGAGGACGCTTCTGATTTTCCCATGCTGAGTGGAAAATATCTCAGGCAGGAAGACAAAGTATCGGTATGCACAAGAGATGCCTGTATGGAACCCTTCAAAAACATAAGTGAGGCATTGCATTACCTTTGTGCAGACATGAACCAATCAGACATAGGGGAAAAATGAGTTTGTGGCATGGTATACATGAAAGGCTAAAGGCTGTTATTCTGGGCATACAGGAACGCATTTCGCCTCGCCAGTTTTTGCTCGTTGCCGCAGTGATTGTAGGAATAAGTGCCGGCATTTCTTCTGTTTTGCTAAAAGTGCTGGTGCATTTCTTCAGACAATTTCTCTCCTCCGGTTTTTTGCCACAAGGCGTTTTGTTTTCTGTTTCACCTTTGATTGGCATCGGCCTCTGTTTGCTGTTTACATTCTTTCTCATGCGGGAACCGATTCAAAAAGGAATCAGTAACATCCTTTTTGCCATTGCCCGTCGCAACTCCAACCTGCCGTCTTCCGGTATGTACAGCCATTTGGTAAGTTCTGCATTGACTGTAGGTTTTGGCGGTTCAGCCGGACTGGAAGCGCCCATTGTAAATACGGGCGCAGCCATTGGCTCTGTGTTTGGAAAAACATATAAACTCAGTTACAAAGAAAGAACCCTGCTGCTTGCATGTGGGGTAAGTGCAGGAATTGCAGGAACATTCAACACACCCATTGCAGGTGTAATTTTTTCCTTTGAGGTATTGCTTGCAGAAACATCAGTCAGTGCTTTTATTCCGCTGCTTATTGCGGCTGCTACTGGTGCCATATGTTCAAACTTTTTGATGGAGGAGGAGCTCCTGTTTTCATTTAAGCTGCGCGAACCTTTCACTTACCAGCATGTGCCATTTTATGCTTTACTGGGCATTTTCTGTGGGTTGGTATCAGTTTACTTTACCAAAACATTCCTTCGGGTGGACAAGTTTTTCGAGAACAACCTTCGCAGCAGAATCAGTCGCTGGCTGCTTGGCTCTCTATTTTTAGGACTTGCTATCTGGTTTTTTCCACCCCTCTTCGGAGAAGGATATGAGAGCGTGAAATCCCTCTCGGAATTTCGCATTGAAAAATTGTATGGCTATTCTCCCATGCAAAACATGAAAGCACCCTGGATGTTACTTTTATTCTTTATTGCTATCATTCTCTTAAAGCCTATCGCCACTGCTTGTACCATATCCTCAGGCGGAAACGGTGGAAACTTTGCGCCTTCCCTTTTTTCGGGCGCCTTTACAGGTAGTTTTTTAGCAGTGCTTCTGCAGTGGCTTTTCAACATCAATCTACCCGTGGCCAATTTTGCTCTGGCAGGAATGGCCGGCGTTTTGTGCGGGGTATTTTGGGCACCTCTCACTGCCATCTTTCTCATTGCAGAGATCACCGGTGGCTACGAACTCATGATTCCACTGATGCTGGTTTCTGCATTGAGTTTTCAGGTTACGCGCTACTTTGTACCCATGAGCATTGATAAATCCAAACTGGCGGAACAAAATCACTTTATCGCTACCAGTTCGGATGCCTATATCCTGAGCAGTATCAATCTTAATGATTTGGTAGATACCCAGTATACTTGTCTCACGCCTTCACACAAACTTAACGATGTGGTAAACCTCATCAAGCAATCTCCCAGATCGATCATCCCGGTAACCGATCATAAAAACTATTTCAAAGGATTCATTACCACAGAAAGTGTGAGCTCACTCATCTTTAAAACTGAACTTTATAACCATGTGAGTGTGGCCGACCTCTATACCAAATCTCCGGTTGTTAGCAAACTGGATGAAAATGCTGCAACCCTTCTTGCAAAAATGGAATTGCACGGCATGTTTAAAATACCGGTAGTGAGTATTGATAATCAGTTTATCGGTTTCATCAAAAAAACTGATGTGCTGGAAAAATACAGGGAACAACTATTAGACACAAAAATTGAAACATGAGCCACAAAGGACATCTTATTGCCGCCGAAGGAATTCGCGTCTATGCTAACCATGGCTGCCTGGAGTCAGAATCCCTCATCGGAGGAGAATTCATTGCAGATGTTTATGTATATATCGATTTTACCCTTGCTGCCGCAACCGACGATTTACAGTTAACAGCTGATTATTCGCTGATTCAAAAAATCTGTTTCGAAGAAATAAAAACAAGAAGCCGACTGATTGAACAGGTCGCCACCAGAACCCTTAACAGACTTGTAAGAGAAATGCCTCCCGAGGTGAGTGCCATCCGATTAAAGCTCACAAAAATTAATCCTCCCGTGGAAGGTCCCCTCGAAAAAGTTTGGGTTGAAATTACCTATGAGAAATAAAAAAACGGAGTCTTTGGGGACTCCGTTTTCTTAACTTGTTTGTAAAATGATTTATTCAACCACTACCCTTTGGGTCAGCTGACCCTTGGAAGTAGACAAGGTAACATGATACAATCCGCCGGTCCAATTACCGGTGTTGATTTGCATGATATTCCCGTTTCCACCATTCAGGTTTACCATTTTACTCTCTACGAGTGCTCCTGTTGAGGAATAAACTTTCAGTTCTGTCTGCAGATCACCTGTATTGGGCAATTGAATCCAAACATTCCCTCTTGAAGGATTAGGATACACTTCGAATGCTTCTGCACTGTTGTTGTTTTTTATTCCGCTAGGTTGATGAATTGGCAATTGAACAAGCGGTCCGCCGGATGCTAAGGCAACCCACAATCCAAAAGCAGGACCATTGCTGTTTTGTGCAGGATTTAAAAAGCCTGAGGCTAATACGGTAATGGCTTCACCATCCAGTCCGAGTGTTTGAAGAGGCGCGTTGTAAGCTGCCACTGTGGTGGTTCCGGCATTATCACGAACCTCGAGAACATAATCGAGGGTATTGAGTTCGAGGTATCCTTCGAAGTCATTGTATGAGAAATTATTGAACAATTCACCTGCACCAATACCTGTTTCCCAAACAGAAACTGTTGGAGCATCTGTAGATCCATGAAAAACCAATACATCAGTTTTGTTGCTGTCGAGCGATTCCTCTCTCGCATCTGCATACACATGGAGATCAAATGGCTCTACAGGAGAGTATCCATTGGGGCTTACTATCCCGGAAGCAACAATCACATATTTCTGTCCGGATTCAAGTATATAATTGAAGGATACAATTGTATCTGCTACAGATGTGCTGTTGGAGGGTGCGATGCCAATCTGAAGGTTTACCGCAGCCGGAACATCTACAAAGGCAGTGGCAGTGCGAAAAGCAAAATTGTCTAGTAGTAGGGTATTGTTTGCATATACATCAACTTGAGCAGCTGCTAAATCTGCAGCGTTATGAATCACCTGAACGCGGGCCTTTGATTCAGGGAGAGCCACCAATGGCCCACCTGTAGGCAGAGCAACCCAAAGTCCAAATGCAGGTCCATTGCTGTTGGCAGCAGGATTCAGGAATCCTGAGGCGAGCACTACAAGTGCTTCACCTTCCAAACCAAGCGTGGCCAGAGGAGCATCATAAGCTTTTACAATCTGATTTCCGCTATTGTCACGAATCTGAAAAACATAATCGTCAGTAGGCACATTCAGATATCCTTCGAAATCCCCAAATGCAAAATCATTAAACACAAGTGTTGTGTCAGGCTGCCAGAGAGATACCACCGGAGCATCTGTTGAACCATGATATACCAGAATGTCTGTTTCTGTAGTGTCTGTTGCTTCTGTTTGTGCATTCGGCGATACATGCAGGGTAAATGGTACGGAAGGATTGTATCCTGTAGGACTAACAATACCCGCTGCAACAATTGTGTAGTTTTGTCCGGCATCGAGGTTATAGGTAAAAGTTGCCAGGGCGCTGGAAGAAGAGGTACTATTGGAAGGTGCTATGGCCACCTCAAGATCAATACCTGCTGGCACTTCCAAAAAAGGTGTAGCAGTGCGGAAAGCAAAATCGTTGATGGCTAAACTGTCGTTCAGATAAACATCCACTAGTGTGGCGGCTGCGTCGGCACAATTATGAATCACCTGTATTTTGGCTGTAGACTCAGGCAGGGGCAACAAAGCACCTCCTGTAGGTAAAGCAACGAACAGACCAAAATCGGCACCGTTGCTATTCGCAGCAGGATTCAGGAATCCGGAAGCAACAACTACCCCGGCAAGACCTTGTGCATTGAGTTGTGCCAAAGGAGCGTTATAAGATTTGTATGTAACCAAACCTGCAGTGTCTCTTAATTCAAGAACATAATCGTCGGTTGGAAGAGGAAGATATCCTTCGAAATCGCCGTAGGAAAAGTTATTGAAAACTTCGGCATCGGTGCCGCTTGTTTCCCATACTGAAATCTCGGGTGCATCGGTACCACCATGAAATACGAGCAAATCTGTATTCGCCGGGTTCTGTGCAGCAGTTTGACCAATGGCACTCACCGACAGATCAAAAGGAATTGACGGATTGTAACCGCTGCCACTCACAATACCATTAGCGATAATCACATAGTTGGTACTGGGGGACAGGATAAAATTAAAAGACGCAATGGAATCTGCCACTGAGCTGCTGCTTGATGGGGCAATGGCTACATTCACAGCTCCGGGCGTCACATCCAGAAAAGGAGTGGCTGTACGGAAAGCAAAATCGTTGAGCACCAATGTGCCATTCAGGTAAATATCAACCTGAGCGGCTGCAGCGTCTGCTGAGTTGTGGATAATCTGCACCTTGGGTGCCTGTGCGGATACCTGAAGGGCCATGAGTGCACCGGTCAGGAGGGTTAGGTAATTGATTTTTCTCATATGATGATTTTAGAACATATGAGACAAGTTTTGCTCAACTTTGTTTTTAAATCGTTAAACAAAATATCTATGTATCTGAATACCTGTCGATTGGTTTAATTAAAAAAGGCTTAAAAGGGCAAAAATCCCAAACCTGATTTAAAAAAGTAATCTCAAATACGAAAACCGGCAAGCAGAATATCATCTACCTGCTCATGCGCTTGCATCCACTGCGTCATCTCTTCCTGCCAAAAAAGGAGTTGTCCACTACCTGATATACCGGCATGTTCCAACAATTTTTCTTTGAGTCGTTTTACCATGTACTTCTTTTCTGAGGGGCCTCCAAACTGATCTGCAAGCCCATCAGAGAACATGTAGATCCAGGATCCTTCTGAAAGCACATGTGTGTGTTGTGTGAAAAGTCTCCTGTTCATTTCCCCCTCTAAAAACAATCCACCTATAGGCTTTTTATCAGGTTTAATCTCGTGCAATTCATCATGTGCAACATAGAACAAAGGACGATTGGCACCGGCAAAGGAAATCGTTCTGCTCTGCCGATCAAACCTGCAAATAGCAATGTCCATCCCATCTCTGGACTCAGTTCCCGATTGCTGCTTAAGCGACTGATGCACCCTTGCATGCAGTTCAGACAGAATTTCTGAAGGCAGATGAATTTTCTTTTCAATGACGATCTCATTTAGCAGAGTGTGTCCTATCATACTCATGAATGCACCGGGCACACCATGACCGGTGCAATCGGCAACTGCAACAATCGAAGTATGCTCATCAACCGCATAAAACCAATAGAAGTCACCACTAACTACATCCCTGGGCTTGAAAAAAATAAATGCATCAGAGAAAAAATCATGAATTTCTTTGTTTAATGGCAGTATGGCTTCTTGTATTTTTTTCGCGTAGTTTATGCTATCAAGTATATCCTTGTTTTTAATTTCAATCACAAGCTTTTGTTTTTCCACCTCTTCTTTTTGTTTCAACACCTCTTGTGTTCTTTGCCTGACAATCTCTTCAAGACGCTTTTTAGCTTTTGTCAATCTCCTTGTATTCGCCTGCAGGGCAAAGGTGAATGTACCAATTACCAGAAAAAAATACAGCAGATACGCCCACCAGGTCCGATACCAGGGAGGCATGATTACGATAGTTATTTCTGCAACAGATGAAACATCTCCGTAAATATTTAATGCCCTTGCTTTAAATGTATACTTGCCTTCAGAAAGGTTTGAGTAGGTACAGAACGAGACATCTGAATAGGGAGTCCATGCAGGATCTTCTCCCTCCATCTTCCATGAAAATTTCGTTTCTTCTACTGCATCATAATAAAGGGCAGCAAAACCAATTTGAATATGATTGTCATGGTAAGGCAGGGTAATGGTTGTGTTCTTCTTTCCGGGCGGAACATCAATCGTCTCCTGGTTCCTTACCTTCTTGTAATATCGGATGATACAAGGATATTTGATGCGTCCGGAAAACCGGTTTTGAGTATTGTGTTCAAACAAGCCGTCATCGGTAGCAAAAAACACACTTCCGTAGTCAGAATACCTGATATCCGATACTGTAAGATTTTGAATTCTTCCCATTAACTCAAATTGCTTGTTGCGGATATGAACTATTTTTCTGTTAGTACTATCAGCCAGTCCAACCCAGTAATCGTTCTTGTTTTTATAGGAGATGTGATACACCTGGTAGTTCCAGGCCATGAGGTCGGGATGTACCCAGGCAGACTTATCAAAATAGTCTTTTTTTTCTGAGTATTGAAGAATTCCGGAACCTGAAAGTAGAATAATCTGCTGCTCAACTTTTGCAAGTCGTATTAAATTGAGAGAAGGCAAACCCGATTTTAGGTCAAACTGATGCAGAAAATATTTCTTGTTGTCGCATACAACATGATTTGTCGAATTGAAAGAAGAGGTTGATGTCTTCTTTTTTTCAATCATAAAAACACCATTGAAAAAAGTAGAAAACCAAACATTCCCTTTTCCATCCATTTCTATATGTCTTACATCCTGATTGATTTCATCAAAAGCTTCGATCAGCTGCCATTCACCCGATTGCTCCCTGTACTCGCGGATGCCACTATTTGTTCCTAAAAAAATACGCTTGTTTTGCTGGTCATAGCAAATAATTCTTACGGAGTGATGGAGGATTTTCTTTGATGCAGTTCCAATAAACTCATAAAATCCATCATCCATACAGGCAAAAACTCTTGGACCATTGACATGATTTACAAGAATGAGATTAAAACCCAGCTTGGTACAGTTGGGTATCTGATTAAACCTATCCCATCTGTCACCTGATCGCTTTGCAACAAATGCACCCTGATCTGTAAGAGCGTACAAATATTTACCTGCTTGTAATACTTGTTTTACCTGGCCGTTCAGACCCTGTTCCTCTCCGGTTACACTTATTGTTCCCGAAATTTCTACCCGGCTGATTCCATTGATGCAGGTGGCCCACAGCCCTTTTTGCCAATCTTCGAAAAGGGCGGTAACCAAAGAACCCTGCAAACCATTTTGGCGGTTAAGATGCTGTCTGTATTCTCCTTTTGAACCGATAATAAAAAGCCCTTCATTTAGTGTTCCCAAAGCCATGTTGCCATTTGACAAGCGAACAACTGAGTACAAGCCTGACTGAACCAGAAGTGGATCTATTTCTGTTTTAAAAGGCTTAACCACTCCTTGCTGCCTCACTTCAAAAATGCCCCGCTCACGGGTAAAAACCAAAAGGTGGTTTTCTGCTGATAACAGCATGCCATAAATTTTGTCTCCTGCAAAAAATTCACCGCCTTCAATCATGTTTAGTTTTCCGTTTCTTAAAACTTTTAGTCCAAGTCCCTGCTCAAGCACATAAAACTTATTACCAACCTCAAATCCAAAATGAAACAAATGCTCTCCCTCCGGAAATACCACATTAACACGGTTATCATGGAAAATATACAAGCCGGTATTTGTCTGAAACAATACCGAATCCCCAATGATGCAGGTTTTCCAAACATCAAAAAATTCAGCTGCAGAATCCGGAATAAGTTTATTCAAAGACCGGTAAACTGTCTTTGATTCATGTAACTCCAATACGCCAATCTCTCCCTGAGAACCTACATAAATTTTTCCATCCCTTCCTGTTGCGAGAGACCGCACAACAGAATAGTTCTGGTTAAAGTAGGATGTCCAACCAACACCATCATATTGCAGGATAGAGCCATTGTTATTGCCAACATAAATCAATCCGGTTCGGTCCTGAGCGATGGACCAATTTGCATGATCTGCCAGGTAATCTTTCCACTTGTAATTTCTGATGAATGGAATTCCTGCTGATGAAGAAAAAAAAGGTAATAACAAAAGTAAAACCCACAAAAAAACTACCTGAAAAGCAGTTTTTCCGGGGTTGAAAAAAAGACTTTGAAAAAAGATTTTTTCTGAATTAGAAGCCAAGCTTGCTTATACTCGCAGGAAACACTTCGGCACGCTCGGCCTTTATCCGGAACGCAGGCAGTGGTTTGGTGGCCGTAACCGTAAGTTTAAAGAAAACTTCACCGGAATTGGCGTACTCGAGAATGTTTGTGTTTGTTGCCACATTCAATGAAAGCGCGGTAGTGGCTGAAGCAGGAATATTATCTACCCAACCTATGCGAACAGTATCAAGGCCTTTGGCATAAACCTCCATCTGGGCTTTGGAAAAATCTGAAAAATACACCCCGGGCGTTAGCATGGTTAAATCAATTTTTTTAAGGTTCAATCCCTTAACCTTGTCTGCAGATATCCCTAAAGACTTGAATATCTGATTCACATCATACTTCTGCGAAGTAAATTTGATATAATCACCTGCTGCACGCACAGTGTCAAAGGAGAACTCAATGTTGCTTGGCTTATAGTCCAGCGATTTGAGCTTGTCGCAGGAAACGAATCCAATCGTAACGAGCAGAATAAGTGCAAAAGTGACCAGGTTTTTCATGTTTGTGATTTTGGTTTACCAAAGGTAAAAATAATTAATAAACCACAAATTTCCCTTGTCAATGAAAGCCTTCTATCAGACCAGATGAGCCTGACGAATTTTGCTGAAAGGCGTGTGATGGAAATGCTTGGGATCCTTCACTCTTTCGGGAAATTTAACATGGTACTCAAACTCCTCCCTGAAGTGCCTGATGGCAGCCGCTACGGGCCATGCTGCTGCATCACCCAGGGGACATATCGTGTTTCCTTCAATCTTTCTGGCAATATCAACAAGTAAATCAATATCATGCATTCTACCCTCTCCATGTTCCAGGCGGTGCAACACCTTTTCCATCCATCCTGTACCTTCCCGGCAAGGACTGCACTGTCCGCAACTCTCATGATGATAAAACCTGGCATAATTCCAGGTGCTTCTTACAATACATGCCCTTTGGTCGTAGGCAATAAATCCTCCGGAGCCCAGCATCGTTCCGCTTACAAACCCACCATCCGCAAGCGATTCATAACTCATTAAGCGAGCTTCTCCTGCTGCTGTTTTTAGAAACAAACCGGCGGGTAAAATTGGAACAGAAGATCCTCCGGGGACAACTGCTTTCAGTTCCAGGTCTTTCTCTATACCCCCGCAATATTCATCAGAAAACAGAAACTCTTCAACCGGTAAACCCATTTCAATTTCATACACCCCAGGACGCTTGATATTGCCTCCGGCAGAAATCAGTTTTGTACCCGTGGATTTCCCAACACCGATCTTGGCGTATTCCTCACCTCCCATATTCACAATAGGAACAACAGCAGCAATCGTTTCTACATTGTTAACCACCGTTGGAGAGGCATACAATCCTGCAATTGCAGGAAAAGGAGGTTTCATCCGAGGATTGCCCCTTTTTCCTTCTAAAGATTCCAGCAATGCGGTCTCTTCTCCACAGATATATGCGCCGGCACCCGGATGAACATACAAATCCAGGGAATATTCTGATCCGAGTATATTTTTTCCTAAAAATCCGGCAGCATATGCTTCGTCGATGGCTTTTTCAAGAATCTTAACCAGGTAGAAGTATTCTCCCCTGATGTAGATGTAAGCACTGTTTGCACCCAACGCAAAGCTTGAGGTAATCATGCCTTCAACGAGTAAATGAGGAATTTTCTCCATCAGGTAACGGTCCTTAAATGTACCCGGCTCCGACTCATCAGCGTTGCATACCAGGTAGCGGGGCACTCCGGGAGGCTTCGCTAAAAAACTCCATTTCATTCCGGTAGGAAATCCTGCTCCTCCCCTTCCTCTTAATCCGCTTTTCTTTACTTCTTCCACAACCGCATCTGGACTCATTTCGCGGATGGCTTTCTCCACAGAACGGTATCCTCCTTGTCTTCTGTAAACTTCGTAAGTATGGATACCTTCCACACCCAGATGTTCCAATAATAGTTTCTTTCCCATATTAGTTTTCTCTGAAAAAATCGTTGCTTACATATACCTTCCTGCTGTCTTCGCTCTTCCATTTTTCAAGCAGCAAGTCTACCTTTTCCGGAGTCAGGTCTTCATGGTATTCATGCCCGCATTGTAACATCGGTGCTGTTCCGCAGGAACCTAAACACTCTACTGTTTTAAGCGTAAACATGCCGTCTTTGGTAGTTTCGCCTTCCTTGATTCCAAGGCGCTTGCTCAAATGAGCAACAATATCTTCGCTTCCCTTGAGCCAGCAGGGAACCGTACGGCATACTTCAATGAGGCATTTGCCCTTGGGGGTGAGATTAAACATGCTGTAAAAGGAAGCCACCTCATAAACTTCAATAGGTTTAATCTGGAGCAAGCCGGCCACATAATCCATCGTCTCAACACTGAGCCAGCCACCAAATTCGGCCTGTGCCAGATGAAGAATAGGTATTAATGCCGATTTTTGTTTGCCTTCTGGATACCTGCGAATGATTCGCTGTGCCAGGGCCAAAGTATCGTCGTTGAATGAAACCATGGATAATTAGGATGAGGCTGTAAAAATAAGCGTATTCAAAACAAAAGCAGTCATTTATCAACGAATTCAACATAAATTCACGATTTGCCATGGAAGAATCCGGAAATCTGTCTAAAATGTCTGCCAACTATCAGGAGGAACATATTCAATATGCTCTCAGAATCAGCAGCTTAAAAATCCCATTGAATCCTCTGCTAAACAATCTGATTTCCCTTGAGTTCACGGGTCGCATCAATTGTGTGTCCTGCGGTAAAATCACAAAAAAATCATTCGGACAGGGCTTTTGCTACAAATGCTTTATGTCTGATGCAGAGAATGCAGAATGTATTATCCGACCGGAACTGTGCATGGGCCACCTCGGAAAAGGAAGGGATCCGGCATGGGAATTAGAGCATCATGTGCAACCCCATGTGGTTTACCTCGCTTGCAGTGGCGGAGTAAAAGTGGGAGTCACCCGCTCAACCCAGGTACCGGTAAGATGGATAGACCAAGGCGCCACAAAGGCCATTATCCTCAGCGAAACTCCAAACCGCTATTTGGCAGGAATCACCGAGGTTCACCTGAAATCTTTTTTTAACGACAAAACAGATTGGCGAAAAATGCTCAGAAACATACAGGATCCCATAAACCTTTTGGAGGAGAAAGAAAAAGCCTGTGCACATCTCCCGGATGATCTCAGGTCATATGTTAATAAAGACAACCATATTTACTCGCTCAACTATCCTGTGTTGAATTACCCTGAAAAAGTACAGAGCCAAAACCTGGAAAAAAACCCGGTAATCTCCGGAAGGTTAACAGGCATTAAAGGACAATACCTTATGATTGACAACGACAAAGTAATAAATATCCGCAACCACAGCGGGTTTCATGTGGTCATCCGATATTAACAATACTTCATTAACAGGCAAAACATACCTTTGCAGCCATGAATTCTGAGGATATTTTTAAAAATCTCATCTCCCATTGCAAAGAATACGGCTATATTTTTCCGGGCAGTGATATATACGACGGTCTGGGTGCTGTTTACGACTACGGACAATACGGCGTAGAACTTAAAAACAACCTGAGGCAATACTGGTGGAAATGCATGGTACAACTCCACGAAAATATCGTAGGTATTGATGCCGCCATCTTTATGCATCCAAGCACCTGGAAAGCCAGCGGACATGTAGACGCTTTTAGTGACCCGCTCATCGACAACAAGGATTCCAAGAAAAGATACAGGGCCGATGTATTGATTGAAGATTACATGGCCAAGCTCAATGATAAAATTGATAAGGAAGTTGAAAAAGCCTCCAAAAGATTCGGCGATTCCTTTAACAAGGAACTCTACCTTGAAACCAACGAGCGGGTATTATCAATCCGTAAAGAATTGATTTGGATAAAAGATAAATTTACTCAAGCACTTACATCCGAAGATCTTCCTGCCATCAGACAAATGATTATCGACCTGGAAATCAAATGTCCTGTTAGCGGAACTTCCAATTGGACAGAGGTAAGACAATTCAACCTGATGTTTTCCACACAGATGGGATCGCTGAGTGAAGAGGCCTCTGTAATTTATCTCAGGCCGGAAACTGCCCAGGGTATTTTCGTAAACTTTTTACATGTGCAAAAAACAGGTCGGATGAAAATACCATTTGGTATTGCTCAAACCGGAAAAGCCTTCCGTAATGAGATCGTTGCCCGACAATTCATCTTCCGTATGCGAGAATTTGAACAGATGGAGATGCAATATTTTGTGAAGCCCGGAACGGAAATGGAATGGTATAACCATTGGAAAGAAACCAGGATACAGTGGCATAGAAGCATTGGTCTTGGTGCAGACAAATACCGTTTTCATGACCATGCAAAACTTGCCCACTACGCCAATGCAGCCTGCGATATTGAATATAAATTTCCTTTTGGTTTTAAGGAACTCGAAGGAATCCATTCAAGAACTGATTTTGATCTCAGGAACCATGAACAGCATTCAGGTAAAAAATTGCAATACTTCGATCCGGAAGAAAACAAATCTTATGTTCCTTATGTGATTGAAACCTCTATTGGATTAGACAGGCTTTTCCTTGCCGTGCTTTCGGCGGCATATACCGAAGAAAATCTTGAAGACGGCACTAACCGCACAGTCCTCAAAATACCTGCCTTCCTCGCTCCGGTTAAACTTGCCGTTCTTCCGCTCATTAAAAAAGATGGATTACCTGAAAAAGCAGGTGAAATTTTATCATCGCTCAAACACCACTATATGTGTCAGTATGATGAAAAAGACAGCATCGGAAAAAGATACCGCAGACAAGATGCAATTGGCACTCCGGTGTGCATCACAATAGATCATCAGACCCTTGAGGATCATCAGGTAACCCTCCGTTATCGTGATAGCATGCAACAAGAAAGAGTACCTATCGAAAGATTATCTGAACTCCTACACGAAATTTTTACCAATCCCCAGTAATCGTTAGGGGAATTCACTTTTTCTTCAGCATTTTAAAGATAGGAATCCACTTCCTTCTTTTGCCTTCGGCATTAAACACCGCTGGAAAAATCCTGAAATAGAGCATCCAGAACAGAAGAATGGTCATGCCCCAAACGGCAGCAAGATTAAAACAAAAAGTACTCATTGTAAATCTTCCTGCTTTCTTGGAAGGCACAAAAAGTCCTGCTTCAAAGGGGTTCGAACCATTGTATGGAAAATACACCAGTCGGGTATTAGGCACAAATGCACCATTCTGCAGAACAACTTGATTTTCCTCTAATTCGTTTTTAACAAAACTACCGAGTGCCTTATTTTCATGTTTGTTTTTGAATTCCAAAAACAATTTTTTCTTTTCGGGATTTGCTGTATTTTTTTCAATCCAGGCATCTTTCCTCTTCGATATCTGTTTGGCTCTCCGGTTATAATGGTTCCTGATGGTTTGAATTCTTGAATTGACCTGTGGCGTTGACATGCCGGCATGCACATCAGCAACCATGGAACAGGATGTTAATTTTTGATTGATATCTCCTGCAAGCAGTTCTTTACTTGTTCCCTCTCTTCCGTGTTCCCATGCATCAATGGTTTCGTCCGACCAGTAACCGTCTATGAAACTGGCAAATTCAATCTCCGCATTCCAGACATACTGAGGTTTTTCATAAGCATTTGAAGTAAATTGCTCAACAGCCATGGCCTCAAAAATCCAGCGACTGGGCATGAGGTTTGCAATCCACGGTACATTTTTACTTGCTTTAACCACAGGGTTCAAATTCTCAAACTTAACAATGACGCCGGCAAGCAGAATCTGAGGAATAAGCAGCAATGGGATGAGGATGTAAATGGTTACTGCTGATCGAAAGGACGCAGACAAGGTGAGCCCCATCAGATTGGCAAAACATGAGGCGGTAAAAAAAAGCATCACATGGGAGAAGTACATGCCACGAATACCAAGAATAAGATTGCCAATCCATACAAACAAAAGGGCCTGTATACCGGAAATCAAAAACTGTATGGTCATCTTGGATGTCAGATAACTCATCCAGCTGAGATTTAGAAACTTTTCTCTCTTGAGTATTTTCCTGTCAGAGAAAATTTCTTCTGCGCTGCCAATCATACCAAAGAACAAACTCACCAATACACACATGAACAAATAAGCAGGAATGTTGGGATTGTCATAAAACACATAATCCCCCTTTGAAATCCTTGGAGAAAATCTGATGACAAAGGCCAGTAATGCTGCCAGAATGGGCCCCTCCAAAAGTGTAACCACAAGATACTGGGTGTTGGCAATCTTTGATACCAAATCACGCTGCAGGTAATAAAACCATTGCAGTAATTTTCCGGGAGGGCTTTGTGTATTCCCGGCAAACTGCTGCTCATTCTGAATGGAGGAAGGTGGAAAAGAAGATTTGAATCGTTTTTTATATGAACGATACCATTGTTCCGGTAAAATCTTTCGCTGCCGCGTGATATTTCCGTACTCATCAAGTACATGTGCTTCAATAATGCTGAATAATTGTTCCGGATTTACATTTCCGCATAAGGAACATTCGCTCTCAGCAGCACCCACATGGTTAATTTGTTGTTTAAAGTAAATCAGCGACTCAACAGGATTGCCATAATAGATGGGATATCCACCTGTATCGAGCAACAAGAGCCGATCGAAAAGCTTAAAAATTTCAGAAGACGGCTGATGAATAACGATAAAAATCAATTTCCCTCTTCGGGCCAGTCCTTTTAGAATATCAATAATGATTTCTGAATCTCTGGATGACAAGCCGGATGTGGGCTCGTCTAAAAACAACACAGCAGGCTCACGAAGAAGTTCAAGTGCTATATTGACTCTTTTTCGCTGTCCCCCACTAATGGTCTTATGCAGTGCAGAACCCACCTTTAAATCGGCTACCTCGCTTAAACCAAGCTGATTCAGCACTTGATGCACAATGCCTGTAGTTTCTTCTGCAGATTTTCCTGAAAGACACAGGCGGGCATTGTAAAACAGGTTTTCAAATACAGTAAGCGATTCTATCAAGAGGTCTTCCTGAGGAACAAATCCAATCACCCCGTTAAGCTTGCCATCATGATGATGCAGATCAATTCCATTAATGGTTACTTTCCCTGAACTTGGATGCTCATTTCCATTAAGCACATTTAAGAGGGTTGATTTACCTGCGCCTGATCCCCCCATGATACCAATCATTCGACCGGATTGCTCGGAAAAACTTAATTCCTGTAATCCCAGTCTGCCACTTTTGAAAGCAAAAGTGATGGCATCAACTTTAAACTCGAAAGTGGAGCCTGCATCTCTTCGCAAAAAATAATTTTCGATTTCGGAGAAATACAGTGGATTGATTTTGCTACTTCTCACCACTGATCCAGGATTGAGGATATACAACCTCTCTGGCTGTATGAGTTGCCCATTCAGGGAAAGTTCAGATTTGCCCCTGTATGAGAGCAAATACAATTGACAAGAAGCCAGAAAAGCAACAAAAAGGTCTCCCTGCAAGCCTGTTAACTCATGCATTCCGACAGTATGTTCATGCACAGATGTACCTGTGTATCTGATAAGAAATGTACCGGTTTCCGGGAGTTCATCGGTAATTAGGGCCCGTAGGATTAGGTATTCTTCATCCGGAATATTAAAGCTGGAAGTTACCGTTTCAATGAAATCAATTTCTGTTTCAGTAACATTTCCGTCGTAAATAATCTCCATGAGTCTCGCCAAAACAATAATTTTTTGTTTTTGGCTAAGCTCTGCATTCATCCTTTCACAAATGGTAAGAACTTTTACGGAATAGGCAGATGTCTTCTTCTTTCGCTGAATACTCTCTTCCGGGTTTTCCTGTGCAGAAATAAACTGATCATATTCCGAAAGATAAACCTGGGCAGTATTCTCGTTAAGCTGTTGCAGTAAAAATGAATAGACGAGTTCCCTGCTTCTTTTCCGATCCTCATCAAGAGTAGAAAAAATAGCAAACAATCTTACTATAGCCTGAAGAATTCCCTGATTCATAAAAAAAACACCGACAATTTTGTCGGTGTCATGTGTGTTCTACATCTTGTGATTAAGAGATAAGTTTGGTCCTGATGGCTGCAACACTTTCATAAAGTTTTTTAGCACCATCCTGTTGAAGTTGTGAAGTTTCCTTGTAGGATTTATAAAGCACCAGAAGATTCTCCATGTCAGGAATCAAAGCATCAAACTCAGGTTTTCCTTTGAATTGATAAACCACATTCATCAGATTGGAGAGGTGCAGTTGATTTTCGTAAATCTTATTGAATACCGCATCTGTTTTCTTATCCCGCGGAACCTCACGAATGGAATTAAGAGCATGATATTGACTTTCGACCCAACTGCCGATAACTACCAATGTGGCAATCTCCAGGTTATTTGAGGACTTTATGTGTGAGTATGAATCATAATAGACATCATCCGCAATTTTCACCAGGGTGTCCTTGTTTGATATGTTGGCCTCAATATTTGCTCCGGCTTCACGCTCAAAGGCTTCCCCTGCATGAAGTGCGATGGCAAACTCCCTGGCGGTTTTCAGGTAACGGATAGCCTCCTGTTTTTTATTGAATACTGCAAGATATCCAAGGTCCACTGAATAAATACCAAAATTAATTGCCTTTTTTGCATCTGTCTGATAATTGGAAGCATTGGCCAAATCATTCAGTGCCACTTTTTCGAACTTGATTCCTGATTTTAGAATCTCAGACTCAATCTCCATTGGCTTGGGAAAATTGGCCATCATTTTGTCAAATTCAAATTCAGTGAATTCCCTCTTTTGTTTGGTGGTGGTGTCTGCAACCTGGGTAGTATCCTGCATGGAAGCTTCCTCCTGCTTGGAGCCGG
>JBEICQ010000018.1:0-26083 GCA_040383885.1 Flavobacteriales bacterium | reverse complement strand
GCGCGGCGCTGCCTGAAGCGCTGCTGGAAAGCGAATTATTCGGCCACGAAAAGGGAGCCTTTTCCGGCGCGGTCGCCGCGCGCAAGGGTAAGTTTGAACAAGCGAATGGCGGCACCCTATTGCTCGATGAAATCGGCGAAATGGACCCCCGCCTTCAGGCCAAGATCCTGCGCGCCATC
Source organism: Flavobacteriales bacterium (assembly GCA_040383885.1). Taxonomy (GTDB): domain Bacteria; phylum Bacteroidota; class Bacteroidia; order UBA4408; family UBA4408; genus JBEICQ01. The sequence continues at coordinate 25,904 of JBEICQ010000018.1, read as the reverse complement.
CAGGAACGCGAAATAGATCGCCTGGGCGGTGGCGCGCCCATTCGCATTGATGTGCGTATCCTGGCCGCCACGCATCGTGATCTTCAGGTAGAAGTCGCCAAGGGGCGCTTCCGCGAAGACCTTTACTTCCGCCTGGCCGTGGTGCGGCTGCGCATTCCAGCGCTCCGTGAAAGGCTGGCTGATATCCCGCCTCTCGCGCGCTATTTCGCTGAACGCTATGCCCAGGCCAATGGCTTGCCCCATCGCCTGCTGACGCCTGAAGCTGAAGCCATGCTGCTGCGTCATCCCTGGCCCGGCAATGTGCGCGAATTGGAAAATGCCATTCATCGCGCCGTGCTTTTGGCCGAAGGCAGCGCGATTGGTGCCGATGCCATTGAATTGATGACGCCCAGTAGCGTGGCTGCCATGGCCGCCCCGATCACGGCTGCCATGCCAGAAGCTTCACCGGTACCAATGGCGCCGGCACAAGCTGCGGCCACGTCGCCCGCGCCCCGCAACGCTGCGGCGCTGGTTGGGCGCCGGATGGAGGAGGTGGAGCAGGAGTTAATTCTGGAAACTCTCTCCCATTGCCTGGGCAATCGCACGCGGGCGGCGGAAATGCTGGGTATTTCCATTCGTACCTTGCGCAACAAGCTGCATGAATACCGCGCGGCGGGCGTGGCGGTTCCGCCCATTCCAGGGCAGATGCCAGCCTCCGCCACGGTTGACTGAAGCGCGTGTCAGAAACACTGGTTCCTTCCTGGTTAAAACGCGCCCAGCCCGGCAATGACGTGGCGCTGGCGCTTGGCGTTGCGCTGCTGCTTGTTGTTCTCATTGTACCGCTGCCGGTGCTGCTGCTGGATCTTGGGCTGGCGATTTCCATTACGCTATCGATACTGGTGCTGATGACGTCGCTGTTCTTGCAGCGACCGCTTGATTTCACCTCCTTCCCGACTCTGCTGCTGCTGACCACGCTGCTCAGGCTGTCGCTGAATGTGGCGACCACGCGCATCATCCTGACCCATGGGCATGAGGGGCCGGAATCGGCGGGACACGTGATTTCCGCCTTTGGCGGCTTTCTGATGGGGGGCGATGTCGCGGTTGGCCTGATTGTCTTCTTCATCCTGCTGATCGTGAATTTCGTTGTTATCACCAAGGGTAGCGGACGCATCGCCGAAGTCGCCGCGCGCTTCAGCCTGGATGCCATGCCCGGCAAGCAGATGGCGATTGATGCCGATCTTTCGGCTGGGTTGATTGACGAAAACCAAGCCCGTGCGCGCCGCAAGGAATTGGAAGCGGAAACCGGCTTTTATGGTTCCATGGATGGTGCCGCGAAATTCGTGCGCGGCGATGCCATTGCTGGCCTCATTATCACTGCCATCAATCTTCTTGGCGGGATCGCGATTGGCAGCCTCCGCCATGGCATGAGTTTCGGTGATGCGGTCCTCAATTTTTCGATGCTGACCGTGGGCGATGGCCTGGTCACGCAAATCCCGGCGCTGCTGGTTTCAGTCGCCGCCGGTATCGTTGTCACCAAGGGCAGCACGGAAGGCACGGCGGATCAGGCACTGGTTGAGCAATTGGCCTCAAGCCCCAAGCCGCTGGCCATCGCTGCCGGCGCTTCGGGCGTCATGGCGCTGATGCCGGGCATGCCTTTCCTGCCCTTTGTCGCCCTGGCGGGTGCTGCGGGCTATGGCGCCTGGCGCCTGATGCAAAAGGAACAGCAACGCGACATAGCCGCGCGCGCACCGCCTTTGCCGACGCCAGAGGCTGATTTGCCGATTGGCGAATCGCTCAAGATGGATCTGCTGCGGCTGGAATTGGGCTATGGGCTGCTTTCGCTCGCTGCCGGCGATGCGCCGCGGCTGACGGATCAGATCAAGGGGCTGCGCCGCACCATCGCGCAGGAAATGGGCTTCGTCCTGCCTTCCGTGCGTATCCAGGATAATCTCGCCCTGCCATCCGACACCTACAGCATCAAGGTAAAGGAAATTGAGGCAGGCGGATCAATGAATGGTACGACAAATACAGATCGCACCAATTATTTTGAAACGCTTCCGGTAAATCAGTTGGAAACAGCCATGTGGTTGGAAAGCGACAGGATGGGATTTTTACTTGATGCCGTTACTCAGAAAAAATTTGAGGTACAACGCGCAACAGTAAAAAATGAAAGGGGCCAGCGGTATGAGAATGTACCCTACGGCCTGGGATATGAAAAAATCTGCAGGGCATTGTATCCCTATGGCCATCCCTATTCCTGGACCACCATAGGCGATGTGGAGGACCTCAACAGAGTGGATGTGGATGATCTTAAAAAATTCTTCCTACGCTGGTATGGACCAAACAACGCCACACTCACGGTGGCCGGAGATGTTAAGCCTCAGGAAGTACTTAAATTGGCAGAAAAATACTTTGGGTCTATCCCGCGTGGTCCGGAAGTAAAAAACATGGGAGCTGAATATACCAAACTCGATGCAAACCGTTACATCTCCTATGAAGATAATGTGAAGTTTCCGATGATTGAAATTGCTTTTCCGGGTGTTTCTTTTCTAGACAAAGATGAAACTGCCCTGGATGCGCTTTCATTCGTACTCTCAGGAAGCAAATCCTCCCCTATTTACCAGCAATTTATCAAAACAGAAAAAGCCATAGAGGCCGAATCCTATCATTACTCTATGGAGCTTGCAGGCATGTTTGCATTTTCTATCAAAGCCATGCCTGACCTTCCTTTGAAAGACATGGAAGCCTTATTGTTTTCCACCCTCGCCGAATTCGAAAAAAAAGGCATCACTGATGAAGAGCTTGGAAATTTCAAAAGTAAAACAGAAGCAGAACTGATTCAATCGCTCTCTATGGTAAGTGGTAAAGCATCCCGCCTGGCTTTTTACAATACCTACATGAAAAATCCTAACCAGATTCCTGAACAACTCAAGATACTAAGAAGTCTTACGAAAGAGGATGTAATGAGGGTTTATAATACCTATATCAAGCAGAAAAACCATGTGGTATTGAGTGTGGTTCCAAAAGGAAAAACATCGATCGTGGCAGGTGCTGATAATTACACCCCAAAAACAACCAACCCCGGTGATGCTGATCACAAGGAATATCAAGGACTGGTTTACAACAAACCAAAGGATAATTTTGACCGGTCTAAAAGACCTCAGCCCGGAAAAAATCCTTCCATGAATGTGCCCGCACTGTGGCGTGAAAATCTTCCAAACGGATTGCGCATCATAGGTACCATTAACAACGAATTGCCTGTTACTACCCTTCAACTCTCTGTTTACTGCGGTCATCGTTTTGAAAAAACTTCCAAAGCAGGAATCTCCTACCTGATGGCAATGATGATGGATGAATCCACTGAGCTAAGAAGTGCAGAGCAAATAAACAATGAACTCGACAAGTTGGGAAGCAGCATCTCCATTTTTCCGGGTACAAATGAAATTACCATCAACCTGTTTTCACTGACAAAAAATCTTGATGCCACGCTGGCGATACTTTCAGAGAAAATTTTTAAACCCAAATTTGATCCTGAAGATTTCAAGCGTTTAAAAAATGAACAGCTCAAGCTGATTGCCAACCAGTCTACACAGGCCGGCACCATGGCAAACAATGCCTTTTACCGCTTGTTGTTTGCCGAGAATGACATCATGTCTCTTCCATCCATTGGAACTTCAACTTCAGTAGAGAGTATTACCCTGGAAGATGTAAGAAATTTTTATGCAACATACTGGTCATCTAATCTCACCAATGCCGTGATGGTGAGCAACCTTGAGCAGACACAAATTCTTGGCAAACTTGGTTTCCTGAAAAGTTGGGCATCAAAAAATGTAAAAATGCCTGCAGAGAGCGGTGTACGGAACATTGATAAAACCAAAATTTTTCTGGTTAACAAGGAGAAATCTGCACAAAGTGAAATTCGCATAGGCTATGTGGCATTGCCCTGGGATGCTAACGGTAACTTCTTTAAAGCTACCATCATGAATTATTCTCTTGGTGGGGCTTTCAATAGTAGGATTAACCTGAATTTACGCGAGGAAAAAGGATATACCTATGGCGCACGCTCCTCTTTTAACGGTTCACAATACAAGGGTACTTTCCTTGCAGGTGCAGGAGTAAGGAGCAATGTAACGGACAGTTCCGTAGTAGAATTTTTCAAAGAATTGAAAAATTTTCGGGATAAAGGCATCACTGAACAAGAGTTGAATTTTACCAGAAGCGCGCTTGCGCAAAGCGAGGCACTCAAATACGAATCGAACTTTCAGAAAGCAGGATTTTTGAGACGCATTCTCGATTATAACCTCAGCGAAAAATTCACTGAAGAGCAGGCAGCCATCCTCAAAAGCATTTCTGCAACTGAAATCAATGCACTGGCAGCGCAGTATTTACCTACCGATAAGATGGTGATTGCGATTGTTGGCGACAGAGAGAAAATATTACCGGGCTTGCAAAAACTCGGTTATGAAGTTGTGGATGTAGACAGTGACGGAAACCTCAAGAGTGCCCGTTAATTGGAGAAAAAATGAGTATTCAGGAAATCAAGCAAAGATTTGGTATCATCGGCAACAATCCGGAACTGGAAAGGGCCTTATATGTTGCCATGCAAGTTGCCAATACCGATTTAAGCGTTCTCGTAACAGGCGAGAGCGGCACCGGGAAAGAAGTGTTTCCTCAGATTATTCATCACCTCAGCAGCCGCAAGCATGGACCCTACATTGCCGTAAATTGCGGAGCGATTCCTGAAGGCACCATAGACAGTGAATTGTTTGGTCATGAAAAAGGTTCATTTACAGGTGCCATTGACGCCCGGAAAGGATATTTTGAAGTGGTAAACGGAGGTACCATCTTTTTGGACGAAGTGGGCGAACTTCCTATTCACACACAGGCACGCCTGCTCAGGGTTTTGGAATCCGGTGAATTTATGAAAGTAGGCTCTTCCAAGGTACAGAAAACCGATGTGCGAATCATCGCTGCAACCAATGTAAACATCGCAGATGCCATTGAGAAAAATCGTTTCCGAGAAGATTTGTATTACCGTCTGAATACCATCCCCATCCGAATACCTGCCTTACGAAACAGACATGGTGACATTGGTTTACTTTTTCGCAAGTTTGCCGCGGATTTTGCTGCCAGGTATCGCATGCCCGGTATCAGGCTGAATGCCGAAGCGCAACAGATGCTTGAAAACTATCATTTTCCGGGTAACATCAGACAACTGAAAAATCTCACCGAACAAATTTCAATCATTGAAACCCAGAGAGAAATCACTCCTGAGATGTTGAGTAATTATCTGCCTGCTGAGCAAAAACTTCCGGTTTTGCTCGGGAAAGAAAGGTCTGATAATGAGTTTACAGAAAGAGATATCCTCTACAAGGTTTTGTTTGAGATGCGAAAGGAACTGTTCGATTTAAAAAAAATCGTTGCCGATCTTATGGGAGGAGCTGCACCGGTTGCTTCCACTGATGAAATGCAGGCAATGAGTAAATTCTTTCAACCTCATGACGGGCTTGTAATGGAAAACGGCAGTTTGTCTCCTATCGCGGGTTTTCATCGTCCGACCATCGAAGTGGAAGAATCACTTTCTATTGAGGAAAAAGAAAAATCACTCATCCGCAAAGCCCTGGAAAAACACAAAGGAAAGCGCAAAAAAGCTGCCCGTGAATTGGGTATTTCTGAACGAACCCTCTACCGAAAAATTAATGAATACGGCATACGCTAAAGCAACACGGAGATCTACTAATTGCTTGCTGATTGGGCTGTGTATTTTACAGCTATCCTGCAGAATGAAATATGGTTTATCTGATGCTTCTGTTTCGCCAAATCTCAAAAGCATCAGTATAGCAACATTTCAAAACTTTGCTCCGTTGTCGCCTCCCTATCTAAGTCAGAATTTCACAGAGGGACTGAGGTCCCTGGTTTCCTCGCAGAGCAGGTTAAAGTTGCTTGTGCGTGGCGGTGATTTGATCATGACGGGAAAAATTACAGGATATGCCATTGCACCCGCGGCTGTATCTTCTGTGGGTGGACAGAGTGCAGCAGCCATTAACAGGCTTACCATTACCGTGCAGGTTTCATTCGTTAATACACAGAATCCCAAGCAGGATTTTGAACAGAGTTTTTCTCAGTTTGCAGATTTTCCGGCTACCTCCACCCTCTCGTCTGAAGAAGGAAGACTCACCCGTGAAATTCAGGATAAACTCACACAGGACATCTTCAACCGTTGTTTTAGTAACTGGTAAAAATGCTTATGAACTGGCCTGAAATTCTGCAAAATCCAAACTCAATGCCCATTGCAACCATAGATGAGTTGTATGTGATGACGAGGAAGTATCCCTATTTTGCTACGGCGCATATTCTGCTATCACGCGCAAAATTTCTTTATGAGCCTGCAGAGTCCGGTGCCGGCTTAAAAATTGCGGCTGCCTACAGTACCAATCGCAAGAATCTTTATAATCTGCTGCATAATACGCCATCACAAATGGCACCTGAATATGTAAAAACTCCTGAAGGATCGATGCCTTTGAATGAGAATAATGAGATGCAGTTAAATCCGACGGAACAGGCCATGGTTGATCCCGTAGAACCTGTTGTTGCGTCTTCCGAACCGGAGTTTATTTCAGAAATTGAGGAGCCTTCCCTCATCAGCGACCTGAATAAGGAGCAGCAATTGACTGAAAAGCAAACAACACATGCCAGGATAAAGGAAGCCGCCGAGGAAGTACTCACAGAAGGCGCAAGCACAGAATTGGATGTTGAAGTTATGGCCACCGGTATCAGCCTCTATACTGCCTTGCACCTGGAAAAAGAACTGGAACAAAATCAGGAGCAGCCCGAGACGGGTAAACAAATTGGAGAACAGGGAAGGGAGAAAAGCTTTTTGGATTGGCTTAAAAATCCTCAAGTCATTGAAAAACAAGGCAAAAAGGAAGAAAAAAAGGAGGAGACTGAAGTCAAAAAGCCCAAGGATATCCTGGTTGAGAAATTCATTAGAGAAGAGCCCAAAATCAGCAAACCAAAATCTGAGTTTTACTCCCCCATCAATATGGCCAGGCAAAGTGTTACTGAAGATGATAACCTGGCAAGCGAAACACTGGCAAAAATTTACATCGCACAAGGCAATTATAGCAAGGCAATCAGGACATTGAGGGTCTTGGAGTTGAAATATCCGGAGAAAAGCCTTTACTTTGCAGCCCTTATTCAGGAAACCAGAAAAAAACAACAAAATAAACCAACGAAATGAGCGGATTTCTAACAGTACTAATCATCCTTGTTTGTCTCCTACTGATTATTGTAGTTTTGATACAAAACTCAAAAGGAGGAGGCATTGCTTCAAACTTTGCTGCCAGCAACCAGGTAATGGGTGTGCAAAAAACTACCGAGGTAATTGAAAAAATAACCTGGGGCTTGGCGATAACACTAGTTGTACTGAGCATTGCAGCTTCCTTCGTTTACAAATCAGGAACAAGCACCGTGCAGAAAGAATCGGAACTGAAGGAGAAAATTGAAAATACAAAATCCAAGCCGATTCAAAACTTCCCGGCCGGAGCTGCAAAACCTGCACCCGCACCTGCCGGAAAATAATACTGTTAACCAGTTTATCATCGGGCTTCGGGTTAACTCCTGAAGCCTTTTTTTTATGCTATCGAAAATCAAGAATAACCAGGCCGTCCTTTTTCTGCTGAAGTCAGCAGGCTTGTATGTGATTTGGTTCATTCTTTACGACCTGTTTCTGCATCCTGAAAGCGAAGTTGATTATCTGCTTATCAACAACCTCACTGACATCTGCGTGTGGGTATTAACAAGTGTGGGGTATACCATGATGCAGGTTCCGGCAGACGCCGATGTGATGGGGGTTGTGGGCATTGATGGATCCAACGGAGTACTCATAGGTTATCCTTGCAATGGTCTTGAATTGTTTGCTTTATTTACAGGATTCGTGATTGCATTTCCTGGAAAAATCAAAAACAAGTTGTGGTTTATACCCCTTGGTATTCTGGTGATTCACCTCACCAACATCATCCGAATTCTGGCACTCGCTATCATTGCATACAAATCGCCGAATTACCTTGAGTTCAACCACAATTATACCTTCACGGTTTCGGTGTATATCATTGTCTTTGCACTCTGGATGATTTGGACGCTATATTTTTCAGACATTAAATCCATCAGTAAAAATGTCTCCAAATCTTAAGAATATTCTCTTTGGAGCAGGCATATTCGTGTTGCTTATAGTTGCCGGTTACTACCGCGAGATTTTTTTTGTTCATATAAACATGCAGGTATTCATGAATTATTATCACGAAACAGACAGTACCTACAATTACCACTTCCCGGAATGGCTTTTGTTTTTAAAACAATATTCCAACTCAGCCCTAATCAAAATCAAGTGGATCATGACCGTTTTGGTATTTTTTTTCTACATGGGTATTTGCCTGCTTACGGTATGGTTTTATTTCCGTAAAAAACAATACAGCCTTATCACACTAGGGATCCACGGCCTCCTTTTTCTGGTGGCAGGAGTTTTTTACATCATCGGAAAAATCACAGGCAAAGGGTTAGAGGGCTACACGCTCGCCAGGGAATTTATGGGTATTCTGCAATCGCCGTTGGTGCTCATGATTTTGCTTCCTACCTTTATCATCAGTTCCAGAAACAACAACAGTGCATCATGAATAAAGACAAACAAATATTTGATCTGATTGATCTTGAAAAACACCGTCAAACAGAAGGTATAGAACTGATTGCTTCCGAAAATTTTGTCAGCAATCAGGTAATGGAGGCAATGGGTAGCGTGCTTACCAACAAATACGCCGAAGGCCTACCGGGCAAAAGATATTACGGTGGATGTCACATCGTTGATCAGGTAGAGCAGTTGGCCATCGACAGGGTGTGCAAACTTTTTGGTGCAGCATGGGCGAATGTGCAACCTCATTCTGGTGCACAGGCAAATGCGGCTGTGATGCTTGCCTTGCTCAACCCGGGCGATTCAATCACGGGCTTCGACCTATCACATGGAGGTCACCTCACGCATGGTTCTCCTGTTAATTTTTCCGGCAAACTATACAAGCCCTCTTTCTATGGTGTATCCCGAGAAACCGGGAGAATTGATTACGATGTGGTTGAAAAAACGGTAAAGGAAAATAAACCCAAACTCATCATCTGCGGTGCCTCTGCCTACTCAAGAGATTGGGATTATGCCAGGTTGAGAAAAATTGCAGATGAGGCAGGAGCACTTTTGCTGGCAGATATTTCTCATCCTGCAGGTTTGATTGCCACCGGTTTACTTAATAACCCTGTACCTCATTGTCATGTTATAACCACCACCACCCATAAAACCCTCAGGGGTCCCAGAGGAGGTCTTATCCTGATGGGAAAAGACTTCCCCAACCCGTATGGTTTCACCACCCCCAAAGGTGAAATTAAATCCATGAGTGCCCTGCTTGATGCCGCCGTATTTCCGGGTACTCAGGGGGGGCCGCTGGAACATGTGATTGCTGCAAAAGCGGTTGCTTTTGGTGAAGCACTCGATGCATCCTTTACGGAATATTCAAAACAGGTAATTGCAAATGCCAAAGCACTTTGCAGTCACATGATGGACTTGGGCTACATGGTTGTATCCGGAGGTACAGACAACCATTGCATGCTGATTGATCTTCGCTCAAAAAATTGTACCGGAAAAGAAGCAGAACAGGCCCTGGTGAAAGCAGATATAACGGTAAATAAAAACATGGTTCCTTTCGACGACAAATCTCCTTTTGTTACCTCCGGAATCAGGTTGGGTACTCCTGCCATCACCACGAGGGGATTAAAAGAAAAAGACATGCAGACGGTTGCCTCCATGATTGATGATTGCATCATGAACCGCGATAACGAAACAAGGATTCAATCACTGAAAAAACAAGTCAACAACCTGATGTCAGGCCTTCCGCTTTATGCGACGAGGTAAATTCCATCCGGCTGCAGCGCGAACACCTGCAGACCTTGTCTTTCCCGGAAGAAAAAGGACTTCGGGTGAGATTACATCGAGTGTAAAGAACCAGGTTTTTCTGATTTTTACAGATGCACCAATACCGGATGTAAATCGCCTTCCAAAAAACTGAAGCGCGCCTGCCTGAACCTTCCATGCACCAAAGGTTTTGTGTATAAATAACTGATGAAAAGACACGGAAGATAACGCCGGAAAAAATGTGGATTGTAAAGACACCTGCCATGTAGTATCCCTTGGCTTCCACCAGGCAGACATGATAAAAGAAGAGGGAAAAAAAGCGGTATACCGCCCTGCAGGCCTTCGAGAAAAAGTGCTGGCAAGAGAATCTGTGTCAACTGTGTATCCTGGATTGTAGAGCAATCCGTAAGTATTTATATAAATTCCTTTGTATACCATTGAGGTATCTATTGTTCTTGATGCGGAACGGTAAAAAGTTGTTCTTCCAACATCATTAGCACTAAGCCCGATATGCACCCTGTTTTTATTTGTGTATGAAAGACTCAGATGCCCAAGAAATCCAAACCCCCGGTGCGAGAAAAAAGTAGATGACTGTGAAGTATCACCCGGCATGGAACGGAGTTTGGCAGCGATGTCCGCAGATAATTCGGTTGCGGCTGAATCTGTGATCATGGTTCCCCGATAAACCTGAAAATCGCTGGAGGATTTCATGTTGAGTAAGGAAGCGGCAAGTCGTAGACTGAATCTTCCTGATTCTGTTTCAGTAACTGCTGTAAACCCGGTAAATAAGTCCTGGAAATTATAATCCATAAAACGGCTTCCCGAAAACGAGAGTTCTTTTTCCTGCAAGGGTTGATTCCCAAATGCAAGCAAACGAAAAGCATCTGCAGTAAATGTGGTAAAGAGAAGATTTCGCTGACAAATACCTGCATCAAGGCGAATTTTAAAACGGTTTAGAAAGGCATCGGCAATATCAAATGAATATTTGATTCCCCATTTCTCTGTAAGGAAAAGTTGGTTATTTCCGGTGAGTTCTTGACTCATTTGAAAGAGGCGGTTGGTATCAAGAAAACCTCCCCGGTAAACATCGGCAAGAGACGATGCACTCAGGCTGCTGCTGAAAGCAGATTGGGCTGAAAAGAATTCAATTGATGCATTCTTATGTGGCGTCCCTGCCAGCGTAAAATAAGATTGACTGCACAGGCAAAGAGCCAAGAAAAATCTAAGGCAATTCCATTTCATAATTGAGTCGTGCAGAAATACTGAAATCAATTTTATAATCCTCGTACCATAAGTGGTATTTCCCTTGTGCATCAATGGAGTTCAAATAAATTCTGTAGGCCATCTTCACTGCTTTTGTGAGTTGCATCAAGTCTGCCTTTGTCAACCTACAAGGGATTTCGGATGTTGCAGGCCTGATTACCCGCCCGTTTGTTTCCGGAACAGCGGCACGCATCACAAAAAGAGATTTGAGAGCAGGCGCCTGCAAAAAGGAGAGAGAGAGAGGCTTGTTATCCTTGTCGAAAAACACCGGTTCAAAACGCATTTCCATAGGAAAATCATTGTTGAATTTTAGCAGCAGGGTAGCACCATTGCTTTTGGCAACATCATTCTCGGATACAGAAAATTTGAAGTTAGTTGCATTTTCGGGTGTCAGATTACCGTTTGTATCACCGGTGGAGTAGGAAAGGTTTTTTAGTCCAAGACGCAGAGGAATTTCAATGGAAATATCTGCATCAAAAACCCTTGGGGAGACTAAAAAATCATTCGATGCCGAGATGTTTCCCAAGGGATTTAGGGAGGCTTCGATGCTGTAGCTCAGTGATGTTGGCAAGCCTGATATCAGGTCTGCAACATTTGAGTTGCCGCTGTTGATAGCAAATGTGCGCGATTGAATCTGATAAGGAACTTCCCTCGCCCGCGAAAGCTGAATCTGGTTATTGAGGAGTGAATGCTGCAATGAAATTTCTGTTCCTTTTACAGCATTGATGGCAGCAATCTTTTTTATCCTGCAGGAGATATCTGCTCCCATGGAATTATTGAGTGTGAGTGCCATGTTGACATCATCAAGCAGAAAATCTTCACAACTCAGATTTTTAAAAAGCGTAACCGGAGCATTCCCTTCCAGTTTGAGCACGCTTTGTCCGAAATACCCTTTGGCATAGTCCGGAACCATGTTTTCGAAACTAAAAGAAACCAGCACTGAATCAAAGGGAGAAATCAGCACTGCCTGACCATTTGGATCAAGCTGTACTTCATATTCTGATGCGATGGCATTGAATCTGTCACCCATTTTACCTTTCATCATCATTTCATAACCTGCCATATCAAGCACACCGGAAATAGCCGAGGGCGCGTTTGTATTTCCTGCAGGGATAGGCCTGTTGATGGAAAGAGCAGTTCCGTTTTTTTTTGCAAAAGGCAGTTTGTATGAAAACAGGATATTTCCCTTGACCCTGTTTTTGATTGTATAACGAAGCTTGCCCGATTTGAGTACAATTTTGCTAAGCCTGGCACCGGTATTGAAGGTGAAATCTTCCGAACTTCCGAACAAGCTGGTGCCCGGCGGAGCGGTAAAAGAAAAAAGTCCTGAGTTAAAAAATTTGGATACGGTAGTATCAGGCAAAACAAAAACATCGCTGCTTCCGGATGCACCCAATCTGCCTTTCCATGCCAGAAATACTTCTCCGCCATTTTTGATGGAGAGTAAGGAATCCGGGATGATTTGTTTTACGCCGGCTCTTCCATAGGCGAGCGGAGCCGACCATTTTGTATCCCATCGCAAGGGTTCACGCTTGCAGGAGATTAAAAAAAACAACAACAGGCAGGGCCAGCATCGACAAATAGTAAAAAACTTACCCGTAACCATACTTTTCTTTCCAAACAAAATAAAGATATTTTCTCATCTCTTCCTCTCTTGCATTGCTGCCGGGCTGATACAAAACTGTACCTGCCAGTGAGCCGGGAAGAAATTCCTGAAAAGCTTCTTCGCTGCCAGCAACAAAATCATGTGCATATTTATATCCATCGCCATAACCCAGTTCCTTCATCAATGCAGTAGGTGAGTTCCGAAGATGCAGTGGGACAGGCAAATCGCCGGTGGTTTTTACCAGGGCAAGGGCTTTTTCAATGGCTATATAGGAGGCGTTGCTCTTTACTGAAGAAGCAAGGTAAACGGCTGTTTGAGAAAGAATAATTCTTCCCTCAGGCATGCCTGTTTTATGAATGGCATCAAAGCAAGTGGAAGCCAGAACCAAGGCAGTTGGATTGGCATTGCCAATGTCTTCAGAGGCAAACACCACCATGCGCCTGGCAATAAAAAGCGGATCTTCACCTCCTTCTATCATCCGTGCAAGCCAGTATACCGCTGCGTTTGGATCACTACCCCTCATGGACTTGATAAAAGCAGAGATGATGTCAAAATGCTGCTCCCCTGACTTGTCGTATAGTGCGGGTTTTTTCTGCACGAGTTCCATCACCAGCTCATTGGTGATATGCACCTCCTCAGCATGACTTGATTGTACAAGCAGATCAAAGGTATTAAGCAATTTACGGGCATCCCCACCGGATGCCCTGAAGAGCGCCTCGGTGGCATCAAAGGAAATCTTTTTGTTCTGCAGATAAGCATCTTTTGACATCGCCTGCAGGAGGATTTGCATGAGTTCATCCGCAGTGAGGGGCTGAAGCACATACACCTGACAGCGGGAGAGCAAAGGAGCAATTACTTCAAAAGAGGGGTTCTCAGTGGTTGCCCCCACGAGGGTTACCCAACCATTTTCTACGGCATGCAGCAGGGCATCCTGCTGCGACTTGCTAAACCGATGTATCTCGTCGATAAACAACACGGGCGCACCCTTGCTGAGCAGGTTTCTGTGCTTGGCCCGATCAATAACCTCTCTTACTTCTTTTACGCCTGAATGCACCGCACTGATGGGATAGAATTCGCGTCCCATCTCCCCTGCAAGAAGACTTGCGATTGTGGTTTTGCCAACTCCCGGAGGACCCCACAAAATAAGTGAGGGAAGGGAGTTGCGGCTAACAAAGGTGCTGATGGGTCCGGAAGGCCCGATCAGGTGTTGCTGACCGATTACATCTACAAGTTTCTTTGGGCGTACCCTTTCGGCCAGCGGCTGATGAAGATTCACAGGGTAAAGTTACACCTTCTGTTTCCTTTCGTCAAACAGATGCCAAGCATTACATTTGCAGGCATGAGGATAAAAGAAAATCTGCAAACCATACTCGGTCAGCTTCCTGCAGGAACAACACTGGTGGCAGTTACAAAAAATCAATCCTTAGAGAAAGTGCAAGAATTGTATGATGCGGGTTGGAGAATATTTGGAGAAAACCGCGTACAGGAATTGCTGGAGAAAAAAAAACATTTACCCTCCGATATTGAATGGCATCTCATCGGACACCTCCAAACCAATAAGGCAAAGAGCATCATTGGTCATACCCAACTGATACATGGTGTAGACAGCATCAGGCTCATGGATGAATTGGAAAAACAGGCGGCCGCCATGCAAACCAAAACAAATATTCTTTTGCAATTTCACATCGCCAGGGAAGAAAGCAAGTTTGGTTTTTCACCGGGCATTGCAGGGGAGATATTCAGCATTCCCTTTACAAAAAAATATCCTCATTTGCTCGTGAAAGGTCTCATGGGCATGGCCAGTTTAACAGCAGAACAAGAAGAGATTACCAGAGAATTCATGTTGCTAAAAAAACTTCACAAAGAACTCCTGTCTGTAGCACCGGAGGCAAGTGTGCTATCCATGGGGATGAGTGGAGACTACAGGATTGCCCTTGCCTGCGGCAGCAATATGATACGCGTAGGGAGCGCGTTATTTGCCTGATGGGAGAAGGTGCTGCATTGTTCACTGCCATTATCTGGGCCATTGGAATTTTTCCGTTTACGGAGGCCTCAAACCGCATGGGAGCCTTTACGGTAAACAATTTTCGGCTTCTGCTTGCAGCTTTGCTCTTAAGCCTCATGTTGTGGTTTGGCTTTGGCATTGGTATCAGCGAAATGTTTAGCCTGCCCAACAAGCAACAATGGTTCTGGCTTGGTTTATCGGGTTTGATTGGACTAACTATCGGCGATTATTTTTCCTTTTCTTCATTTTCCCTGCTGGGTCCGCGTTTATCGAGCATCTTCGCCACGCTTGCGCCCGGGGTTGTGCTCATCACAGAAGTATTCATGGGGAATGAGCAATTGAGCACCATTGGTTCAGCAGGCATGCTTATCACCTTATCGGGCATATTGATTAGTTTGCTGAAAAAGGAAGAAAAAAACACAGATAAAAAATCACCCAAAGGAATTCTTTATGCTGCACTGGCAGCCGTTTGTCAGGGACTTGGAATCGTTTGCTCAAAAGAGGCCATGCATACGGCCACATCCCTTGAACCGGCCCATTCGGCCTGGATGCGGATGGTCACATCCTGCACCATGGCATACCTTCTGGTACTTTTTACCGGAAGAATAAAAAATGAAATAACCCCTGTTGTAGAAAATAAAAACCGGGGGCTGAAATATGTGCTATGGGGAACCCTTTGCGGTCCGGTCATCGGGATGACAAGCTGCATGTATGCCCTCGGTCATATTGATGCGAGTGTTGCACAAACCTTGTTTTCACTGGTACCGGTATTTGTGGTACTCATCTCAAGAATATATTATGGCCATCGGATCAACGCCCAACAACTCACAGGCAGTTTGCTTGCAACTGCCGGGGTGTTTATCCTGATTTGGAGGACATCCATTTCACATACATTGGGATTGATATGAAAACAAAATTGTTGCTTAAAAATATCGGTCAGCTCCTGCAGGTTTGGGATGATGCTCCCGAGCGAATCTGCGGAGAGGAAATGAAAAAACTTCCTTTGATAGAGGATGCATGGTTGGCCATTGAAGATGGCCTGATTGCTGATTACGGCCCTATGGAAACATTTCCGGGAATTGTGGACTGGAGCGGACTTGAAGTAATGGACTGTGAAAATAGATTGGTTTTCCCCTCCTGGGTTGATTCTCATACACACCTGGTATTTGCAGGCACCAGAGAACTCGAGTTCCGTGATCGAATACAAGGGATGAGTTATGAAGAAATAGCAGCCAGAGGAGGTGGCATACTGAACTCGGCAAACAAGCTGCGCAACACTTCCGAAGAGCTCCTATTTGAATCAACAAAAGAAAGATTGCTACAGGTAATTGCTTCCGGGACGGGCGGCATAGAGATTAAATCCGGATATGGACTCAGCCTAGAATCAGAGCTGAAAATGCTCAGGGTCGCCAGGCGTATTGCCGCACTGAATTTGATACCGGTTAAAACCACCCTACTCGCTGCCCATGCTGTACCACAGGAATACAAAAACAACCGTGAGGCATACATCAAACTTATCGAACAGGAAATTATTCCTGCAGTTGCTGCGGAGAACCTTGCTGATTATGCTGATGTATTTTGTGAAAGGAATTACTTTTCTGAAAAAGAAACCATACGCATACTTGAGTGTGCCTACAGGCATGGGATGAAGCCAAGGGTTCATGCCAACCAGCTTTCCGTTTCGGGAGGAGTACAGGCGGCTGTGGCTGTTGGTGCAATCAGTGCAGACCATCTCGAGTTTGTAGGTGAAGAAGAAATTCATTTGTTGAGGCAAAGCGCAGTAATTCCAACACTTTTACCGGGTGCAGCTTATTTCCTTCAATTGCCAAAGCCACCTGCCAGGGCAATGCTGGATGCAGGCTTGCCGCTTGCTGCTGCTTCGGATTATAACCCCGGCAGTTCTCCAAGCGGAAACATGCACCGGGTCATGAGCATGCTCTCTGTAGAATATGGCCTCGGACCGGAAGAAGCCTTTCATGCTACCACCATCAATACTGCAGCAGCTTTGGAGTTAAGCCATGAGTTAGGTACCATAAGCAGGGGCAAAAGAGCCAATCTGGTGGTGACAAAAAAATTAGACACCTACCTGCGCATTCCTTATGACTTCGGAAATCATCCTGCTGAATATATCCTCCTGTCGGGAAAAAAAACCCAATTGACGCCTCCGGTTTAGTAGGTAAATCCTTACATTTGATTGACTTTTAGACCTGTGACAGAATAGTTTGTTATGTATGCGGTGATATTTATTTATGAAATAGGAGAAAACCTGGAAGGATATGCGGAAATGGATCAGCGCACGCTTGAACTCGTTGCAACACTTCCGGGATATTTGGGATATCAGAAAGCAGGAGATGGAAAAAACAACATATTTATTTCCTATTGGGAAAGCCTCGAGCATATTGATGCATGGAGAAAAGACCCGGTGCATACCAAAGCAAAAGCCGAAGGAAAGAACAAATGGTACAAAAGATACATCAGCCAGATTTGCAAGGTTGAACAATCACATGAAATGAAGAAAGAGCAATGATGTCGAGGTTTTTGCATTCCTTATGTACCTGTATTTTATTGATGCTATGCTTCACTGCCCGCGGGCAATTTTACAACGGACTGCAAAATGATTTCGGCAAAAACCGCATTCAGTATAAACAAAGAGACTGGCAGTTTTACCGATTCGATAAATACGATGTGTATTTCTATCAAAACGGTGCAGAACTGGCAGCTTTTGCAGCAGAATCAATCAACAGCAACCTTCTTGAATTTGAAAACAAAATTGATTTTACACTTGAAGACAGGGTAGAGTTTATCCTGTACAACCGGCAAACAGATTTCAAGCAAAGCAATATTGGCCTTGTCACTACCGATCCGAACAACATCGGTGGAACTACCCGGGTAGTGGGCAACAAGGTGTTTTTATTTTTTGAAAGTGACAGACAGCAATTAGAGAAACAAATCCGTGCGGGTGTTGCCGATGTCATCATCAGTCAATGGCTATATGGAGGCAGCTGGAAAGACCGTGTAAAAAGCTCCACGCTTCTGCATCTTCCGGAATGGTACACACGCGGACTCATTAACTTTTTGGCAGGAAACTGGAGCATCCACGATGAGGAAAAACTCAGGGATGGCATCCTTACACGCAAGTTCAGAAAATTCAACCACCTGGAGGGTGAAAATGCAAACATTGCCGGATATTCAATCTGGAAATACATTTCAGACAATTACGGTTTTGAGGTCATTCCCAATCTGATTTACCTGAGTCAGGTAAGCAGGAACATCGAGAGCGGATTCAACTTTGGATTGGGTGCCGGCATTGGTACCATTATTGACGAATGGTTTCGTTACTATACAAACATGTATGAGAAAAGAGGAAAAGACAAATCGATGCCTGTTTTTAGCAAAGAGCAGTTTCCTTTTAAAGTCAGAAAAAATAGGGTGTATTCTCAATGGAAAACCAGTCCTGATAAGAAGTATGCTGTGTATGCCAGCAACGAAATGGGGCAGGTAAAAATTTTTCTTGTGGACCTGAACAAAAAATCGCGAAAGAGAATTTTCAAACAAGATGTGAAACTGGAACGCATTACAGATTACAGCTATCCACTTCTGTGCTGGCATCCCTCCTCTTCACGATTTGCTTTTGTAACTGAGAACAAAGGTGATGTCTATCTTCAGTATTTTGACATGGAGACGATGAAGACAGAGAGTAGACCTCCGCTCACCACCTATGATAAAATCCTTGATATGAGTTACGCTCCAGATGGCAAAAGATTATTGCTTTCGGCGATGAAAAAGGGCCAGGCAGATATCTATGTTTACAATCTTGCCTCAAATACATCTGAACAGATCACCAATGATGTGTATGACGACAGATATCCAGCTTTTATTAAATCAGGCAAGGAGATTATTTTCTCCTCGAACCGGAAACTGGACAGTCTCGATAGCAAGTTGATTTTTAAGGAATATAGCAAAAGTACTTATGATTTATTTGTTTACGAATACAGTAAAAAGAACCGGGTACTAAGGCGTCTTACGCAAACTCCGGAGATCTCCGAAATACAGAATCAGCAAGTGGATGAAAACCATTTTATTTTTTTAACTGATGAAGGTAGACAGATTACCAGGATGTATGGAGGACAGGACAGTGCACTGGCATTTGTTGACACCACTGAGCACTATCGCTATTATCTTTCAAAGAAACCCATTTCTGCCTATGCTGCCGGTATACTTGAGCAACAAGTAAGCAAAGATGGCCAAGAGATCAATCAGATTTTCTTTCACAAAGGTCGGTACAGACCCTCAACAACGATGCTCATGCAGAATCCCGAGCTGCCCAATCCCGGCATGGAAGAACAATCAAAAGGCCTGGTTGGAGCGCAGGAAAATGCAAGAAGGAATGAGTACCAGAGGGCAAGACAGATTTTTACAGAACCCGACAGCGGATGGATAAAAAAGAGAATTCGCTTTCAGTCTTACAATTTTGAAGTTGAAAATCAACAGGTAAAACAAACGGCGAAGGCAGTTGATGAAAAAAATAAAAATCAAACTTCCAAGGGAGAGAAATCAACCGTTGGAAAAACAGGTATTGAATTTGAACTTCCCAAGCAATTGAATTATTTCAGATTTTTCACCCTCGATCAGATTACCACTCAGTTCAACAACAATTTTGTAAACCCAACTTACCAGAAATTTACCGGTGGAGAAGTGTTTTTCAATCCGGGTATCAACGGGATGATTCAGATCGGTCTGAGTGATGTATTCGAAGATTACCGGCTTTTCGGGGGTTTTAAATTATCTGCAGACCTTCGTTCAAATGAATTTTTGGCCGGTATTGAAGACAGGGCACATCGTTGGGACCGAACCTATACTTTTTACCGGCAGAGCTTTCCTGCATCCAGGTCGCAGGGTTCAGCCAAAATTCTATCGCATACACTCACCTATGCCTTGCGCTATCCATTCAGTGAAGTTTCTTCAATCAGATTTTCACTAAGTGCACGAAATGAC
Source organism: Flavobacteriales bacterium (assembly GCA_040383885.1). Lineage (GTDB taxonomy): Bacteria > Bacteroidota > Bacteroidia > UBA4408 > UBA4408 > JBEICQ01. The sequence goes on along the minus strand of JBEICQ010000018.1, from coordinate 6,110 downwards.
CGATCGGTTTACCAATCGTCCGACCTGGTATCCCTGGCCAGAAAAAATACCTACGATTACTGGGCCATGGGAAAGGCAGAATATATCTACGACAACAGCAGGCAAAAGGCCATCAACATATTTAACGGCATGCGATTCAAAGTATTTTGTGAATACTTTAACAGCATCAATCTTGCCAATCAAAACCTCACTGTACTGGGCGCAGATTTTCGTTACTACCAGAAAATTTACAAGAACTTCATTTTTGCCTGCAGGGCTGCAAGCAGCACTTCTTTTGGTCCGCAGAAACTTGTTTATTACCTAGGAGCAACGGATAACTGGATTAATCTAAGCACCTCCAATCCCACATTTAACCGCAACATACCAGTGGCCAATCAGGAGCAATATGCCTTTCAGGCACTGGCCACCAACATGCGGGGCTTCAGTCAGAATATCCGCAACGGAAACAGTTTTTGCGTGTTCAATAATGAACTGAGGCTACCGGTTTTTACCGTGCTGTATAACCGGCCTTTGCGTTCTGATTTTCTCTCGAACTTTCAGGTCATCGGATTTTATGATGTGGGCACGGCATGGACCGGCATCTCTCCATTTGGAAAAGGCAACATCTACAATTCCGAAATTATCTCGGCCTATCCGGTTTCGGTTACCATTAAAAAAGACCGACAGCCCTTTGTAACAGGTTATGGCTGGGGACTGCGTTCCAGGCTTTTCGGCTACTTTGTGCGACTGGACTGGGCATGGGGACAGGATGACGGCGAACAGAAACCCAGGGTTTTTTATCTCTCACTTGCAACAGACTTTTAATATATGAGCACAACATCACTTATTTTTCTTTTACTGGTTGGCCTGTTTGCAGGTTTTTTAAGCGGCATGGTGGGAATTGGGGGCGGCATTCTTATCGTACCAGTACTGGTATACTTTTTTGGATTTTCCCAGCACAAAGCGCAGGGAACAACCCTGTTTTTATTTGTGCTACCCGTGGGTATTCTGGGCGCCTATAACTATTATAAATCCGGCAACATCGACATCAAAACTGCCCTTGTGATATGTGCCACTTTTGTGTTCGGGAGTTATTTCGGTTCCAAGCTTACACTGAGTTTAGATCAGCTTACAGTGAAACGAATTTTTGGCATTTTTATCCTGCTCATTTCCCTTAAAATGATTTGGGGGAAATAACCCAAAGTTTGCATCGGTCAATCATTTATCATTATCATTGTGTTTTACTAAAACATGAGCACATCTTCATCGAATCATCCGAAAGGACTCTATGTCCTGTTTGTTACAGAAATGTGGGAACGCTTCAGCTATTACGGCATGCGCGCCATTTTTGTCTTGTTCCTTACCAAAGCACTGATGTACGACAAGGCCATGAGCTCCGACATTTACGGAAGCTATACCGGTCTTGTATACCTCACTCCATTGATTGGAGGTTACATGGCAGACAGGTTCTGGGGCAACAGGAAGTCAATCATTATTGGTGGAATACTGATGGCCATCGGCCAGTTTTTTATGTTTCTGAGCGGTTCTTATTATGAAAATGTTGACATCGCAAGAATGCTCATGATGGTGGGCTTAACCACATTGATTTTCGGTAACGGATTTTTTAAACCCAATATTTCTACCATGGTCGGACAACTTTATCCACAGGGAGACAGAAGGGTTGATTCTGCATTTACCATCTTCTATATGGGGATCAACCTGGGTGCATTCTTCTCCCCTCTTGTATGTGGATGGCTGGGAGATACGGGGAACCCGGGTGATTTCAAATGGGGCTTTCTTGCTGCATGCTTCGGCATGATTATTTCACTGATACTTTTTATCACACTTAAAGACAAATACATTGTTACACCTGAGGGAAAAGCCATTGGAAGCGCACCTAACAGCAAACGAAACGAGCAGGCTGAAGGCACTAAAGGCAGTGATTTTTCAGTGGCTCAGATAATCATCTGGTGTGCAATAGCTATCGGACTTTATTCTATCTTCATGTATTTTGAACAAGGCGTGATTGGTTCCTTTATCTTTTCGCTTTGCATAGCTGCTCCGGGATTTATCATCTCCGACAAATCGCTTACAAAAACTGAAAAGCAAAGAATCTCGGTTATTTACATAGTGGCGTTTTTTGTGATTTTCTTCTGGTCTGCCTTTGAACAGGCCGGGGCTTCACTTACTTTTTTTGCAGAGGAACAAACCAACAGAACTATTGGCAGCACAACGATACCCGCCAGTTTTTTCCAGTCTGTGAATGCAGTATCCATCGTAATTTTTGCTCCTTTGTTTGTGGCGCTCTGGGGATTTCTTGGAAAGCGCAACATGGAACCGGCCTCACCCTATAAACAAGCCATTGGTTTGATGTTGTTGGCCCTCGGCTACCTGGTAATTGCCCTTGGCGTAAAAGGCATTGATCCTTCCACCAAAGTGAGCATGATGTGGCTTTTGAGTCTCTATCTGATTCATACCTTCGGAGAACTCTGCCTCTCTCCCATCGGTCTCTCCATGGTGAATAAACTGGCTCCTGTAAAATTTGCTTCTCTGCTGATGGGCGTATGGTTTCTGTCTACTGCGGCCGCCAATAAGTTTGCAGGTACCCTGAGCGCTTATTATCCCGAAACCATGATAGAGGTAAAAGCCATTCAGGAGCAGGAAGCCAAAAACGGAATCACCATTTGTGCTGCCAAAGACAAAAGTGAAATCATCAATGCCAAGGAATATGTGAGTATCGATGCTGTTTCATTCAAGACTCTTCCGGATGATTCCAACAAAGAGGCCGCCATCAAAAGTGTGTTCAGTGGCTCGATTATCAAATCCAAATCATTTGTTGGTTATTCCATCGACTCGCTTTACTCCTTCTTCATGTTGTTTGTGTTTATGGCCGGAATTGCCTCTATTATCCTCTTCATACTGTCGGCTTTCCTGCTCAAAATGATGCATGGTATCCGATGACAAAAAGCATATATATCCTTGTGCTTTTACTGCTTTTATTTACCGTTCCGGTATTCTCGCAAACAACCGGAAAAGTAAACTGGCAGGAGTTTAACAGCCTGTTAAAGTTGCAAAAGACACAACCCAAAAAAGTGCTTGTGGATGTGTACACAGACTGGTGTGGTTGGTGTAAGAAAATGGATGCTTCAACATTCAGGCATCCGGTGATTACCGAGCTCCTTGACAAGTATTTTTACAGCGTGAAATTGAATGCAGAAAAAGCAGATACCATTACCTATGCGGGTAAGAAATTCTTTTTGCCCGGACCGGGAAGAAGCACTCACACCCTTGCAGCCCAACTGCTCAATGGAAAAATGAGTTATCCCACCACTGTTTTTTTGGATGAATCACTTACCTCTCTTGGGCCGGTTCCGGGGTATCTTGAGCCTGTTACGATGGAAAAAATCCTCGTTTTTTTTGGTGAGAATCATTATAAAACAACTGAATGGAAAGTTTTTGAAAAGAACTTCAAAGGCAGAATTATTGTAGAAGAACATGGCTATTGAAACACAGAGGAGATACCTGTTGTCTCTTTTATTGATTTTTTTAATTCAATCCGCAAAAGCACAATTCACCATCAACAAGGCAGACTGGTTTCTACCTTTTACAATGAGTAAATACAATGCTTTCACATCAGTTGATACCGGTTTTTTTGCAGGTGGCGAGGGGCTTACCTGGAGCTTAGGAAACCAGCAGGCTGTGGAGGTACAAACCATCGACATCCAAAAACAGGCCTGGTATCTGAATAACGAACTACCGGATAGTTTGTTGGCTGTGCAGTGGGGAAACCGAGGTGCGTGGTTATATACGGCAAGAAACAGTGGCATCTATCTGCAGGGCATCTTTCAATCGGGGAATTTATGGAAAGCGGAAGTTCCATCTGTGCGGATTCCATTTCCACTTTCTTATGGCAGTACTCATGTGCTTGAGTCAAAATTTTCTTACACCAAAGACACCAGTTTTTTGCTTGTCATCGATTCGGTAAAAAGGGAGAGATTCTGCTTACAAACCCTTACTACTCCGGGATACGGAAACTTTATTGCCTCAGGTGTACCAAAAGCATGTATGCTTGTGAAAGAGGAAATAATCATCAGCGATACCATCTCCTATCACAATTCTTTTACCGGTTGGTTCAATAGTCTGGTGCAACCCGAAAAAGATACACTTGTTAATTTTTACTGGATGAGCAACCTGGGTGGGTTTTTACCTGCCGTGGGTTTTTTAGACAATGGTCAATACACACTTTGGGTTTCAAGTATTGAACCTGAGCCATCTGTTATCCACAGCCTTCCGGCAAAAACTCCTCAGGTATTTCCGAACCCCTTTAAAGAGGCTATCCGGGTGGAACTGACAGGGCCTGGAGAGCACATCCGACTGATGGATTCGCAGGGCAAAATGGTGAAGCAATTTACACAACTCCCTGCCGGCAATATCACTTTGCCGATGGATGAACTCATACCTGGACTTTATTACCTTTGTTACACCAAACAACCAAATCATACCCAAAAAATCATCAAACTTCCATGAACATGAAAAAACGGATACTCTCAATGCTCTCTGTGATGGCCGGCACCCTTTGTTTTGCCCAAACCATTCCTAATCCCGGTTTTGAAAACTGGGGAAGTTCTCTGGCCAGTGAACCTCAACAGCCACTCGGTTGGGTAACAGGTAACCTGCTTGCTGCGCCACTGATTGGAAGCGGAAATCCCACTTCGGCATTTGCCGCTGGTGCGCCCGACAATCATCAGGGTAATTTTTCGCTTAAATTAACCACCGTGTCCCTGATAAGCAATCCTGACACCAATAATTTTCCTGATATCCTTGGCATCTGTTTCACAGGCTCCACCACCTTTTCGCTGGCGCAAACGCCTCCGGTAAAAGTTGTTCCCGGATACCCTTTTACCTCGCGTCCTCAAACACTTTCTTATCAGGCAAAATACAACCCGGTAAACGGAGACACCGCTTATTGCTATGTAGCCTTAACAAAATGGAATGGCACCTCCAGCGATACGGTGGCAGAGGGCTTTGACTTAATCACCGGTCCCTTGTCTGCTTTCACCCCTCGTTCCCTTGCCTTGATATACAACAGTGCATTCATGAATACCATGCCTGATACTTGCCAAATATGGTTCTCCTCCAGCAGTGAGGATAATCCGCAGGTCGGATCTACACTTTGGGTTGATGCCCTGGCCTTCTCAGGTTATGTTGGCCTTCAGGATCTCCGCAAAGAAGCCTTCTCTCTGTATCCCAATCCTGTGATGGATCATCTTCAGATAGAAGTGGCACCAAATTATCAACGATACAGCATCATTGATGTTTCCGGCAAAGTGTGGCAATCAGGCGGACTTACGCCCGGTTTGGCGCGTCTGGCAGTTTCAGAGCTCCCCCAGGGTACCTATTTGCTGCGCCTGGAGTCTGCCCGCTCGATGCCATTGCAAAGAACCTTTATCAAGCAGTAAGCACCAACAAACAATCTATGGAAGGGGAGCCGCTGCTCCCCTTTTTTTTTGATTATCGGTACTCATGATTCATACCCGCCCTTGGAATAAAGCGAGGTACAGCGTTTGCGCGCATTTATATGATATTTTTGTACCTTGCGACTTGATTTACAGCATGAAAAAGATTTTCTTTTGTTTGTTCAGCCTGTTTTTTTTCGAACTGGCTACTGATGCCCAAACCATTGATAACACACTAACCCCTGCACAGTGTGTCCAGCAAGTATTTCTGGGACAAGGCATCACCGTAACAAATGTTCAGTTTCAGGGAGATTCCACATTCCAAATTGCAAAATTCTCAGGATTCACCACTTTTGGTATAGACAGTGGAATTGTACTGAGTACCGGTCATGCAATAGACATTGCTGCCCCGAGCTCTACCTTCTCGTCCAATCCCATCCAAACTGTGCAAAACACGCCCCAGGATCAGGATATCGCAGACATCATCCAAACAAACAATCCGGGTATATCTGCCAACGACCCTGCCATTCTTGAGTTTGATTTTGTGCGCTCTTGTGTTTTTTAGCGTGCGTGTGTTATATTGCGTCTGAGTGTGTGTTATTTTGTGTGAGGGGGTGTGTGTTTGGGAGAGAGAGAGAGAGAGAGAGAGAGAGGGAGGGAGAATCCGGGAACTTG
>JBEICQ010000017.1:0-26395 GCA_040383885.1 Flavobacteriales bacterium | reverse complement strand
TGTCTTTTATTGCAGGTTCGTACAACGCTGCTCTCCTAAAACTTGAGGAATGCAAACCCGATCTGGTCTTGCTGGATATTGTGTTAAACAGCAAAAAGGACGGGATAGATCTGGGGCACAAAATCAGGGAAATGTTTCCTATTCCAATAATATTTCTTACCGCAAACAGTGACATCAAAACCATTGAAAGGGCAAAAGCGGTAAACCCAAATGCTTATCTCGTGAAACCATTCTCTAAATCAGATTTATATGCAGCCATAGAAATTGCCCTTTCAAACCACAAAAAAATTGAAAATCCTATCACTGAATTTATCATCGTAAAAGATGGATACAATTATGAAAAACTGTTTTTTAAAACAATCATGTTTTTAACCAGCGATTCCAATTATGTTACCTTTCACCTTGACAGTGGAAAAAGGGTGATGGTGCGCTCCACAATCGCCGATATGGGAGAAAAACTAAACAAGAAGCTTTTTTTACGAATTAACCGGGGAGTTATTGTAAACGGACTCTTCGTAGATAAAATCTTAACAAATGAAGTATCTGTGGGTGAAACTACATTTAAAGTTCAAAAAAGCCAGAGAGATGAACTTATTCAGCTTATCAATGGGATAAGTAATTTGTAAATGGTTTTTCAGCTGCTCTTTATCCCTCGCTTGCCCTGAATACTGAATATACCTCCTTTTAATTAGCAATCATTTAACGCAGTTTACTGATGGTGGAAACATCAGGGAGCAGATTGGGTTACCTAAAAAAGAAAGAAACTGATTTCATAGCTCCATAGCAGATTCAACATAAGAAATTAAGTAATTTACATGTTCTAAAGCCATTGTAAAGAATGCAAGTGCCGATGAAAAAAAAACAATTCCTTCTGCTTTATCTGCTCAGTTCCTGATACAGCTCATCTTCCGTTTTACATCAATTAAATGATTGTTAGAATACTATTCAAAAAACGAAAATTGCCGGAAAAGCAAATAGTTTATTCTCCGAAAATCAACCTTAAAATACATGAAAGATATTCCGGCTCCTACAGAGGGGAAAGGAATGTATCTGCTAATCCCTCACACCCCTCATGTAATAGCCCGGTCTTTTGTGTTAATTCTATCGTTCAATGCTACTACTGTAAGTATAGATCTCGCGCGCCCGGGCCGCTCTGCATTAAAGGCTGTTTTGGTCCGGAACCCGGCAACATTGCCCAAACCTCCCTCTGAACTGTTGACAGGATGTACTTATGCGTTTTATTTAATTTTTAATGCAACGCACAGAACGCGCTGCCGAGCGATAATCGATGCCAATAAACGCATTGGCTGTTGTAAAGTACAACACTAGCGATGATACGCCACTCACCGTGCTGCTCCAGTAAAACCCATCAGATCCAACAAGTGTTGGGGTTCCTGTGGTAAAATACCTGTAGCCTCCTGCCGTGAATTTAAGAGGGGAAGCAAAAGCGCCTGCTATCCCCTGGCTACTCCAACTCATTCGCTCTGCATCCAATTCCGAATCGGTAGGAATACGAAAGCCAGCGGGACAAGGATTGTTTACACCATTCAGGCCTTGCCAAAGATTATTGTTTTGCGGACTTCGCCAATCATAGGGCGTATTTGGTGTTTTTATAAAATTGGCGTTATTGGGATCATCCAAACTGCTGAGCGTAAAAGTTGTTCCCGAATTGCGACACTGATGCCCATCGGCTCTTCGGCCCCACTGATACAAATCACCGTAGGCATTTGCATCTGTTACGCTGGTTGCCACCTGTGAAGCACCCAGGTTTCTGTCCATCCAGATTTTTCCTGTAGCAGGGTTGGTTACCTCAACAACCCCTGTGGCATTTCCACCGCAGTTTACTGTTCCCGCAGGAAAAACAGGAGGGCATACACCCCCAACAGTCCATACCAATGCCGTGTTACAAAAGGTGAGCACCTGACCGCTGTTTGTGGGAGGAGCAAGCGTAACCCAAGCGCTGCCGTTCCAATACATCATCTGGTTGTTTGCTGTGCCATTACTGAAACCATTTCCGGCTGGCCCTTGCTGTCCGCCTGGCCCCTGTGCACCCGTGGCTCCTTGTATTCCGGGAGCACCATTGCATACATAACTCGTAAGAGAAGTATTGATCTCAGATGTTTCTAGGGTGCCATTGCCATTTGCATCCAGACCATACTCCGTTTTTATGCCTCCCTGGGTACAGTTGCTTCCTGCTGCCACTACGCTTGTTTTTACCAGGCTATGCAGACCATTGCTACCGTTCGCTCCTTGCGGACCTGCGGGGCCCTGCGCACCTGTAGCGCCTTGCGGGCCGGCTGCACCTTGTGGTCCGGCTGCACCTTGCGGTCCGGCTGCACCTTGCGGACCTGTGAGTGATGCAATAAAATCATTTTCCGTTCCGGTATTGCCAAGAGACAACCACACCTGATAAGCACTCAACCCGTTTTGTCCGGGTGCTCCCTGTGCACCGGCGGGTCCCTGTGGGCCGGGTGTACTGTTTCCTGCATTTTGCGCATACAAAGCATAAGGCACGCTCAACAGTTGTCGGCTTGCGCTAATGCTATAATTGCTGCCTCCGCTGGGATCAGTTTCAGTGAGTATAAAATACGGTCCATTGGCCCAATTGATGTTTGCAAAAGTTCCGCTGAGAGGAGAACCTGCACCGATTTCAATACTCAACAAACCATTGGCATTAGTGCTTGCCAATTGTGTTTCAACATACACAGCGGAACCTGAGGGAGCACCTTGTAAAATACTGATGCGCAAACCCACCATCTGATTGTTCAGCAACACATTTGATGCATCGCGGACCAGGGCCTGGTAACTTATTTTCTGGGGAGATTGGGCTTTACTTAAGGATAGAATGCATAAGACAAACGCCACACTTGTAAAGAATTTAATTCTCATGTTTTTGAATTTATAATCGTCCAAACCTAAGTAATATTTTCAATTTGAAACAATCTTACGCAAGGTGAGTGCATGCAGGGATGGAGGCGCTTTTTGACCATTAGTCTGCAATAATTAATATCCATATACATGGCTACCTTCCCAAGCCTTTGCACCGGGAATAAAAAATACCGGAGTAGAATCACCTCTCTCAGCCCGGTATGTAACTACGCTGCTTTTATTTTTCCCACTCAATTTTTTCAGTTTCCACTACATGTAAAATTTCACTGTGTTTATGGTATTTAAAGGATCTTCTACCTTCTGAAAATGATAAAAATGATTCATGTGTTACATCCATTATAATCATTTCAACAATAAGGAGCGTAGGCCGGAAACTTCGCTCAGAATGGGGTTGATGGATGAAGACGGTTTTGTCTCAATCATTGAATAGCTGTGATCATGCCGGTGGAAAAAGCCAATGGGCGATTGCGATTCGTTTCAGTTCAATATGCTCTGTTTTATGGCTCAAATCCCGGCCAAATTGAGCCGTATTTCTTTCCTGTTTGAGCTACAAATTTACCCTAATGAAAAAATGCATGGAAAATTATCAGTCTCTCTCTCAGCTTATTTTGTAACTACGCTGCGTCCTCTACCTCCTGAAAATGGTAAAAATGATCCATGTATTACAAGCATGAGTATCCTTTCAATCAGTAGGAGCGTAGGCAATCAATTCTTGCAAATCAGTCCTCCTTATGCAAGCCCTGAAAGGTAGATTAGAGAAAATGACAAGAGAAAATTTCCCTTTCGAAAATATCACTGCAGGTATCAACAGAAAATCTGTATCAAATAGGTTGGTGAACATCTTGTTGCTTAATCCCTAACACACCTCATGTAATACCCCAGTCTTTTGTCGTAGGTATATCGTTCGATGCTGCCGCTGTAAGTATAGATCTCGCGCGTCCAGGCTCCGGCAGTATTAAAGGCTGTTTTGGTCCAAAAACCTGCAACATTTCCCAGACTTCCATAAGCTCCGTTGCTGTCTTTTACCCCACCCGGCAATGCAGAAAAACCTGTGGTATTACTTCCATCCTGGTTGGGAGTTGACCAATAAAAATTACCCGTGCTTTTTAATATTCCACCTGCCGTGAGACTTTGACTGCCCAGAATGGCCTGGATGTAGGCGGGATCCAGCGTGCCAACCAGCGAATTCCACTCTGCATCGCTGGGCTCGTGCCAGCCTGAAGGACACAAGCTACGGGAATCATTTACCGCATACCAGTTGTATATTTTCCCGTAAGGGCAATCGTAACTTGCACTGTCGTTATTATACCATGAACAGGCTCCGCTGCTTAAGCCGCTCCATGTGGAATTGCTTGTAACCACCGGAATAGGGTTGCCGTTGCGGTAGTGACTGGCTTTTAAATTCTCAGCCATCCACTCCTGTGTTCCTATGGTTATTGTTTTGTATACATTGCCGTCCTGGTCAGTCATACTACCATAGGTAAGCGAAGGATTGTGTACCTGCAAGGCACCGCAGGTATGAGGTGTATTCGGGCTTGGTACAACCGTATTGGCAGCAGAAATACCCGGCACGATCAGGTGATTGCCGTTGCCGAAAAAAAGTGTATCCCCGGCAGAAGACACTCCTGTAATGCCATTCCCTGAGTGGAGCGCATAGGGAACACTCAGCAGTTGTTGAACGCTGTTAAGCGTGTAGTTTGTTCCACCCGAAATATCTGTTTCTGTTTTGATAAAAAACGGTCCGTTGTTCCAAAGGATATCTGCTAAGTTTCCACTTACAGGATTTCCGCCTCCGATTTCTAAACTAAGCAATCCATTTTCGTTGGTTAAAGCATTGTGCGTTTCTACAAACACAGGGCTTCCTGAAACACTTACCTGTAAAATGCTGATACGCATGCCTATGCCCTGATTAACAAGGATGGAATTTGCATTGTTGCGAATGACCACCTGATAACTCATTCTCTCCGGCACTTGTGCCAAGAGTGGAAAACTTAGTAAAAAGTAGGCCATACTTGAAAGATAACATGCTTTTTTTGCAGCATTCATCAGTAATGATTGCATAGAATAGTAAACATGCGTACTGTGTTGTTTGAAGGATAAAACCATATTCTTTTCTCTTATGTTGTTTGGCTGTGAAGATGAACTGTATTTAGTTTTTTATGCAACGCACCGAATGACCAGTTGAACGATAGGCTGTAGATGAACTACTGCCGCTGCTGCTGCTAAAGTTGGTTGCTCTAAAATAAGTTCCTGAAATGGAGCTGCTGGCATAACGGCCGGCTGTACCCAAACTGTTCATGGAACCAAATTGACTACTCCGGCTTCCCGCCATTGACAACTTAAGCGGAGAGGCAAAAGCTCCGGCTGCATTGTTGCTGCTCCAGCTGTTGCGTTCGGCAGTAAACTCCGCGTTGGTAGGCAAACGAAAGCCATCCGGACAGGGATTGTTGGTTCCGCTTATCCCTGCCACAAATTGTTGTTTTGAGAAGAACGCCAGTCAAAATTACCGGAGCCATTTAGGATAAAATCACCGTGAGCAGGCTGGTCTGTATTACTCAAGGTGATGGTGGTGGAAGAATAGCGGCATTGGTGTCCATCCGTTCTTCTTCCCCATTGGTAATAATCTCCATAGGATGCTGTATCAGTACTGCTTGTTGCCACTTGCCTTGCACCCAAATTTCTGTCCATCCATATTTTACCCGTAGTCGGGTTGGTTACTTCAAGCACTGTGGTAGGCCCGTTGGCGCAATACACTCCATTAGCAGGATACACCGGCGAGGATGCCGAAAGCACATTGACAGAAAAATTACAGGTCTGTCCTCCCATGTTGAGTATAAATTCAGCCATCCCACTACCCTGCGCGGTACCTGAAATTGTATAGGTTAAACTTCCTGTGCCTAAGACAAAGGATCCTGCAGGCAAGCTGGCTGTTAAACCACTTACTCCGGTGGAGGTTATTGTTTGTCCGCTATGCAGACTTCCGTTACTTCCGGAGTATGGAACCGTAAAACTCACACCGGAAACGGTTGCCCCTTGGATGATAATGCCACTGTTGATGGCTGCATGGCAATTGAGTGAAGCAAGGCTTCCCTGCGAGGAATTAACAGTAAGACTTACTGTACAGGTTTGTCCGCCAATGGAAAAAACAAAGTTGGCATTACCGGCTGTATTCGGTGTTCCGCTGATGGTATAATCAATATTACCGGCACCATTCGCAAACCAACTTGAATCTAATGTTGCGGTGAGTCCGCTTACACCTGTGGATGAAACGATTTGTCCGTTGTGCGGCCCTCCATTGCCCCCGGTGTAGGGAGTGCTGATGCTTATACCATTTGCCGCAATGCCTTCAATCAGGTTACCGGTTTGTACAGAGGAATCGCAGTTGAGTGCAGTGATGCTTCCTGGAGGAAAGTTCGCAATAACACTCAGGTTGCAGGTTTGTCCGCCAATGTTTAGTGCAAAGTTCGCTGTCCCGGGCAGGTAGGCAGTACCACTGATGGTATACGTTAAACTGCCTGCACCAACTGCAAAAGAGCCTGCTGTTAGGGTAGCTGTCAATCCTTCTATTCCGGTTGAAGCTACTGTTTGGGAGCTATACACTCCTCCATTGCCGCCTGCATAAGGAATCGTAGTGCTTACACCTGATGTAAAAACACCAAATGTGATGGTTCCATTATTGCTTGCTGCACTGCAATCTAGCGAAGAAATAAGCCCTCCCAGAATGACTGTTCTGTTGAGGATACAGGTTTGTCCGCCAATATTCAGTGCAAATGAGGCTGTACCTGATGCACTTGGTGTACCGGTAATGGTGTATGTTACACTGCCGTTGCCATTGGCAAAGTTGCCTGCGGGCAAATAGGCTGTTAGTCCTGTTACTCCTGTTGACGCCACCACTTGTCCATTGTGGCTGCCTCCGTTTCCACCCGTGTATGACACCGTGCTGTTCACGCCGCTTGATGCCCATCCTGAAACCAAGGTTCCATTATTGGTGGCCGAACCGCAATCTAAGTGGTTGATAAAACCCTGAAGGGAGGAGGCATTTTTAAGGCATCGGATGGCATAGCCATGATTCATATCGCTATAAAATTGATCGCCCACATTGGTGTACCAGTATAAGCTGCGTCCCAGGCCATGGGTTGATGAATACGGTGTGGCAGTCCACCAAGCCGCTGTCCTTCGGATATCCAGAAACATCCCATTGGTACGACCCGAAGGAAGCGCAGAAAAACCACTGCTGTTGTTTGAGATACTTGGAGGATCCCAAAACTGGTTTCCCACACTCTTCATTTTAATTCCCGCTGTTGTATCACCACCCAGGTGATTAATTAAAATGGTCCATTCATTATCTGTAGGAACATGCCAGCCTGTTGGACAAACATTTCGAAAATCTGTGGCAGCATACCAATTGTATAACCTTCCGTAGGGGCAATTGTTGGTGGCACTGTCCAGATTATACCAATGGCAGATGCCGTATAAAGAATTGTTCCATGAAGCAAAATCATTCGCTACAGAGAGCGTATCTCCGTTGCTGTAATGTGCCGTTTTTAAATTTTCTGCCATCCATAATTGTGTTCCAATGGCAATGGTTTTATACTGATTCCCATCCTGATCGATCACAGAACCATAAGTGAGCGCGGGATTGTGCACTGTGGATGCTCCGCAACTATGAGATGGATTGATTGTTTGTGCGCCACTGTTGGCGAGAGAAGCTCCGGGCAAAATAAGGTGGTTGCCGTTGCTGAGAAAAAGAGTATCACCAATGGCAGAAAGACCTGAAAATCCATTTCCTGAAAGGAATGCATAAGGAACGCTGAGCAATCGCTCTGTGCTACTGATGCTGTAATTGCTACCTCCGTTAGGATCGGTTTCTGTTTTGATATAATAATTTGCATTTCCCCAGTGAATACCTGCCAAACTGCCTGTTACTGCTGTTCCTGTTCCAATCTGTAAGTGTAGTAATCCGCTGGCATTGGTCTGGAGATTGTGTGTTTCCGAAAAAACCGAAGTACCCGTAGCAGAACCCTGCAGAATACTGATGCGCACTCCTACATTTTGGTTGACCAGAATGGCATTGGCTGCATTACGCACCACTGCCTGATAACTCATTTTTGCAGGTACCTGAGCAAACAAAGACAGAACAGAGGAAAAATAAATGAGCGTGAAAAGAAATCCGGAGATTCTCAGAGATTGAATCATACAAATGATTTTTTAGAGTAAGTAATCACATGAATCATATAAGTGTAGGTAAAATCCGGCAAAGGATTTGCCTCGGGTCTTTACAATTACCATGCCCGAATTTAATAAGTATCCACATAAATACCTCATCATCTTGCCGGCAAGAAACTATTTTACCTGTGAATAGAGCTATTCACTTTATCCGAACCACAGCTTCATGGCAGAGAAAATTCTGTTTACAGCCGCATTTTTTATTACGGGAAAAGCGAAAATCATCAGGGCTCAAATATCCTGGTTTTGAGCATGGTTCGTATAATCTATCGTTCATGATTCAGGATTTTTCAGCGAATTTTTGTATTATTGAATCTGCAAATCAAACTGATTTCATACATTTTCTAATTCAGCACTTTTCTCTCTTGTGATTCCTCAGGCTACCATTCAGCAGATTCTCGAAACTGCCCGCATCGAAGAGGTGGTGGGAGAAGTTGTGGTTCTTAAAAAGCGTGGGGTAAACCTTTTGGGACTGTGTCCTTTTCATTCAGAGAGAACACCCTCATTTACGGTTTCTCCGGCCAAAGGAATCTACAAATGCTTTGGCTGCGGAAAAGCGGGCGATGTGGTGAGATTTGTCATGGACCATGACCAACTCAACTATCCGGAGTCGCTCAAAAAACTTGCCCTCAGGTATGGTATACCTGTTGAGGAAAAAGAAGAGACTCCCGAGGAAAAACGCGCACACGACGAGCGGGAAAGCCTGATGGCAGTGCTTGCCTTTGCGCAAAAATACTTTGCCGGGCAACTGGAGGAAGAAGAGGGGCGTACCATAGGATATAGTTATTTTGTGGAGAGAGGATTTACCCATGAAACCCTCACCCGCTTTGGTCTTGGATATGCTCCCGAAAACCGCAATGCTTTTTACAAGGCTGCGATAGAGGCAGGATACCTTGCTGAAAACATGGTAAAGGCAGGACTGGTTTCCGAAAAAGAAGGCAGGTACTACGACCGCTTCGCGGGTCGTGTAATCTTTCCCATCTACAATCTTTCTTCCCGTGTGATTGGATTTGGAGGGCGCACTCTGCGCAGTGATAAAAACATTGCCAAGTATGTAAACTCGCCCGAAACACCGGTATATCAAAAAAGCAGAACGCTCTATGGGATGCACCTGGCTAAAAAATCCATCATCGCCAACGACAATTGCTTTCTGGTAGAAGGATATACCGATGTGATCAGTATGCAGCAGGCCGGTATCGAAAATGTGGTGGCATCCTCGGGCACTTCACTCACCGTGGAGCAGATCAGGCAGATATCCAGGTTCACAAAAAACATCACCATCCTGTACGATGGAGATTTTGCAGGCATCAAGGCCTCCTTCCGTGGCATCGACATGGTTTTGGAGGAAGGCATGAATGTAAAGGTGCTTCTCTTCCCTGACGGCGAAGATCCCGATAGTTTTTCCCGCAAGATGAACAACGCCGGCTTGATGGAATACCTCAGTGCAAACACCCGCGACTTTATCAGTTTTAAAACTGATTTGCTTCTGCAGGACATCCAGGGTGATCCCATCAGGCGTGCACAACTCATTCGTGAAATTGTAGAATCCATCTCACTCATCCCGGATCCTATTACCCGTGGGGTTTACTTACATGCATGTGCCAGACAACTGGAGGCAGATGAAAAAATGCTGCACATGGAGGTGAATAAACTCCTGCGCAACAGAAGAGAAAAAAAGCGATTTGAAAATCTTCCGGCTCCTGAGACAAACTCCACCGAGGTGCTTCCTCCCCCGGTGTTGCATACTGAACAAGCTCCGCTTCCGGAAACATCTCCTACCGAATTTCAGGAAAAAGACCTCATCCGCATCCTGCTCAATCATGGAGAAAAAAAAATTACCATTCCTACCGGTGAAGAGGATGAGAGCGAAAAAGAATTTACAGTTGCTGAAGTAATCTGGCGCGAAGTGGCAGATGATGAAATACAGTTCCGTAATTCTGCTTACCAATCGCTCTTCGAAGAAATTTCAAAAACACTCTCCGCCGGTGAGGCCTTCAACAGGCAGTTTTGGATCAATCATCCGGAGCAATCGATTCAGCAAATGGTGGTTAACTTTTTACATGAACCCTATGAATTGAGTCCTCACTGGGAAGAAAGACACAACATCATTGTAGAAACTGAAAGCATCAAACTGAAACAATCCGTATATGGTGCGCTTTTTTCACTAAAAACAAAAATTCTCATGGACATGATGCAGGATGTGATGAACCGCATCAAGGAAATGGAAAAAACCCTAACAGAGGATAACCGGGAAGACTTTATGAAACTTCTCGAACAAAAAATAACCCTTGACAAAGTAAAAATGCAGTTTGCCGAAAAGCAGGGAAGGGTGATCTTGTAAAAAAAAATGACAGCACACGATAAAAAAGACATCCGGCTTCTCGATGAAACA
Organism: Flavobacteriales bacterium; assembly: GCA_040383885.1. GTDB lineage: Bacteria > Bacteroidota > Bacteroidia > UBA4408 > UBA4408 > JBEICQ01. The sequence continues at coordinate 15,888 of JBEICQ010000017.1, read as the reverse complement.
TCCCTTGCAGAAACCCTTTCAGCCTGGGGAGAAAAACCATTCAGAGCCAGACAAATCTCAGAATGGCTTTGGCAAAAAGCTTGCGTACGCTTCGATGAGATGAGCAATCTCCCCGAGGGCTTGCGTCAAAAACTATCTGAACATTTTCTCCTCGAAGGCATACAGCTGGCCGAGGCACAGAAGAGCAAAGACCGTACAATTAAAAATGCCTTCCGCCTGAGTGATGGCAAAGTGGTGGAAGGTGTGCTTATTCCCACCACAGAACGGATGACCGCCTGCATCTCTTCTCAGGTAGGATGCAGTCTTACCTGTGCTTTTTGTGCCACTGGTCGCATCGCCCGTGCCAGAAACCTGGAGGCTCATGAGATATTTGAACAAGTGGTTCTTATCCGGAAACAAGCCTTTGATCAATACCAAATTCCGCTCAGCCATATTGTTTACATGGGCATGGGTGAGCCTCTGCTCAATTACCGGAATGTTTTGCAATCCATTCACAGAATCACTTCCCCATCCGGACTGGGAATGTCTCCGCAGCGCATCACGGTTTCTACTGCGGGAATTGCCAAAATGATCTCCCGATTGGGAGATGATGCCGTAAAATTTAACCTGGCGCTATCTCTTCATGCAGCCAATGATGAGAAACGCAACAAAATCATGCCCATCAACGAACAAAACAACCTGGATGTACTGGCTGATGCCCTCAACTATTTTTATGAAAAAACAGGTACGCGGGTAACCTTTGAATATATTGTTTTCCGCGATTTTAATGATACCGAAACCGATGCCATGGAACTCGTTCATTTTTGCAGACGCACCACCGCTAAGGTCAATATCATTGAATATAATCCTATCGAGGGGGGAATATTCAGACAAACCACCCCGGAGAGACTTAGCGCTTTTCTGCATGTGCTCTCTTCCCACGGTATTATTGCCAATGTGCGCCGTAGCAGAGGCAAAGATATTGATGCCGCCTGCGGACAACTCGCCAACAAAAACAAGGCAGCTGCAACTTCATGAAATTTTGCATTGCCCTGTTTTTTTTCCCATTTTTTCTTGTTGCGCAAACCATAACCTGGAGCGAAGGAAACGAATATAACCGCAACGCCGACAGCTTTGAGATTGCCGGTGTAAATGATTCTGTCATCTGCGTTGAAAATTATACCCGGGGAGGACTCTTCCGAAAATCAGGTATCCGTTGTATCCTTTATCATGCAAAATCACTGGCTATCCTTCATAAAATAAATTTAGAGTCGGCCGGAGACAAACGAATGTTTCTTGGAACCATTCTCTACAACAAACAATTTGTGATGGTTTATCTCCGCTTTGATGAACAAAACAGAATCGCCTCTCTGGAGCATGTTCCCCTGCTGGAAAAAACAGCACCAATTACCTGGTGGACTTCCCGGGAAGGCATCTCAGCTGAACAGCTAAAGGCCATGTTGCTGCGCGAACCCGGAAATACTCCTGTGGTTGTAATGATGCAGGCAGCAGACAACAACCAAACTCAACTCAGGGTATGTCTGCCTCCGTCGGATAGTACACAAATACAAGCCTCCTGCATGCTCTCCTACCCTCCCTCACAAACAGAGGTGCTTCAGACCATGGCAGATAACATAGGCAACATTGGTCTGCTTTTACAATGTGGCCGAACAGAAGAAACACTCTTCCGACAATCCCGCGCAGGAGAAACTTTTTTTTATTCCTGGAATGCCTCTGTAACTTCACCAGGTAGATTAAAACTCAATGATCTTCCGCAGCCACTTATCCATGCCCGAATGGCCTCTGTTGAAAAAGTAGTTTGTGTTTATCAGGACATCCGAAAGCAGGTATTCCGCATCAGAGGTTTTGGCATCAACGACAGAACTGCTGTTTCTTCCGAGGAAAGCAGTGTGGATGACTATGCAGAATCAGAACAAAAAGTGAGTGGCGACATCAGGGATACAGACCGAATGAATCTTCTATTTGCCACGCAAGCCAACGATTCTGTTCTGTTAATGGCTACTGAACAGGCTTTTACCGAAAGAATCTGTCAACCTATGCCCATCGGTATGAGATACGGCAGTGTGCAATGTGATTTCTATTACCATAACAACGATTTTTCCATCTACCTCTTAAAGGCAGGCAGCACACATTTTAATAGATTCAATCTGCAAAACCGACAGAGCACGATCAACGACCAGGGGCTTTTCAATTCCTTTGTGTTTGGTAATGATACAAGCACGGCATGGATGATCTGGCAGGACGGAGATGATAAAAAAAAGAGAGAAAACTTCGTCATGAACAATCCATTTTCCTCTACCCTTAGTATGCTCACTTATGATATTGCATCAGGACAAACAAAAAAAGAAGTGCTTCAACCTGCATCCTTAAAAGGACCTGTTGCCAAACCCAAACAAAGCCTGTTTGTTCCCGGCAAAGGATTCCTGTTGCTTGGGCTGAGGCAGGGAAAGTGTTACCTTGGTGCCATCAATCTGTAAACTCATGTCCCTGGTTTTTTTTGACGATCATAGCTGGCAAAAACTGCAACCCCTTACGCTTACCAAACCGGTGAGTCACCTCCGATGTGGTATTGATACGCTTAAAGAAAAATGGGAGCAACACATGTCTTGTGCCACCTCCGGATACATCACCACAGCCTATCTTCAAAAACAATTTAAAGCCCCATCCCCGGGCACTTATCTGTTGATCAACGGTAGCGTGTTTCCGGATGCGGTGCTGTGTGCAAAAATTCATGCATTACCCAAAAATAGTGTGTTGGTGCATGGAGAAACCATCCTTGCCGCACATACAGAAACCGCAAGTCAGATGCGACTGCAGGATGTGTTCACACTTCTTCATCAATTACAAAAAGTAAAGCATGATGAGCCGTTTTTAAAGCTCACCCATTTGTGGGACATCTTCGGACTGAATGGCAAAGTTCTCGAAACAGATTTTATACGCATCACGCAGGGAAGAGTCTCTGCTCAGCTACCCAAATCCAATCAGATATTGGGAGCAGGAAAACTTTTTGCCGAAGAAGATGTGCAGGCAGAAGCCTGTATCTTCAACACCGGCACGGGTTCCATCTACCTGGGCAAACATACCGAGGTCATGGAAGGAACGGTAATAAGAGGCGCCTTTGCGTTGTGTGAAGGGGCACAGGTGAAACTATCCACAAAAATTTACGGAGCTACCACCATTGGTCCTCACTGCCGGGTAGGAGGTGAAGTAAATAACTCTGTGATGCAAGCCTACAGCAACAAAGGACATGATGGATTTCTGGGAAATTCTGTGATTGGCGAATGGTGTAACCTGGGTGCAGATACCAACAACTCCAACCTGAAAAACAATTACGGAGAGGTTGATATCTATGATTATGCCGAGAAAAAACACAAAAGCACCGGCTTGCAATTTTGTGGGCTGTTCATGGGCGACCACAGCAAATGTGGCATCAATACCATGTTTAATACCGGCACTGTAGTCGGCGTCTCTGCCAATATCTTTGGTGCAGGGTTTCCTCCCAAATTTATTCCTTCCTTTAGCTGGGGAGGTTTTAACAGAGATATTGCCTTTCGCATAGACAAAGCCCTGGAACTCGCCTTACGGGTAATGGAGAGAAGAAATTATGCGCCCTCAAAGGAAGAGCTCGCTGTTCTGGATCATCTCTACCAAAACAGGGAAAACGAGTGAAGGAAAAACCCTTCAAAACAGGATTTTTGCTTCCATCAGCTTCAGAATAGGAATGTGACGCGATGAAATTGTTTTATTCCTCGACCAAATCCCGCTTTCTTGTTTTTTTTAATTATTGATATCATATAACTTGCAAGCAGTAAAATCCTCCTATTGGGGGTACTGATTTAAAATGTTTGCTTAAGTAAAAAGCAAGCACTTCTGAAACACAAACACCAACGAAAAAAAGAAAATAAAATGTACGGATTAGTAAACAAAGCTATACAGGATTTGGTATGCGAAAAGTTTGGAGAGGACAAATGGAACGAAATCAAGAAATTATCAGGCTTTGAAGATGACTTTTTCATCGGACTCCAGACCTATCCGGATGCCCTCACTTATGCCCTGGTGAAAAGTGCTTCCAAAATATTGGGAGCAGAATCTTCCGTGGTCATGGAAACCTTTGGAGAATACTGGATTTTATACACAGCCAATGAAGGCTATGGCGACATGATGGAACTTGCAGGAGATACGCTTCCCGATTTTCTGAATAACCTCGACATGCTCCACAACAGGCTAAATAACCTGATGCCAAACCTGATGCCACCCCAGTTCTCTACCAGAAACGAAACAGCCAATTCTATCGAGCTTGAATACCGTTCCCACAGAGCAGGATTCAGTCCCATGGTGATTGGTCTATTAAGAGGTCTGTGTAAGCGATTCAACAAAGAAAAATACAGCATCAACCACATCGAGCAAAAGAGCGAAACCAATTCCTGTGATGTATTCAGGATAGAATGGCAGTAAACCCAAATGATTTCTCCCGGCATCCCAAACAACGAAGAAGACAGGCTCCTGGCTCTTCATGAATACGGAATCCTCGATTCCCCCGATGAACAAGCCTATGACGATATCACTACGCTTGCCTCTGAGATTTGCCAAACGCCTATTGCCGTTATCAGCCTGATAGATGGAAACCGGCAGTGGTTCAAATCAAAAACGGGAATTTCTGTGAAAGAAACCGAAAGAGAATTGTCTTTCTGTGGCCACGCCATTCTTCAGCCGAATGAAATCATGATTGTAAAAGATGCGCGTACTGATGACAGATTTCACGACAACCCATTGGTAACAGGAAGTCCCAACATCGTCTTTTATGCAGGTGTTCCGCTGCTTGACGAAAACGGATTTGCCCTTGGCACACTCTGTACCATCGACAATAAACCGCGCGAACTGTCCGTACAACAACTGAAAGCACTTAAAATTCTTACCGGTAAAGCCATTGCTTTACTAAACCTTCGTAAAAAAAACATGCTGCTGGAAAAATCCATGCAGAACCTGATTGATGCTGTAAGTTTTGCTTCTCCTTATTATCTGCTGATAAACAGAGAAGGAGGTATTCTGTCCATTGGAAAAAACTTCAAAATTTCCAATCCTGAAATGGAAGAAGGAGATGCCTTTGGCAAATACTTTCAGTGGATCTCAAAATTTGATTCGGGCGCTTTGCTTTCTGATAAAGATACGCATGCAAGGCTATTATTTTTTGCATCACATGATCAAAAACAGCGCTACAAATGCTCCGTAAAAAAGCAGGATGCCTTTTCATATTTTGTATTTGCTTCCCCGGTAATCAATACTGAATTGCATATCTCCAATTATAGAGTGAGCATCAGCCATTTTCCGAGACATGACTATATAGCCGAATATATTTTTCTCCAGCAAGCTGCAACCAAAGGAATCGAGGATTCCAGAAAACTGAATGAGTTGCTGCACAAAAAAAACAAGGATCTTGAGACATCCAAAAATCTCCTTATCAAAACGAATTCTGTTTTGGAAGAGCGGGTGCATGAGCGTACGAAGGAGATTAAGAACCTCGCCTTGTTTCCTCATCAGAATCCGAATGCCATATTTGAAGTAAGTTATGAGCAGCAGAAAATCATTTACATGAATCCTGCCGCAATTGACAAGGTTGAGGAAACGGACTCATTCACCTTCGATTTACTCCTCCGCCAGTTTAAAATTCTGCCACAGGATATTGTAGAAAAAAACACAGCTAAAAAAGAATTTGAATGGAAGGAGAGAATATATGAAAGGAACATGTTTTTTCTGGAAGATCGGGGTGTTTTCAGGCTTTATCTGCATGACATCACCGATATCAGAAAAAAAGAAACAAAAGAAAGGGAAACACGAGAAGCTTTTATTCGTCAGCAGAATGTACTCCTGGATATGAGGAGTGCCGAACAGCAAATTTCCCTGGAAGAAAAACTCAGGTTTTATTGCCGGAAAACAAGTGAAATACTTCAGTGCGACAGATGTTCTGTTTGGTTCTATAATCCCCAGAAAACGGCTATCAGTACAGGCTTTATCTACCAGAAAAAATCCAATGAGTTTTTACAAGGTACTACTATACTTGCCAAAGATGTTCCTGATTATTTTGCAGCTCTTGAATCAAAAGTGGTGATTGATGCCTCTGACGCAGAAAATCATCCGGCAACCTACGAATTCAAAGATATCTACCTCCGTCCTCTGGGAATTAAATCAATGCTCGATATTCCATTAATTCAGGCAGAACATTCCATTGGAGTGATATGCAGTGAATACAATGACAAATCAAAAATATTTGCCGACGATGAAATTTCTTTTGCCCGTTCTGTGGCAGATGTTATCGTGCTTGCTTATGAAACAGAACAGCTAAAACTTTCTCAGCTTCAACTGAAAGAAAAAAACGAGACGCTCAATGCTGCGATGGAAAAGCTTGTTGACATGCAGGAGGACCTTGTGCAGCATGAAAAAATGGCTACCCTTGGATTGTTGATTGCCGGTATTGCTCATGAGATAAACACCCCATTGGGTGCTATAAAAGCCTCCAATGAAAATTTACAAACAGGTCTGCTGCATCTTCTCAATGAACAATTCAGCGTTATTTCTCCTGAAACACTCAGCATGGCTGTGAAGCTTTTTGCCCTCGCAAAAAAAGAATCCAGAAACATCAGTACGCGTGAAGAGCGCATGCAGATTAAAAAAATTGAGGAGCAAATTGCCACCTTATTTCCTCACCTTACAAATACAAATTTCTTTGGAAGGAAATTGTTTGATCTTGGATTTGATGAGCTTGAAAACAGTTTGACTGAATTTGTGCTTCATCCCGAAAATGAAAGGATTTTTGACTTCTCCGCTGACCTTCTTAAATTGATTAAATCAACCTATACCATCGGACTTGCCGCTGAAAAGGCCGGGAAAGTGGTGAAAGCACTCAATACTTTCTCTCATGGAAACATAGAAAATGAGATTTCTAATTTTAACCTGAATGAAAATATAGAATCTGTAATCACGCTTCTTTGGAACCGTATTAAGTATAACACCAAATTACATAATTTAATTTCTTCGGAGGTAATTGTTAGCGGAAATGCGGAGGAACTCTCCCAGGTATGGACAAACATTATCAACAATGCACTCCAGGCTGCAAATAACGGTTGCAATATCTGGATTGATTATTCAGTAGACGATAATCATCACATCATCAGTATTTCAAATGATGGGCCTGCAATACCTGAAAATATTCTACCTAAGATTTTTGAAACCTTTTTCTCCACAAAAAAAAGAGGAGAAGGCACCGGTCTCGGACTTAGTATTGTAAAGAAAATCATTGAAAAACACGGAGGCAAAATTATTTGTGAAAGCAATCCCGAAAAAACTACCTTCGCTATCTACTTGCCAATTAATCCATGAGTAAATACGCCATCCTTTGCGTTGATGACGAACGCATCATTCTTGATTCACTTCGTATCCAGATCGAAAAAAACTTTAATAGTGACTACATCTTTGAATACGCAGAAAGTGCAGAAGAAGCCCTTGAAGTGATTGATGATTTAATCAATACCCAAATTAAATTACTCTTGGTTGTTTCTGACTATCAAATGCCGGGAATGAAAGGAGATGAGTTTGCAGAAGTATTGAAAACAAAATTACCCCAAGTGAATATCGTACTTCTTACAGGTCAAATTACAGAAGAAAAGTCTACTGAACTGATTGACCAACATATCATTTTGAAAGTATTGCAAAAGCCGTGGAAAGAAAAAAACCTGATAGAGATTATTGAAAATTTACATAAATGAATCATAAAATTATTCTTCTGGTTGATGATGAATTTATCCTCATAGAATCACTCAGAATCCAGCTTGGCAACATTCTTCCACAATACATTCATCTCGAATCAGCCATGTCCGGCGAAGAAGCCATTCAGCTGATTGATGAATTTGATACCGAAAAACATGAGTTGCTCCTGCTTATCTGCGATTTTCACCTCATGGACATGAAAGGTACCGACATCCTGAGGCATGCCCTGAAAAAATATCCTGACTTGAAGAAAATCATCCTTAGCGGACAGTCTAATGCGGCCCAAATTGAAGATTTTAAATCAGATTTTCCTAAAACCACGGTACTGGACAAACCCTGGAATTTTGAAAAAATAAAAGCCGTGGTTAACGAAATCATCTGATTCGGCATACGGCTCACTCCCTTTTACAAAACCTTTCTTGCTATCTTCAACTTTTGGAATATACAGGTATCATTCCCTGTCTTAAAAGTGAAATAAACCTATGACTTTACCGTTCAGCCTGATTTTTTTACGGCTCAGCCAATTATCTTGTCAGGCCACATACTTTCTTATTCATCCACTGTGCAGCAATCGTAGGTTTGCATACGAAAACCAAACATCTATGAAAACAAAAACCGGCTACACCCTAAGTATTTTATTTGGCATTTTATCATTCGGGATGCTGAAGGCCCAGGAGGGGCAAACCCTGAGAGGAACCATTCTCGATGAAGCATCCCACGCCCCTCTGCCCGGCGTAAGCGTAATGGTGGAAGGAACCAGTCCGCAGCTTGCCTCTGCATCAGACATAGACGGTAATTACCGCATCAAAGGCGTTCCGCTTGGCCGACACAACATCAAAGTTTCTTACCTGGGGTATGAGACCCAAACCATTCCCAATGTAATGATCACCGCAGGGAAAGAAGCCATTATAAATATCTCCCTCACAGAAAGTGTGAGCAAGCTCAGCGAGGTAACCATTGTTTACGATCGTACCAAAGACAAAACGGTTACAAACAATGAGATGACCACAGTAAGTTCGCGCTCCTTCAATATTGAAGATACCAAGCGATATGCAGGTTCGCTGTCCGACCCCTCGCGCATGGCTGCCAATTATGCCGGTGTCATCGCAGGCAATGACTCCCGCAACGACATTGTAGTGAGGGGGAATTCTCCTACAGGCATGCTTTGGCAACTCGAAGGAATAAACATTCCCAATCCCAATCACTTCGGAACGGTTACCTCCACCGGAGGTCCGGTAAGTATGCTTAATAACAATAACCTCGACAAAAGTGATTTTCTTACCTCTGCCTTTCCTGCGCAATATGGTAATGCCATTTCAGGTGTGTTCGACCTTCGCCTGCGCGAAGGCAACAACGAAAAAAGAGAACTCATGGCACAGATGGGCTTCAATGGCCTTGAAGCCGGTGCCGAAGGCCCGCTCTCCGCAAATCACAGGGGGTCCTACATCATTAACCTGCGCTATTCCACACTCAGTATTTTTAAGCAACTGGGACTAAATGTAGGCGCCGGAAATGCAGTTCCTGAGTATCAGGATATCAACGCAAAAGTTGTTCTTCCCACTCGCAACAACAAAGGAAAAGTAAGCATGTTTTTCATGGGAGGAAACTCAAGGGCAGACTTCCTCGGCAAAGATGTGGATACCTCGAAAGTAGATTTTTACGGCCGCATCGACCAAAATCAGTATGCCTCCTTTCGCACCGGCATCACAGGAATCTCTTATGAACAACTCTTTGGAAGCAGAACCAACATGAAATTTACACTGGCCGCAAGCAGCGCAGGTCAATACTTTGATATGGATTCAATTGATTTATCAAATCCCGAGAAAAAAGTTTATTACAAACAAAAAGCAGCTTTCACCAACAGAAAATATTCCGCAGTATGGAACATGAACCACAAAATAAATGCACGCAATACCCTTGTGGCCGGTGCCAACTATGACTTACTTGACCTGGATTTATTCAATGAATTTGTCTATGTATCCACCCCTTTTGAACTGGTGAATATCCGCAAACAATCAGCGCTTACACAAGGCTTTGCCCAATGGAAGCACCGTTTCAGCAACAGACTCAGCCTGAATACCGGAATCCACACCCAGCACTTTAGCCAGACCAACCAATGGGTTGCCGAACCTAGAATTGGTGCCAAATGGTTGCTCAACGAAAGATCCAGCTTAAACGCAGGTATAGGAATGCACCATCAGTTACCTGTATTATACAATTATTATGTGCAATCAGAAGGCCCCAACGGGCTGGAAATGACCAATAGCAAGCTTGGTTTTATCAGAAGCATACATTATGTGCTCGGGTATGATATCAACCTGACGGCAGATGTGCGCATCAAAGCAGAAGTGTATTACCAGGACCTGAGCCGGGTGCCTGTTACTGCTGCTGCTTCCAGCCATTCTGCGCTCAATGATGGTAACGATTTTAATCCTTCCAACATCACCAACCTGGTGAATAAGGGCAGCGGCAGAAATTATGGCGTCGAATTTACCCTAGAAAGATTCTTCAGCAAAGGATTTTATTACCTGGTTACCGCCAGTGTGTTCGACTCCAAATACAAAGGCAGTGATGGCATTGAAAGAAACACTGCCTTTAACACCCGCTATGCCGGAAACATCCTTTTGGGAAAAGAATTTAACCTGCGCAAATCTTCATGCATCGCAGTTAATATCCGCAGCACATTGATTGGTGGAAAATACCTTACCCCTCTCGACCTGGAAGCATCGCGGATAGCAGGAGTAGCTGTATTTGATCAGTCGAGAGCTTTTAGCCAGAAGCAAATAGATTATTTCCGCTTTGATATCAAAATTTCCTATCGCAAAGACTTTGCACACAGCACCCTCGAAACAGGTCTTGATTTGCAGAACCTGACCAACCGACAGAATATTTTCCAGCAGGGATACAACCGTTTCAACAACAGCATTTCCACACAATACCAAACCGGATTGCTTCCTATCCCTTTTGTGAAGTTTACTTTTTAAAGGTTTACATCAACACCCATGATCAGAAAAATCCTGCAAAGTCGTTACTTCTACATGCTCCCGGTAGGGATAGGCATTGCAGGATTGATTAATATTTTCCGGCCCCTCTTTAAAGATGCCCATAGTTTTTGGTTGGATGCTTCCGTTTCTGTGTTGCTGACTTTTCTCATCTGGGAAGGCAATTTTCGCATCAACCACTGGCTTAACAGGAAAATGACCTGGGAGAAAGGACCCTTGCGAAGGGCAACCCTACAGGGCATTACCAATGTAGTATTCAGTATTACGAGCATCTTTCTGGTGCTCACTGCATATGACAAAATCATCTGTTCTATCTACCGCTTTGAAAACTCAAGCATGGTAGGACTCGCCATTACCATGGGCACATTGGTTTCTGTATTATTGCAGGCAGTGGAAATTGGAGCCGAATTTTTTACACAATGGAAAGCCTCTCTCGTGGAGGTAGAACGATATAAAAAAGAAGCCTTGAACACACAACTTCAGATGCTCAAGGGACAAATTAATCCTCACTTTTTGTTCAACAACCTGAGCGTGCTCAATTCCCTTATCGAACAGGATCCTGTAAAAGCTTCTGAATTTACTTCTCAGTTTGCTAAAGTATACCGGCATCTGCTCAACAACCGTGATACGGAAATGAGTACAATCGAAGAAGAATTGCAATTGCTGGATGCCTACTGTTACCTGCTGGGCATTCGTTTTGGAGATGGAATTAAAATACAGATTAACATCCCTGAAGATTGCAAAAAACTACTTCTTCCCTCTCTTGCGCTACAGATTCTCGTGGAAAACTGCATCCAACACAACATCATTACCCTATCTCATCCACTCATTATTCAGATTGTAGCAAATGAAGAAAAGGTAACCGTAACCAATTCCCTAATCCCAAAAGCAAATGGCATACATGGTTCCGGACTCGGTCACCATAATATTTCTCTTCGCCTGAAACATTATACTGACCAAAAAATTTCAGTGCAGATGGATGAAAAAACCTATGCTGTTGAAGTACCATTACTTAAAAAAATATGAGAGTACTCATAGTGGAGGACGAACCCCTTAATGCAACAAGGCTAACTTCCCTCTTGCAAAAATTAGATTCCGCTATTGTGGTCGCAGGTGTATGTCAGTCAGTATCCGAAACACTTCAATGGCTCGAAGAAAAACCCAAACCTGATTTGTTGCTGCTCGATATTCATGTGGCCGACGGTTATGTATTCGAATTGTTTAAAACCTACAAAGAAGATGTTCCGGTTATTTTTGTGACCGCATATGACAACTATGCTGTGCAGGCTTTCAAGGTAAATAGTCTCGATTACCTCCTTAAACCGGTACAAAAAGATGAGCTTCAGCATGCCCTGCAAAAATTTAAAAAAAGACAATCAGCTGAAAACAAAAATGTGCATCCTGTTTTACTCGAACTGGCCCAACAGCTCGGAAAGAATTACAAAACCCGCTTTATGGTAAAACTGGGAGACCAGGTGGCTGCCATCCGTGCACAGGAAATAAGGTGTTTTCATCATGAAGATGGATTGGTATTTCTTCACCGCGGCGATAATAAAAAATTTCCCGTGGATTTCTCACTCGAAAATCTTTTTGAATTGCTGGATCCTTCTGTTTTCTTCCGAATAAACCGAAAAACCATAGTGCATATCGAGCATCTGGGAAAAATGCATGTATATTTTAACAGCAGATTGAAACTGGAACTTGAGAATATTCCTGAGGATGATTGTGTGGTAAGCAGAGAACGAACAGCAGAATTTAAAAAGTGGCTCGACAGATAAATGTCCTTCCGCAAAAGGATCTATTTATATGAAATTATTTTTTTAACCTCAAGCGCATCCTCACAGATCTCCAGGTGCTTCTTCATGCTCATGCCGGTTTTAGGATGAACCAGCTCAGGGGCAACTTCACACAAAGGCAGGAGCACAAATCTTCGTTCTGTTAATCGTAGATGAGGAATTTGCAGATTGTTAAAATCATGTAAAAGTGAACCCCACAATAGGATGTCAATATCAATGGTTCGGGGAGCCCAATGACCTTCTCTCTCTCTTCCTAAATCACGCTCAACCTTTAGGCAGAGTTGCAAGAGTTCCTCCGGTGTTCCGTCATAGGTTCCCATCAAGCACTGGTTCTCAAACCACTCCTGTTGGGGATTTCCCCAAGGAGCAGAGGCATAATAAGAAGAAGATTGATGCAGAGAAAAGCCTCCCTTCTGCAAACCGAGAGATGCCTTCAACAAATATTCATGCTTGTTGCCCAGATTACTTCCCAACAACAATAACACAGGTTCTCGATTCATCTTCCCACTGAGTATTTTTAGTAACATTGCAAATAAAGGAATTAAAATGAGACAGTTTTTCAAATTCATGTTTGCCTCCATGTTCGGATTCATGCTCGCCGGAATTCTCCTGCTGCTGATTCTGATAGGCATTGTTGCAGGGATCGCTTCCGGCGAGGGTGCCTCTCACGAAAAACCGGATAAGCCTTCCTGGCTGGTGATGAACCTGGATGAACCCATCCGCGACCGGGGGGATGAAAACCCGCTTAGAAAACTCTCTTCCGGAACATTTTCAACTGAGAAATCGCCGGGACTTTATGATATCTGCCGAACCATCCGGGAAGCTGCCGAAGACAAAAATATCGTTGGTATTTTTCTCCTTGGTGGACAAATCAACACTGGAATGGCCTCTGCCAAGGAGGTCCGCAATACCTTAAAGCAATTTAAGAAATCCGGTAAAAAAATATGGGTCTATGCTGATGTTTACACCCAGTCCGGTTATTACCTCGCATCCGTTGCAGATCAGATTTATCTCAATCCAAAAGGCGCACTGGAAGTAAAAGGCATCTCCAGCAACTTGTTTTTCCTGAAAAATGCACTAGCAAAACTGGATATCCAGCCACAAATTATTCGTCATGGTAAATTTAAAAGCGCAGTAGAACCTTTTTCAGAAGACCACATGAGCGAGGCCAACAGACTACAGATACGAACCATGCAACACTCCATGTGGGAGATCCTGAGAAAAGAAATTTCCGAGTCCAGAAAAATAACTCCTGCTGCATTTGATGAGCTCTGTCAAAATTACACCATACGAAATGCTGAAGATGCCAGAAAGAACAAGCTTGTAGATGCACTGCTCTATTATGACCAGGTGCTCGACAAGTTAAAGGTCATGGCTTCCGATGAGGACAAGCCGGCTTTCGTAAGCATGGATACCTATTTTCATTCTGTAGAGGAAAATGAAAAAAATGAAGGTCGTGACCGCATTGCGGTCATTTATGCAGGAGGCGATATCGTGGATGGAAAAGGAGATGACAACTCGGTGGGTGGAGATACCTATGCCAAACTGATTCGCGAAGCACGAAAAGATAAAAAGGTGAAAGCCATCGTCCTGCGAATCAATTCCCCGGGAGGATCCTCCCTTGCCTCTGAAGTGATGTGGAGAGAAATTAACCTGGCTAAAAAAGAAAAACCAGTAGTGGCTTCCATGGGAGATGTAGCAGCAAGCGGAGGGTACTACATTGCCTGTGATGCTACCGAAATTGTTGCAAACCCACTCACCATTACAGGTTCAATTGGCGTGTTCGGACTCATGTTCAATGCAGGAGATTTTTTTAAAAACAAGATCGGCATCACTTTCGATACTGTTAAAACCCATGCCTATGCCGATATTGGTTCGCAAACGCGTAAACTCACTGAAGCCGAAAGAGCGATCATGCAGGAATCGGTGGAAGATGTATACAGCACCTTTACCGGCAGGGTTGCCGATGGCAGAAAAATTCCACTCGCTTTAGTAGATAGTATTGGACAAGGAAGAGTATGGCTCGGCTCAGATGCCAAAAACCTCAAACTCATCGACCGCTTTGGTGGACTGCAGGAGGCCATTGAAAGAGCTGCCAAACTGGCCAACATTGACTCTTACAGAATACGCGAATATCCTACCGAAAAAAATCCGGTAGAAAAATTATTGGGCAGCATGGATGATGACATGACCACCAAATTGATGGAGCAAAAATTAGGCGCTCTTGCCCCGGCATACCGCGCCTGTAATCGATTGCTCACACAAAAAGGTGTTCTCGCTCGCATGGAATTTGAATTCTATTAATTCTCTGCTTGCTGTAATTCGTAGGCCTAAAACAAGTCACTTTTTTCATCCCCGGAATCTCTTAACCGGGGAACATGTATTCCATGGTCTTCTTCTGAAAATCAATTGACCGGCAGCAGGAGCTGCATGTTTGAAAAACGGGCTGAGGGTGATTATTCTTCCTGTAAAATCTGATTGCGCAACTTTTGGGCAAGGTGAATCATGGACTTAAAAAACTGATACCGCTGCTTTTCAGAAACACTGCTAATTAATATTGATTTCTTGATCAGGTTATTGATCCATCTTTCGTTTTCCAAACAGTATTCCAGGTTGAAAGTAAATAAGGAGTTAAAGGTATTGAATGAAAGATAGGATGATTTGGTTTGGTCGGCTTGAATAAAAACCGAATTGTTACCAATCTGCACCTCACAGGCATAAAGATCAAAAGTGCCTCCGCCCGGGGCCGGTTTTTCTGCATACCGCGAAAATTTACTGCCAAGATCCGCTTGTTTTTTAATGTGTTCTATCATCAGCAGAACATCTTCAATAACCTGCACCGCATCTTTCCCTGATTCAAACAATCCGGCCTCCCAAAAATATTTAATCTGGCTGAGCGTACTTTCTACTGTGCTGCTGGTCCATACCTCTGTGCAAGCAATCTGATTGTAAGTGGCTGCAATTTTCTTGGCGAGTGCAATCGATTTTTCAGAAATCAAAGAGCGGTTAAACATTGCATTTTCCACATGTGGATCTCCGAGTATTGCCTTTTTCCAGTAAAAGAATTTAAAAGGTGTGAGGTACTCATATTCCAGATGATGGAACAAGGGAATGTCTTCAGCTGCAAAATTTAAATGAATGTATGCTGCATTCTTCAAGAGGTCAAAATCATGCAGCACGCTCTCCAGGTATTCTTCAAGGTCATCGGGCTCATTACCGATGCTTTTGTATACAAAAGTTACTTTGCCCTGGGTTTTACTTCCGGAAGCATCCAGATTAATTTTAAAATGATTACATAGAGTCATGGCCTCATCCAGCGTAATGGCAGT
>JBEICQ010000016.1:0-28423 GCA_040383885.1 Flavobacteriales bacterium | reverse complement strand
GTCCATTGATGTATAGAATACAACTTTCTGCACTTCTCAGATCCACATGCATGTGGGCCTTTTGGGCAAGCGTCTGTATGAACATATCTCTCAGGTGACAGCCCATAGGAGGACCGAAGGGGTAATTATCAGAGGCTCCTGCCTTGAACATGATTCGCTGAAATTCCTGCCTGGGTTTGGTATGAAAAATCGGATAGTCTATCTCTTCATCATAACCATACTGATCTCTGACCACAAAATCAATTCCTTTTTGTGGATAGGCCCATGAATCGTTGCCATGGGGATCTACCTCCCCATAACTCTCAAACCTGAGTACCTTGTTCACATCAAAGTATTCCATTGATGAAAGGATTTCAAACATATTGTTTGAGAAGAGATTGTCATAATTATCAGAGCCAACGGAAACTACCGGAAGAGAATGATTCACATTGATGAAATAGGTATTGGTTTCAACAAAACCATCTAAATAATCAGGTGAGTTACTGAAGCATCTTGCCCTGATCATGGTGGTGGCATTTACAAGAATGGGGGCAGTGTAAACAGGTGAGTTTGAAGCCGGCTCTTTTCCGTCAGTGGTATACCTGATGGTTGAAGAAATAATGGACCCTTGCAGAGAAATGGATTGAGGCGTTGCATAAAATCCCGCAGGCTGAGAGAACAAGGGCCGGGCGACATAATCTACAAAACCCGCATTATTGGCTGCTCCGGGTGTGGGAATACTGAACACTCCGGGTGTTTGTGCGCTTATGTTTCGTCTTCCCCTTGAATGTCCAATTTGGGTGGGCAGAATACTGAGTGAATCCAGGATATTTCCTGAGGGATCTGAAAAGACAATCTCTTCAGAAAAGTTGCTTTGGGTAAGCTTAAATCCTGTATGATAGTTGCTACCGGACACCAGGTCTTTCCCTGAAGCGAAAAATAGAAGATAACCATTGGCAGGGATGATCACCCCGTTTGGAATTTGCCATTTGGTTGGCTGCGAAGAATTGTCGCTCAGGTAAAACCCCGTGATATTTGCCGCTGATGCAGTTGGATTCCTCAGCTCAATCCAATCTTCAAATTCACCAAAATTATCAGCGAAGGAATTTCTGTTTGCACATGAATATTCGTTAATAATCACCTGTGCAGGAAGGATGCAGGGAACAAGTAAGAAGGAAATGATGACTGACCTGATGATTAATAGCATCGCAAATTCTTAATCAAATGTACTTAATAAAATACAGCCGAATAAAGAAAAACACTTTGAATAGTTTTCTATCATGAAAAACCATTGAAGATCCGGATAATTAGGGTCACATGCCTGCATTCTCCTGACATTCATCAGGTCATTTCTTTGGTTCTCTCCCCTATCTGCTGACGCCACATGGCATAATACAAGCCCTTTTCTGCAAGGAGTTGTTCATGTGTTCCCTGCTCTGCTACTTTCCCTTTTTCGAGCACCACGATGTTCCCTGCATGCATGATGGTAGAGAGTCGGTGTGCAATGAGGATGGTGATATGAGCGCCTCCGGAAGATATCTGGCGGATGGTGTTACTGATTTCCTGCTCTGTAAGTGAGTCTAGGGCCGATGTGGCTTCGTCAAATACAAGTAGATCGGGTTTTCTGAGCAGAGCACGCGCAATACTCAGTCGTTGTTTTTCACCTCCCGATACTTTTACCCCTCCTTCGCCAATGGTGGTATCCAGTCCTTTTTCTGCCCTTTGCATAAGCGACTGACATGCCGCCATATGCAGCACCCTAAGGCATTCTTCATCACTTGCTCCGGGTTTAACAAAGGTGAGATTTTCCCTGATGGTGCCGCTAAAGAGTTGTGTATCCTGGGTTACAAAGCCAATCAATTCCCTGAATTTTCCAAAGTCGATTTCTTTTCCACTGCTGCCATTGTAATGAATTTCCCCTTCCATGGGTTGATACAATCCCACGAGCAGCTTCACCAGCGTGGTCTTTCCACTGCCACTTGGCCCGACAAAGGCGATTGTCTCCCCTTTCTTCACGGAGAATGAAACATCATTAAGAGCATACTGATTTCCCTGCTGATGTCTGAATGAAACATTTTTAAAAGAGAGGGATTCCACAGATTGTATGTGTACCGGGTTTTCAGGTCTTGCCTCTGCCGGTGTATTGAGGATATTGGTGAAATTCTGGAGCGAGACTTCGGTTTCTCGGTAGATATTGATAATGTTTCCCAGTTCCTGCAGAGGGCCAAAAATAAAGAATGAATAGATCTGCAAAGAGAATAATTGTCCGAGGGTAAGCTTATCCTTAAAAATGAGATACAAGAGCACAAAAAGAATACTGCTTCGTAGAAGATTGACAAAAGTGCCTTGAAGAAAACTCAGGCTCCTGATGAATCTGACTTTTTTCAATTCCAGCTGCAAAATTTTACCTGTTGTTGCATTCAGGCGCTCTATTTCCTGCTCGGCCAAACCCAAACTTTTTACCAACTCGATATTCCTGAGAGACTCTGTGGTGGAACCGGCCAGAGAGGTAGTTTGAGCCACAATTGTTTTTTGTATGACCTTAATTTTTCTGCTCAAAAAACTGCTCATGATACCCAACAAGGGAACAGAAGCAAAATAAATAGGGGCGATAAGCCAATGGATACTGATGGCGTACACCATCACAAAGATGACGCCTACGAGGGATGTAAAAACCACATTGACAAAGGAAGCTATCAACTTCTCAACATCGGTTCTCACTTTTTGTAGAATACCGAGCGTTTCACCACTTCGTTGGTCCTCAAACTGCTGATAGGGTAACTCCAGACTGTGCTTGAGTCCGTCGGTATAGATGCGTGCACCCAAGCGCTGCGTAATTACACTTAAAAAATAATCCTGAAAATTTTTTGCGATTCGCGAAACCATTGCTGCGCCCATGGAGAGCAGGATCAGGTAACCTACACCATAAATAAATTCAGCGGAGGTATGTTTCTTTGGGGCAAAGGCATATTCATCCACTACCCTTCTGAAGAGATAAGGATCTAGCAGAGAGAAAATTTGGTTGATTGCCGCCAGGCTGAGCGCAAGCAGGATATACTTCCAGTAATTTCGCAGGTATTGCAGTAATAATTGCATAGGGGTTTGGCGCGCGCAAAGGTAATTAAACAGCAATACCCGTTAATTCGTTTATTTACTGCCCCAAATTTGGGCGAATTCACTGAGCATCATTGCTGTAGCACCCCAAACCGGATGACCTTCCAGAATGAATGCAGGAACGGTAATTTGATTTTTTTCAGAAACCTTCACCTTGGCATCCTGCCTGTTTTCTTTTTTGAGTAAAGCATCTGCAGGAGCTTTCAGGATTTCCTGCACCTCTCTTGGATCAGGTTGAAAAAGGGGTAAATGATCTACATATCCAAGAAACGGATAAACAAAAAAATTACTTGGAGGGATATAAAGCGGCGTAAGTTCTCCAAGCAGGTAGATGCTCTCGGGAGGTACTCCGGTTTCTTCATGTGTTTCGCGGAGGGCAGCCTTTTGCATAGCTTCCCCGGGCTTGGGTTTCCCCCCGGGAAAACTGATCTGTCCGCTATGTGCTCCGGTGTATTCATTTCTCCTAATCAGCACAAAATGTGTTTGCAGATTTTCATCAGGAAACAAAAGCAAAAGGGTGCAACCCGTTCGGACATCATGCGGAATTACATTCTCCCTGAGCTGTTCCAGGCGATGATAAGGAGCCATCTGCAATTGATAATCTCTGCCCGGCAATGGCCCTGTAAGCACTTTTTGAAGGGAAGAAATATCCTGATAAAACATTTTTCAAAAGTATTAAAACAAAGCGTAAACCATTTTCTATTATTATTGTTGTCTTGTGTGATGTTAGTGCAGTTAAAAAACTATTTATCACTCATCAAGTTCAGTCATACCATTTTTGCCTTGCCTTTTGCCCTGGTGGGATGCTTGTTGGCTGTTCTCGATGAACATTTGCCATTGCAATGGTCTTTGCTGGTTAAGGTAATTCTCTGCATGGTCTTTGCCAGAAGCGCTGCCATGGCTTTTAACCGCTATGCAGACAGGGAGTTTGACAAAAAAAATCCAAGAACATTCGTTCGTGAAATTCCTTCCGGAGTCATCTCACCTCAATCCGCTTTGGCATTTGTTGTTTTCAATTGTCTCGCATTCATGGCTTGCGCCTGGAGTATCAATAAGGTATGTTTTGCGTTGTCGCCCATCGCTCTTGCGGTCATTTTGGGTTACAGTTACACAAAGCGATTCACTCCTCTTTGCCATTTGGTGCTTGGCCTCGGATTAGCACTGGCGCCCATAGGTGCGTACCTTGCTATTGCAGGTCACTTTGCGCTTCCTCCAATGCTTATGGCTTGCTGCGCATTGTTTTGGGTTGCAGGATTCGACATTATTTACGCACTGCAGGATATTGATTTTGACAAAAGCCAGCATCTGCTTTCAATACCGGTGCTGTTGGGTAAGAAAAAAGCACTTGCACTTGCCCGTATGCTGCATGTAGGTGCCTGTCTCTTTTTGTTCGCCAATGCCATTATTCATCCCTACGCCTGGTTGAATTGGCTTGGAACAGGTATTTTTTCTTCCCTTGTCATCTACCAGCACAGCCTTGTTAATGAGTCTGATCTGAGCAAAGTGAACCTCGCTTTTTTTACAACAAATGGTCTGGCAAGTCTCACTTACGCGCTTTTTTTTGCGGCAGATCAGTATTTCCTTTAAGTTGTCATTGTTTTTCATAAAAAAGCTTCTGCGTTTTGCAGTTTCAAGGCCTATTCTCTACATTCACCAAAAAAAAGGTATATGTCTACTCCCATCAAAGGCGGAGAATTTTTAATCCGTGAATCGTCCTGTGAATCTGTATTTACCCCTGAAGACTGGAATGAAGAGCAACTCATGATTGCACAAACCTGTCGGGAATTTCTGGAGCAGGAAGTATTTCCAAAACTGAATGATATTGATGACCAGAAAGAGGGCCTGATGCAGGAACTGCTAGACAAAGCAGGAGAGCTGGGCTTGCTTGGTATTTCTATTCCGGAAGAATATGGTGGGTTCGGTAAAAACTTTGTCACCAGTATGCTCACCACCGAAGTACTGGGTGCGGGTCATTCTTTTGCGGTTGCCATTGCTGCACACACAGGAATAGGCACACTTCCCATTTTACTCTACGGCAACGATGCGCAAAAGCAGAAATATATCACCAAACTGGCAAGCGGTGAATGGAAAGGTTGTTATTGCCTCACTGAGCCGGGAGCAGGCTCGGATGCCAACAGTGGAAAAACCCGGGCTGTGCTTTCTGCCGATGGTAAACATTATATACTCAATGGCCAAAAGATGTGGATTACCAATGGCGGCTTTGCAGATGTGCTTACTGTTTTTGCGAAGATTGACAATGATGAAAACCTGAGTGCTTTTATAGTGGAGCGTGGATATGAAGGAATTACTTTCAATGCTGAGGAACATAAAATGGGCATCAAAGGGAGCAGTACCCGCCAGATTTTTTTCAACGATGTAAAAGTTCCGGTAGAGAATCTGCTTTCCGAGCGTCAGAATGGTTTTAAGATTGCAGTAAACATCCTCAATCTGGGGAGAATTAAACTTGCAGGAGCTGCTCTGGGTGGTGCCAAGCGCGCAATCAATCACTCCATTCAATATGCCACAGAGCGTCAACAGTTTGGAAGACCCATCTCCAAATACGGAGCCATTCAGCACAAATTGGCAGAACAAGCCATTCGCGTTTTCGCCTGCGAAAGCGCAACTTACCGATGCAGCCAGAATATTGATGATGCCATAGAAGCACTTATCAAGGATGGGATGGAACCCTCCAAAGCAAAATTGAAAGGAGTGGAGCAATTTGCCGCAGAGGCGGCGATCCTCAAAGTGCATGGATCAGAAGTATTGGACTTTGTTGTTGACGAAGGCGTACAGATTTACGGAGGCATGGGTTATAGTGCCGAAGCTCCAATGGACAGAGCCTACCGCGATGCAAGAATCAACCGAATTTTTGAAGGCACGAATGAAATCAACCGGATGCTAACGGTGGATATGTTGCTGAAAAGAGCCATGAAAGGAGAACTCGACCTGATGGGTCCTGCACAGAAAGTAGCAGCTGAACTGATGGGGATTCCCGAGTTCGGAGACATGGAGAACGACCTCGTCACAAGCACAAAGAATACCCTCGCAGGTTTTAAAAAAGCTGTCCTGATGGTTGCAGGTGCAGCCGTACAAAAATTAATGACAACGCTGGCCAAGGAACAAGAAGTGCTCATGAATATTGCAGATATGATCATCGATGTATATGTAGCAGAAAGTCTGATGCTGCGAGTGGAGAAAATGCACAAAACAGGAAAGACTGCCTCAGGATCTGTACATGAAGGAATTCTTAGCGTTTTTATAAATGATGCCGCAGTGCGTATTCACACAGCAGGACGCGAGGCGGTTTGCAGCTTCGCTGAAGGTGACGAACTGAGGATGCTTTTAATGGGTCTGAAACGATTTACAAAAACTGAACCGGTCAACACCAAAAATCTGCGCAGAGAGATAGCCTCCAAATTGATAAGTGATAATACTTACAGTCTGTAAAAAGTGAAAGCCAATGGGCATTCATTTTTTTGAATCCATAAAATCGTCTTTCGAATCTTTGCTGTCATTTGCATTGCTTTCGAAATTGTAAAAAACATGAAACCTCGGATACAGGTAACATTACTCTCCCTGCTGATTGCAGGAATCGTTACAGGAGCCGGACTTTATCTGAATGTAGGAGCCATTGCACTCTTACTTCTTTTTACAATTAATTTTCTGTCGTGTTTTTTTCTCTTCAACTACTACATCGAGAGGATTATATTCGAAAAAATCAAACTTGTTTACAAGCTTATTTACAACCTCAAGAGAGACAAAGATTTAAAAAGCGCCATGGGGGACTATATTACCGATGATCCCATAACAGATGTGGAGGAACAGGTAAAAGATTGGGCAAGAGACAAGAAAAAGGAAATTGACCAGTTGAAATTGCTGGCAAATTACAGAAAAGAATTTCTTGCCAACCTGTCACACGAGTTTAAAACCCCGCTCTTTAGTATTCAGGGTTACACTCAAATGTTGCTTGATGATGATTTGGAAGACAAAACCCAAACAAGGAATTTTCTTTCCAAAACCGACAGGAATATTGAGCGGCTGGTTGTGCTGGTAAATGATCTGGATGAGATTGCCCGCCTTGAATCCGGAAAGGTAGAGATGGTTATTAAACCCTTTGAACTGTTTCAGCTGGTCCAGGATGTAAAAGAGATGAGCGAACAGAAAGCCAAGGAGCTAAAAATTACCCTCAGTGCTTACAAAGAGGGATCTTTTCGCTCAATTGTGGAAGCAGACAGGGAAAAGATTACGCAAGTGTTTATTAATCTGATAGACAATGCACTAAAATATGGGAAAATGGGCGGAGAGGTAAAAATTATGTTGTTCGACATGGGCGAAAAAGTGTTGGTGGAAGTTACAGATGATGGCATTGGCATTGCTGAGCAGCACCTTTCAAGACTTTTTGAACGATTTTATCGCACAGATGCCAGCCGGGCAAGGTCCATAGGCGGCTCAGGACTTGGCCTTGCTATTGTGAAACACATCCTTGATGCTCACAACGAAACCATCAATGTAAGAAGCACCGAGGGAATTGGAACAACCTTCGCTTTTACCTTGCAGAAAGCAGGAAAAAAGGGGTTTTAACATTAACTTAACATTGTCGGTCTACCTTTAGGCAAATTTGATTCATGAGTCTGAATACCATTTTTCAGTTTTTTGTCCCTAAAGACAAGAAATTTTTTCCGCTGTTTGAAAGTGCTGCAGCCAATGTTGTTAAAATGTCCCATCTGCTGAATGAAGCAATCAATACAAATGACTCTGAAAAGCGCCATGAGATTATCCGCGAAATAGATCATCTGGAACATGTGGGCGACCATGCCTCCCATCAGGTATTTATTGAGTTGGGAAAAAACTTTATTACACCATTTGATCGTGAAGACATCCATGCACTTGCTGCAGCCATAGATGATGTGGCTGATTACATCCATGGCACTGCCAACAGAATCATGATGTATAAAATTGAAAAGTTTTCTGAGCCCATCCACAAGCTTAGCGAGCTGACGATTGAAGCCTGTGTGGAACTGGAAAAAGCTGTGAAAGAGTTGCGGAACATGAAAAATATACGCACCCTCACAGACGCATTCATCCGCATAAATAGCATCGAAAATCAGGCAGACTATATTTTTGACAAAGCCATTGGTGACTTGTTTGACTCAGAGACCAATGCGCTTGAAGTAATCAAACAAAAAGAAATTCTTTCCGCGCTCGAAACAGCTACGGACAAGGCAGAAGATGCTGCGAATGTGATTGAGTCCATCATCATTAAATATGTATAACCACATATGACTTTACTGATCATTGTGGTTGTTCTTGCCCTGGTGTTTGATTACATCAACGGGTTTCATGATGCCGCAAACTCCATTGCAACAATCGTTTCAACCAAGGTATTATCTCCTTTCCAGGCGGTACTCTGGGCTGCATTTTTCAATTTTGTTGCCTTCTTTGTATTCAAAGACCACGGGGTTGCAAACACCATTGCCAAAACAGTCAGGTCTGAGTTTATTACCCTCGATGTTATTATGTCCGGACTGATTGCAGCCATTGCATGGAACCTGATCACCTGGTGGCTTGGTATTCCCTCTTCATCCTCTCACACACTCATCGGAGGTTTTGCCGGTGCAGCCATTGCTCATGCAGGTTTTGAGGTGATTGACATCACCCGTATCACTAAAATTTTTCTCTTCATCTTCATTGCTCCTTTAATTGGAATGATGGTATCTTACATTTTAACCATCATCATCCTGAATGTGTGCAAACATGCCAGTCCTGCCAAAGCAGACACCTGGTTCAAGCGACTTCAGCTATTGTCTTCTGCAGCCTTCTCCCTGGGTCATGGCGGGAACGATGCGCAAAAAGTTATGGGTATTATTTCCGCTGCCCTGCTGGTAAACGGAAACATTTCCTCCATAGAGGCCATGCCCTCCTGGGTTCCTATGGGATGTTATACCGCAATAGCCATTGGTACAATGAGCGGGGGATGGAGAATTGTAAAAACCATGGGAACAAAAATTACCAAGGTGACACCGCTTGAGGGCGTAGCTGCTGAAACTGCCGGAGCCTTTACACTTTTCCTGACAGAACATTACAAAATACCTGTAAGCACCACACATACCATCACCGGTTCTATCATTGGGGTGGGCCTGTCTAAAAGGGTTTCTGCAGTCCGTTGGGGAGTAACAGTTAACCTCATCTGGGCCTGGATTTTAACCATTCCTGTTTCGGGTTTTATGGCCATGATGACCTATTACCTGGTGAAACTTATCCGCTGATTTGATAAACGCGTTTGTGTAAGAAAAGGGCAGGTGTAGGAGCTCCAAAAGAGGGACTCCAAAAGACAAGCCGGGAATTTGACCTTTGGTAGTTTTTCCCTAAAAACACTGTAAACTTATCTACTCTTCAGTAGGATCTTTGCTTGTATCAAGTTCTCTGATTTCATGGAGTTTTATCCATGCAAACAAGGAAACCATGAGTGTGATGCAACCACCCGCTACGATACTGGGAACCAAACCAAAAAAGCGGGCAGCAAGCCCTGATTCAAAAGCACCCAATTCATTGGAAGAGCCTATAAAAATTTTACTTACAGCCTCTACCCTTCCACGCATGTTTTCGGGTGCATAAAGCTGAACAATGGTAGATCGGATGATGACACTCACCTCATCAAAAATTCCGCTCAGAAACAAAAAAATCCATGCCGTTAAAAAAGTTTTACTGAATGCGAAGGCAATCATGCAGCATCCGAATGCAGCTACTGAAAGTAACATTTTTTTTCCTGCGTTTTTCTGGGGAGGTCGAACAGACAGTATCAGCGACATACAAATCGCACCTACAGCCGGAGCAGCCTGCAGGTAGCCAAGATACTCAGGACCACAGCGTAAAATTTTATCTGCAAAAGCCGGTAATATGGCTATTACGCCACCGAACAAAACAGCGAACATATCTACTGCAAATGCCCCTACCAGCTGTTGTGTACTAAAAACAAACCTGAGCCCTTCCTTTAGTGATACAAATACACCCTCTCGTTTTTGAAATGGTGGATTGGGAAGTGCAGAAGTACTATAAAAAAGGAATAGAGACACTATGGCACAGGCCACCACCAGAGAGACTGCTGCAAGTGCACCAAAATAGGCATATATCAGCCCGGCACTTGCGGGACCGGAAACAGCACTGATATCAAACGAAATGCTATTCCATACAGCTGAAAAAGGATATAATTTTCTGGGAATCAGTTGTGCCGCCATCGCCCCGTGAGCCGGCGCATAAAATCCCCTCACAATACCCAACAGGAAGATGAGAAGATAAAGGGGAAGGATTGGTAGATTCTCTGACCGATGGACCCACAGAAAGATTGTCAGAAACAGCGCCCCGGTTAGATATGCAGAAGCACAAAAAAGCACGATGATTCTACGGTTGTAATGATCGGCGGTAATGCCTGCAAAAAGTGCCGTACTTAAAAAAGGCGATGCCTCGCAAAGACCAATCAAACCGAGTGAAAGTTCATCATGCGTTTGTTGATAAATCAACCATGCAACCACCAATGCCATGGACCTGTTGGCAAAGGTGAGCATAAACTTGCCTCCCAGAAAAAATCGGTAATCCCGGATATGTAGGACGCGGGTGTCGATTGCTGCAGGTTTTACTTCTTCAGCAAGTCACGAATCTCAGTGAGCAATACCTCCTGGGCAGGGGTTGGAGCAGGTGCAGCAGTTTGGGCTTCCTCCTTTTTACGGGCTGCATTCATTGTGCGCACAACCAAAAAAATAACGAAAGCTACCACAAGGAAGTCAAACACATTGGTAATAAATGTTCCGTACTTGATAGCCACTTCAGGGGCTGCTTCAACAACTACTGTATCTCCCTGTTTTACCTTTTCAATGGCTTGCTTGATGACTAATTTCCTATCGTTGAAATCGATTCCTCCGGTGAGCATACCTATGGCAGGCATTACCATCCCATCTATAAATGAACTCACCACTTTTCCAAAAGCAGCTCCCATGACAAAAGCAACAGCTGTTTCTACCAGATTGCCGCGCATGGCAAAAGACTTGAATTCCTGAAATACGCCCATGATTTTTTTTTACGAAAGTAGGATTTCGAAATGAAAACAAAAAAACGCGCGGCAGGTGGGAAGAAGAGGAGGCATACTTACCTGCAGACTTCTTAAAGAGAGAAAAAAGTTTGCCCTAAACTAACGGTTTCCGGCAATAAACTCATTTAACTGAGAAATAGAATGCTCAAATTGAAACGCATCATTTACCTTAAAATAGTTCCCTCTGTCATAGGTATAAGCATAAGCAAACTTGGCCAGTTCGAGCCGGCTTTGCTCGAAGGAAAACAACAACATCAGTTCTCTCACCTGAGAAGCAAACAGACATCTTGCCTGTAAAATCTGTTTGGCAATAACAAGCTTGGACTGCTCGAAGCTTTTTGATTGGATGCTGCTTTTCATTGTCTCAAGTTCTGAAGGAGAAACTGGCGTGTTGCAACCAATAGGACCGGAATAACCGGGCATGGGCTGAACGGGTGCCGGAGGTGATTGCTGGTAAATGACCACCGGAGGCTGAGGCACCACAGGCTGAGTGCTGAAACCATTGCCGTAGGTAGTAGTTGTAGTAGTTGTGGTGGTAAGTCCACCCTGCATACTTGTCGTCTGTTGCGTTACAGTTCCGGGAGGATTTGCCATGAACGGATCATTGGTGGTGATATTCATGTTTAACCCGTTTGATGAAAAAGACAAATCGAGAAAATCAGGTCCCCAGTCGTCCTCAGTGATTGTAGTTGTGGTGATTTGTTGCATGGGCAAGGGGGACTGGTGATAAACAATAACCTGTTGGTTTGGCATGGTTTGCGCCTGAAAGGATGGGCCATAGGGAACAGCACCCATGGAAAAAATCTCCAGTGCACTCATCACCCCCGGACCAACAAGAAAACGATTTTCTGAGGCCGGCTGAAGAGAAACCAATCGGTCTACATGCCCCATTCTGCGATCTTCAAACAAAATTCTGCACCGGTATGTCTGAGGAGCCAATTGGTCAATCCTTAAATAGGTTTGTGGAACCTGATTCTGGACAATACCATTGAGTAAAACATACATGCGATGCCCTGATTCTGTATAGAACAATGCGCTTGATAACTGTGCTTTTGATACCTGTGAAAAGGATAAAAAAGCAAAAAGTACATATGAAAATGATTTTCTGATCATCATGCCAAAATACAAAAGATATTTATAAATGGTAAAAGATTGCCCGGGGATAAGAGTTAAAGGCAGATTTGCCGGGATGAATAATTGATTAAGCCAAGCTATTGGCCTTGCAGCAGGATGTGACTTTTTTGCGACAGTAATATTTGCGTCAATCAGAGAATCTCATGCTGACGAAAAGAGTATGCCGGAATTTCACTTTTACATAAACGGGTGTTTTTCAATTTTTATCTTTGCCGAAGCGTGAAAGTCCTTCTGCTTTTTCCTTATCCGCTTGGGCGTGCCGCAAGTCAGCGGTTCAGGTTTGAACAATACCTGGATCAGATGAGGAAAGAAGGTATGCAAATCAATACCCAGGCATTTCTTCAAGAACACGCATGGGAGCTCCTTTATGCAAGGGGAAAGCTCCTACAGAAAATATATCATTTTATCCTCGGATTTATCAGACGCTTCCTGCTTCTTTTCAGAATGAAAGAGTATGATTTTGTTTTTATCCACCGGGAGGCAGCCCCCTTGGGCCCTCCATTCTTTGAATGGGTGATTGTAAGGGTACTGAATAAAAAAATCATTTATGATTTTGATGATGCCATCTGGCTTCCCAATGCTTCCGAGAGCAATCGTTTTTTTGCCTTTTTAAAGTTTCATGGCAATGTGAAACGCATTTGTAAATGGAGTTACAAAATTTCCTGTGGAAACCAATATCTATGCAATTATGCTTTGCAGCACAATTCATCAGTAATTTACAATCCTACCACCATCGACACCATCAACCTGCATAACAGAGTAGTAGATTCACGAAAGCAAAAGCCAACAATTGGGTGGACAGGTTCACATTCAACAAACCGATACCTTCAGGATATGATTCCTGTAATTTCCGAACTGGAGAAGGAGTTTGACTTTGATTTTCTGGTGATCAGCGATGTATCCCCGGAGCTCCCGCTGCGTTCATTCAAATTTAAAAAATGGAACAAGGAAACCGAGATTGCCGATTTAATGCAAATGACCATTGGCATCATGCCGCTGGCAGAGGATAAATGGGCAGAGGGAAAATGTGGCTTTAAAGCACTGCAATATATGTCTCTGGGGATTCCAGCCCTGGTTTCACCGGTTGGCGTAAATACAAAAATTGTTGATCATGGAATCAATGGGTATATCTGCAACACAAAGGAAGAATGGATTGAGGCCCTTCGTAAATTGCTGGGTAATCCGGAAATCCTATCTCTTATGTCAGCTAACACAAGAAAAAAAATAGAATCCTCCTATTCGGTGACTTCCAATAAAGCTAACTTTATCGCCCTATTCACCTGACAATGAAAAAAACACCACTATACAACCAACACCTGCAGCTGCAGGCCAAAATGGCTCCATTTGCCGGCTACGAAATGCCCATTCAATATTCCGGTATTACCAATGAACATGAGGCTGTGAGGAACAGGGCTGGCATTTTTGATGTCTCCCACATGGGAGAATTTATCATCCGTGGAAAGGATGCTTTGCAACTTGTTCAGCATATCACCAGCAACGATGCTTCCATGCTTTACAACGGTAAGGTGCAATATTCTTGTTTAACCAATGAAAAAGGGGGCATTGTTGATGATTTATTGGTTTACAGGTTGGATGATCAATCCTTTATGCTTGTGGTTAATGCTTCAAACATTGAAAAAGATTTTACCCACATTGAAAAATACAAAGCCAATCTTGATGTAGAGTTACTCAACATCTCAGATCAAACTGCCTTGCTTGCTATTCAGGGTCCGCGTGCGGTAGAAATTTTACAAAGCCTTACGGAAACCCCTCTGGCAGAGATGGAGTACTACACTTTTACCAAAGGATGGATGGGTGGATTCGGCAATGTGCTGATCTCTGCCACCGGATATACAGGCGCAGGAGGTTTTGAATTGTACATCAGAAATGAAGATGCTTCCTCCTTATGGGATCAAATCATGAAAGCGGGAGAACCATTCGGACTTTTGCCGGCAGGTTTGGGCGCACGAGATACCCTTAGGCTGGAAAAAGGTTTTTGTCTCTATGGAAATGAGATCAACGACAGCACACTCACCCTTGAGGCGGGATTGGGCTGGATTACCAAGTTCAGCAAATCCTTTGTAGGGGACGAGGCCCTTAAAACTGCCAAATCCAATGGGCTTCAAAGAAAGTTAGTGGGCTTTGAAATGACAGAAAAAGGGATTGCCAGGCATGGCTACCCCTTGACCAACAAGGAGGGCAAGATCATTGGAGAGGTAACCTCCGGAACACAATCGCCCAGCCTCAAAAAATCCATTGGTCTGGCTTATGTTGAAACCCCTTATGCAAGTATCGGGTCTGAGATTTTTATCATGATCCGAGAAAAACCCATCAAAGCCAGCGTTGGAAAAGTGCCATTCCTGTGATAAAAAGAGGAGTCTTTATGGTTTAGACCAAATAAGTAATAATATCGCCCAAAATTAATTTTTTACTTATGAAGTAACAATTATATTTGACGAGCGATTATAGAGAAAAAGCTTCTTTTATGCAAGGAAAACCTACCGTGATGTTGATTGATGATAATGATGTAGACAACTTTATCAACAGAAGAATTATTGAAAATCAGCAGTTTTCAGATAGAATATATGTACATACAAGTTCAAAAAGCGCACTTGAATTCCTGAAAAATTTTGAACAACTGCCTGACTTCCCTGAATATCTTATTCCGTCAATTCTCTTTTTGGATATCAGCATGCCGGTGATGGACGGGTATGCTTTTATGGCTGAATTTTCCAAAATCAATCTAGCATTCCGAGCAAAAATCAGAGTAATTGTGCTCACATCGTCCACCAATGCATCCGAGAGAGAAGCATTTATGAAAATTGACGGGGTGAGCGATTATTTCAACAAACCACTCACAGTTGAGCACCTGAATCAGCTGAGAGAGATGTAAGAGAACAGACAATATGTCATTATTTAACCTGCTGGCACAAGGCTTGCTATGTGCTGGCAAATCAATTAAACAAATATGAAATCCGGTACCATACATGTTCAGACAGAGAACATTTTTCCAATCATCAAAAAATTCCTCTATTCCGACCATGAGATTTTCCTCAGAGAGTTGGTGTCAAATGCTGTTGATGCCTGTCAGAAATTAAAAACACTACGCTCTCTGGGAGAAGCTCCCGGCAGTGAAGATGCTTTTCGGGTGGATGTTGGCATAGACAAGGAAAACAAAACACTTACGATCTCCGATAATGGCATAGGTATGACTGAATCAGAGATTGAAAAATACATCAACCAAATCGCTTTCTCAGGGGCAGAGGAATTTGTAAACAAATACAAAGACAAAACAGACGCGGCCGGAATCATTGGGCATTTCGGATTGGGTTTTTATTCTGCATTTATGGTAGCAGGAAAAGTAGAAATACTAACCCGCTCCTTCAAGAGCGATGCCCAACCTGTAGAGTGGTCATGTTTAGGAAATCCTGAGGTCCAAATGGGTCCTGGAAAGAGAGAAAAAAATGGAACAGATGTGGTGCTTCATGTATCTGATGATTCTGCTGAGTTCCTCGAAAAAGAGCGCATCTCCAACATGCTCAAGAAGTACTGTAAATTCCTTCCGGTGGCGATCTACTTTGAGAATGAACAAATCAATAATCCTTCCCCGGCATGGATCAAAAAACCATCTGCACTGAATGATGATGATTATAAAAACTTCTACAGAGAGCTCTACCCCATGGGATTTGATGATCCTCTGTTTCATATCCATCTTAATGTTGATTACCCTTTTAACCTGACTGGAATTCTGTATTTTCCTAAAATTAAAAACAACCTGGAGGTACAAAAAGACAAGATTCAATTGTATTGTAACCAGGTTTTTGTTACAGACTCCGTGGAAAATATTGTCCCTGAATTTCTTACACTTCTCAAAGGTGTGATTGATTCGCCGGATATCCCACTGAATGTTTCCAGAAGTTACCTGCAAGGTGATCCTAATGTAAAAAAGATATCCAACCACATCACAAAAAAAGTGGCTGATAAATTGGATGAACTGTTCAAGAATTCTAGAGTAGAATATGAAGCCAAGTGGAATGACATCTCTGTTTTTATCAAGTATGGAATGATTTCTGAAGACAAGTTTTACGAAAAAGCAGAACACTTTTTCCTGTATAAAACTGCTTCCGGAAAATTCCTCACCCAACAGGAACTCACCGATCAATTTGGCTTACAGCATACAAACAAATCCGGAAAAAAAGTTTTCCTCTATAGCAATGATGCCGATGCACAGCATGTTTTTATTGAAAATGCAAAAAGCAAAGGATATGAAGTACTCCTGATGGACGGACCTTTTGATGCACATTTTATCAATTTCATCGAAGGCAAGCATGCCGATCTTCAGTTTGCCCGGGTTGACTCCGACAGCATTGAAAAGCTGATTGAAAAAGACGAGCAAATCCCAAGCAAGCTAAATGAGGAAGAACAAAAGCAATTGAAAGAACTGGTTCAAAAGTCATTCCCTGCAGAAAAATATACCGTGCTTATCGAAAGCCTGTCTGAAAACGATCAGCCTGTAATGGTAACCCAACCGGAGTTTATGCGAAGAATGAAGGAGATGAATCGATTTGGAGGAGGCATGTCTTTCATGGGTCAGATGCCGGAAATGTACAACCTGGTGGTAAATGCAAACCATCCCCTTGCAGATAAAATCCTGCGTGAAAAAAATGAAGAAAAACAACATACCATGGTGCGTCAGGCAACAGATCTTGCCTTACTCTCTCAAAACCTGCTCAAAGGAGAGGAACTTTCTTCATTTATCAAACGAAGTCTCGGCATGATGTAAGCATGTTCTTTATTGTCTCCAAAGTAAC
Organism: Flavobacteriales bacterium; assembly: GCA_040383885.1. Classification (GTDB taxonomy): domain Bacteria; phylum Bacteroidota; class Bacteroidia; order UBA4408; family UBA4408; genus JBEICQ01. The sequence continues at coordinate 11,302 of JBEICQ010000016.1, read as the reverse complement.
CTATTTTATTTTCAGCCCCTATTTCTGGCTGATGCTCTATCTACTTTATATTCTGATTCGCTTCAGAAAGATAAAGGCGATTAAACACCTTTGGATTCTTTTTGTCCTGCTCATGATTTTTGGGAATCGTTTTGTTGTTAATCGGGTTTTCCGTTGGTACGAAACAGCTCCGATATCAGATGCAGGGCTCAAAAAAACAGATGTAGCTGTGGTGCTGGGTGGTTTCAGTTATTATGATTTTACCCTCAACCGCATCCATTTCAACAGGAGTGCCGATCGTGTGTTTCATGCAGTGAGATTATACAAGAGGGGAATGGTGAGTAAAATATTACTATCCGGTGGTAGCGGCAGTCTGAAAAAACCCTATGAGAGAGAGGCACCACTTATTGCTGCCTATCTTGTTGAAATAGGTATTGATCCTGCTGACCTCATCCTTGATACGCTTTCCAGAAATACCCATGAAAATGCTGTTGAATGTGCGCGACTGCTTCGACTGCACGGGTATGACAAAACACCCCAGTTGTTGCTCAGTTCCGGATATCATCTACCCAGGGCGATAGCATGTTTTAAAAAACAGCAAATAGATGTAGTTCCTTATTCGGTTGATGGCCAGGGAGGAGATCAGCAGAAACTATATCCAGACGATCTCATCCTTCCCAGCTCCACCATGTTTGAACTTTGGGATATCATTATCCATGAATGGTTTGGTTTTTTGATGTATAAAATCAGCGGGAAATGTTAATAACTAATAATATTTCTCCCGTTTTCCGATGCCTTTCAGTGAAACAATCAAGAGCCATACTGGCGTATAAAAAACACTTATTGAAAGGAGGTCATTTGGAAAAATTAAACCAGTACGCTTAAAGAGCATTGATTTGAAACAAAAAGGCCGGGCAAAACACCCCGGTCTTTCTTGTTTATTTAAGGGCTTGCGTTATTTTTGCAGACAAATTAAATCATGGCAACAACACAGGACATTGGCGTAGGCACCGTTCTCAGATTCAATGGTGAATTGGTTCAGGTTATTGAATATCAGCACCGGACACCCGGAAACCTGAGGGCATTCTACCAGGCAAAAATGCGCAATCTAAAAACCGGAAAGTTGGTGGAAAACCGTTTCCGCTCCGGAGAAGAGGTTGAAGTAGCCCGTGTAGAATACCGTATGCTCCAATACATATACATGGATGGTGATTTTATTGTTTGTATGGACAATGAAACCTATGAGCAAATTTTGGTTCCTGCCTTCATGTTTGGTGATGGCGCCAAGTTTCTTAAGGAAGGTATGGAGGTGAAAATCGCTTTTGAAAACGACGAACCCATCCTTGCAGAAGCCCCCACATTTGTAACACTCGAAATTACTTATACCGAACCGGGCATCAAAGGCGATACTGCCACGAATACCCTGAAAGCAGCCACAGTAGAGACCGGCGCAACGGTAATGGTACCTCTGTTTGTAAACCAGGGAGAAAAAATCAAAATAGACACACGCACCTATGCATATGTAGAGCGAGTGAAATAAATTGCATCACTTACATCCTTTAAAGAAATCCCGGAAACCCGGGATTTTTTTTATTCTCTCAGGAACTTGCTCAGAACAGTTGAGCCCTCGGCCTTCAGAAAATACAATCCCGGCTGCAAATAACCAAGTGAAATGTTTTCCGTTTGCTGGAGCCACACTCTTCCGAGAAGTTTACCGCTGATATCAATCACATCAACAAAGCGTGAGTTGGAGGGAACACCAACAAAACGAATATTGCCATCAAGGGATGGGTTCGGAAGTATTTTAAAGCCTTCGGATGATGTTCTTCGGCTGATGCCATTGGTGATTTGTGCGAGATTTTGTCGGTAATCACTGCACACCGTGCGCATGATGCTCACCTGGCCCCTGGTAAAGGTATTCTGACAAGCTTCGGAGGAATAATCCATGTAGTTTTCAATCATATCAGGAAAATCAACATCGCCTGTGTCTACACAAGTGTTTCTGGTAACATCGCAATCGAAATTCGATTCATTGGACGCCAGAGGCGTATCTTCTACGCCATCATCGGCAAGGCAGTCATCATTGTCTCCCCAAATATGCCGTAAACCCAAATAATGACCAACCTCATGCACAACTGTGCGTCCGAGCACTATTCCTGTGTCTCCGCCGGTGATAAGTGGATTGGGATTGTTATCGGAGATACATTGGTATTGGATAACCACGCCATCTTTTAAATCGCCGAGAGATCCTGAAGGCCAATTTGGAAGACCGGGAGGAGGAGTGGCATACCCCAGTAAGGATACACCCAAAACGGGAAGTGCCATGTTACAAACCCAAATATTGAGATACCTTGAAGTATCCCATGGATCTATCCCTCCATCTGCAGAAGACTTTACCCTCTCGATGGCACCCAGGTCTCCGAAAAGGGTGGTAAAATCAGCAAAACTTGACAGATTGGTTGATGTACGGGTGATTCCTGTGGTGGATTGTCCTTGAGGATCGGTCGTAGCCAGGTGAAAACGAATATTCGCATCAGCGGCAATCATGGAACCAAATACAGGTCTTAGGTTAATCGTATCAGCATTGGTCCTTGTGAAGTCTCGGTTCAATATATCTATCTGTCGTTTAACAACTTCATCGGATAAGTTCTGTTCCGGATTGTTGTAAACCACATGAACAACAACCGGAATATCATAAACATCGATATTAGATAATTTCTGAGAGGCCCTGTTTGAAATGGTGGCAAAATGCTCAGCAAGGGCATCAGCATAACCGGGATATTTCTGATTGACCCAGTTGATATAGGTATGACTTGCGCAATGTTGAAATCCACCGGGAACAACGGCCATAATCAGTTTAGGCTTTACAATTCCTGAGAGAATACAAACCCAGATAATTGAGAAAAACAATTTATTCATGATTTTACTTTTTGTAAAAGTAGTGTTTCAATAAAATAATCCCAGGAATACCTGATGGCTTTTTTCAACACTGCAGCCGTGAAATCCGCCTCCCTGTTTTCATCAAAATATCGCGATACGGCAATTGACACACTCATAGGATTTGTTTCACACACAAATCCTTCTTTTTCGTTTTCCACCATCTCCGGCAATCCGCCTACTGCTGTTACCACCATGGGCAGTCCGAAGTGGAAAGCAATTTGGGTAATGCCACTCTGGGTAGCACTCAGGTAGGGTTGAACGAGCAGGTTGGCAGCCGAGAAAAAAGTAGATACTTCTGCATCCGGGATAAAAGAGGAATAAAAGAATACCCTTTCCTTTATACCAAGACTTTCAACAAGGGCATGGATTTCTTTTTCTGATTCGTAGAACTCTCCTGCCACCATCAGTTTTATTCCTGAATCTTTAAGCGCAGGCTCGGCCATGGCCCTGAGTAACAATTCGAGACCCTTGTACCTGCGAATAAAACCAAAAAACAAAATGACTTTGTCATGCTCATCCAATCCCAGTTTTTTTCTCGCTTCCGTTAGTTCCTTGCGCTCACCATAGCGATTATATACCGGATGATAAGTAACCCTCACGGGACACTTAACACCTATTTTATACAGATCCTCTGCAACGGATGACGACATGGTAAGGAATTCGTCTACCTTACTAAAAAAGAATTTCGACAACCAAATATCACCGGGTCTTTTTTCATGAGGAATTGCATTATCGGCGATACAAATAATTCTTGCCTCCGGCAATTTGCGTTTGATGCGGGAAGCGATGATTCCCAATGCCGGAGCAAAAAAAGGCATCCAGTAACGGATAACCACAAGTTGTGCATTTTGAGAGATTACCTCATCCGCAGCGCGGAACCAGCTTGGTGGCCAGATGCTGTTGATGAGAGTTTTTATGTGCAGGTTTTCCGGTCTCGGATCATCAGTGTACTGAGATTTTCCGGGGAATAAGATAGAGGGGTACTGCAGCGAATAGGAAATTACACCTACCTGGTGACCTGCCTTTGAAAGTTCACTTGCCAGAATTTCTGTAAAACTGGCAATGCCACCTCGCAGAGGCCACGCTGGAGATATGATCTGGATGCGAAACAAGGCGAGATCAGTAAGCCCTGGCAAAAAGTACCCTTTGGGTGGAAGGTTTGCCTGAGAGAATACATTGCCCATGCTCATCGGGCTGGTGAAGAGGAATACAACGGATGGTGGCTTTGGTTTCCTCTTTTATTTTCAGTTCGGTTTCGGTGGTTCCATCCCAGTGGGCAGCTACAAATCCGCCTTTGTTGTCGAGAATATCCACAAACTCTTCCAGCGTATTTGCATGGGTGATATGCGCATCGCGGAATGCAAGTGCTTTGTGATAGATGTTTTGTTGAATCTCTTCCAGCAGACTCTTTATTTTTTCCACTACACCATCAAAGGACATAGCCATTTTTTCACCGGTGTCTCTGCGGGCCACTTCAATAGTATTTTGCTGATAGTCTCGCATGCCCATGCAAAGTCTAACAGGTACTCCCTTGAGTTCATATTCAGCAAATTTAAAACCCGGGCGATGGGTATCCCTGTCGTCATATTTCACTGTGATTCCGGATGCTTTCAGTGCTTGTATGGCGGGCTGTAGTTTTTCTGTGATTTTGCTGAGCTCCTCCTCAGATTTATAGATGGGAACCATCACCACCTGAATGGGTGCCAGCTTGGGTGGCAGTACTAATCCATTGTTATCGGAATGAGCCATGATAAGGGCTCCCATGAGTCTGGTGGAAACGCCCCAGGAGGTGGCCCACACATAATCAAGTTTACCGTCTTTGCCGGCAAACTGCACATCAAAAGCCTTGGCAAAATTCTGTCCCAAAAAGTGAGAAGTGCCTGCCTGAAGAGCTTTGCCATCTTGCATCAATGCCTCAATACAATAGGTATCAATAGCGCCTGCAAATCTTTCATTGGCTGTTTTTTTTCCTTTGATCACCGGCAAGGCCAGGTACTGCTCTGCAAAGGTTGCATACACATCAAGCATCCGTGTGGTTTCTTCGATGGCTTCTTCTGCAGTAGCATGTGCTGTATGCCCTTCCTGCCAGAGAAACTCGGCCGTGCGCAAAAACAATCGGGTTCGCATTTCCCATCTCACCACATTTGCCCATTGGTTGATGAGCAGGGGAAGGTCACGATAAGACTGAATCCAATTTTTATAGGTATTCCAAATAATGGTTTCAGAAGTAGGTCTTACAATGAGTTCTTCCTCCAACCTGGCATCTTCATCTACCACCACGCCTTTTCCATCAGGATCATTTTTGAGTCGGTAGTGGGTAACAACCGCACATTCTTTTGCAAATCCGTCCACATGGGAGGCCTCTTTTGAAAAGAATGACTTGGGGATAAACAGCGGGAAATAGGCATTCTGGTGTCCGGTTTCCTTGAACATTCCATCAAGTACTCCCTGCATCTTCTCCCAAATGGCATAGCCATAAGGTTTGATGACCATACAACCCCTTACAGCAGAGTTCTCAGCCAGATCAGCTTTGATCACAAGATCGTTGTACCATTGGGCGTAGTTTTCTTCTCGGTTGGTTAAATCTTTTGCCATGAAAATTTTTGGTATGGAATTTGGGTATGCATGTGCGTACGGTTCTTAAAGGGTTACAAAAATACTCCAAAAGCCTGCAAAAACAACCTCATTGGAATGTTTATGAAAACGATTCTGTCTCTCTCAGTCCTGGCGCCGGTTCTCCTCCTGAGCGCATGTAATTCCACCAGGCAAGCCTCATCGGTAAATGATGATGTGTATTTTTCTCCAAGAAATGCACCGCAGGAAGTATACACTCCCTCACAAAACAAGACCTCAACACAACCGTCACAATCCAATCCTGCCAATACCGGAAACGGGCCGGGAAATTCCAACCGGAGTGAATCTCAGTATGATTATGCTGAAAACAATGCCAGAACAGGCTCAGACAATGGCCGCACTTTTGATATGGATGATTATTATGATTATTCCTACGCAGCCAGAATCAGAAGATTCAACACCACATATGCTACCGGACTGGGATATTACGATCCTTATTACACCAATATTTACTACTACGATTACAATCCCATTTCTTTCGGAACTTCTGTTTACACAACCTACGGATTCTGGAATCCGGGATTCACTACCATGGTTTACTCACGGCCTTTCGGTTGGGGATTGGGTTTCCGCCAGCGCATGTTTTGGGATCCTTTCGGGGGATGGAATTCTGCCTGGTATGGTTACGATCCGTTTTGGTCCTGGAACAACCCATGGAACTGGAGTTCTCCCTACTATAGTTGCTGGAATTCTCCCTGGTATTGGTATAATGGTTGGGGTGCCTGGGGTGGTGGCTGGGGCAACTCCTACTGGAATGGTTTCAACAATGGCTACATGAATGGATACTGGAATGGGTATTATCATGGGCTCGCCAATTCTATGTACTTTAACAGTTTCGACAGAAATCAATTTTATTACGGTCCCCGTAATGCCATCGGCAACAATGGTGTATCCTCAGGCGGACGCCGCGGAAGCATGTCTTTTGGAGAAAAGTACCAACGGGCGCTGGCTGTTGACCGTGGAGATGAACAACCCATAAAAATGTCAGAAGACGGCATCCGTACGCCTGTTATCCGGGGAAATCAAGGCAATATCAAACAGGGCGATCCACCCACTTTAAGTCCTTCAATAAAGGAGGACATCAAAAGCCCCTCGCTTCCCTCCAGGGATGTTCGTTCGCCCAAATCACCTGAAAATGCAAATTCTCCTTCCGTAAGACCCAACAGTAATTTTGATTACCTGCCTCCTTCACGGACTCCTGAAAGCAATAATCCTGTAAAAACACCGCAGGGCAACCTCAGCCCTTCTTTCGATACGCGAACCGATAAGCCCTCTAACATGCCCACCAGAAATAATTTCGATCAGATAAATCCGGGCGTGAGAAATGACAAGACACCTGATTTTATTCCGGAGAACAATCCCCGTGATCGTTTTAACAACAATTCTGGGCGCCAGGAATTCATGCGTGACTTCACAAAGCCGCAAACGCCCGCAGATTTTGAAAGGGAGCAGGTAAGGCCTAGAATTGAAAACACCCCGAGATATGAGTCTCCAAGAGATTACTCTCCAAGATATCAGAACCCGCGAATGGAAAATAGTCCCAGGAACTATGATACCCCGCGAATGGAAAATAGTCCCAGAAACTATGATACCCCGAGAATGGAAAGCAGTCCCAGGAACTATGATACCCCGAGAATGGAAAGCAGTCCCAGAAACTTTGATGCACCGAGAATGGAAAGCAGTCCCAGAAACTATGATGCGCCTCGTTCTCAGCCTTCGCCCGGCATGAACATGAGCCCCAGAAATTTTGATGCCCCCAGAATGCAATCAGCTCCCCGTATGGAAAGCAGTCCACGCATGCAGTCTTCTCCCCGAAACTTCTCTCCTTCTGCACCGGGTGGCAGAGGCGGAAGTCGCCGATAAAAAAAGCCATGAAAAAATTGATTTTTATTGCCTGTACACTGACTATCGCTGTACAGCACACAGCAGGGGCACAGAGTGCCATGGATGCGTTTCGATACAGTTTTACCACCTCCACCGGAACGGCCCGTAGCAGCGCCCTTGGAGGGGCATTCGGAGCGGTGGGTGCCGATCCCGGAGCCACTAGCATCAATCCCGGCTCAGCAGGTCTATACAGGAAAACCGAGTTTTCCTTCTCCCCTGGCATACATTTTTCGGAGGAAGAAGCCCTGTATGAGAATACCCGTGCCAACGACAGCCGCCTTACCATGAATGTGAATAACTGGGGCTTGGCCATTCACCAGAAAAAGGGAAAGGATGATAATTTGCCCGAATGGAAAGGCATCACAGTCGGGTTCAACTTCAACCGTCTGGCAAACTTTAACAGAAGGGCATTTATTTCCGGAGAAGTAACAGGTAATAGTCTGATGAGGGAATTTGTAAGAAGAGCAAACGGAAATGATCCATCAAGTCTCAGTGAGTTCTCTGAACGAATGGCTTTTGATTCCTACCTGATCGATACTTTCTCTGTGCTGGGCACCAATCAGTACATACCCAATTTGCTAAAAACTTCGCCTGTAAGTCAGAGAACTACCCTCCAATCCTTCGGAAGCCTGAATGAAAACAATTTTTTTGTGTCCGGTAACTTTTCCAATAAGTTATTTATTGGAGCATCTTTGGGATTGTTCAGGGTTCGTTTCAATGAAAATACAACCCATTCAGAAAAAGTAAACGATACGCTGCCTATTCAGGCTTTTACCTTTGAGCAAAGAGTTGTTTCTCGCGGTGCCGGCTTTTTTGCCAAAGCAGGTCTGGTGTATATGCCTGTGGAATATGTGCGCTTAGGTGCTGCTTACCAAACAGGTTCCAGAATTGCCATGAGCGACGCATACAACAGCAGTCTCACTGCTGATTTTACCTCAGGACAGTATAGTTTTGGTTCACCGGAAGGCGCCTTCGATTACATCATTCGCATCCCATCCAAAAGTACCTTCAGTCTTTGTCTTTTACATCCGAAGGTAGGTTTAATAAGTGCTGACATGGAACTGAGCGACTTTTCGGGTATGCGCATTTTCCCAAATGCAGATTTTTCGCAGATAAACAACCAAATATCAGGTCAATATGGAATGCAGCAAACCTATCGAACCGGTATGGAATTGCGTATAAGTAATTTTTTTAGCCTGCGCGGAGGATATGCTTTTAACCGCCCACCGGTACTAAATGATGTCAATAATTTCAGATACACAAGGATAACCGGTGGATTGGGTTTCAGGCAAAAAAATTTGTTTTGTGATGTGGCTTTCGTCTTTACCCGCCTGAAATCGCTTTATTATACCTACGATCCGTCCCTTGTAAATGCCGCCGGAATGACGCAAAATACGACACTGCTTGTTTTTACGGGAGGAATTAGATTCTGAACCTCCGGGGTGTCCGAATAAAATAATACTTTTGGACTCCCAAATAAACATGGCGCAATTCGAACTTGTGATGCCCAAAATGGGCGAGAGCGTTGCTGAGGCAACAATCATCAAATGGACAAAAAATGAAGGTGATGCAATTTCTGCTGACGAAACAGTCCTGGAAATTGCTACCGACAAAGTAGACTCAGAGGTGCCTGCTGCCCGTGCGGGTATTCTGGAAAAAAAATTATTCAAAGAAGGCGAAGTCGTTGCTGTAGGTACTGCGGTAGCCATCATGCGGGATGCATCCACTTCTGAGCCGGCCTCTCCTCCTGCCACCAAGCCTTCAGCCGAAAAAACTGAAGTACCTGTTATCCGGAATGCTCCTGCCGCTGCCGTTGTGGCTTCTTCAGATGCATCCGCAAGATTTTACTCTCCCCTTGTAAAGAATATTGCCAGACAGGAGGGCATCTCTCAAGCAGAGCTGGACAATATTGCGGGAAGTGGCAAAGATGGTCGCTTAACAAAGGAAGATATCCTCAACTACCTGCCCCAGCGCAGTAAAACACCTGCAAGTCCGGTTGTAGCTAACGAAATAATAACAGCCCCTGCTGCAAAAACTGAGGTTGTGCAGCCTAAACCGGCGCCGGTTGTATCCTTGAATGCAGGAGATGAAATCATAGAGATGGACCGCATGCGCAAGTTGATAGCCGATCACATGGTAAGGTCTAAGCAAACTTCTCCGCATGTAACCTCATTTGTAGAAGCGGATGTAACCAACCTTGTATTGTGGAGAGAGCGTGTGAAAAAAGAGTATGAAAAAAGAGAAAAAGAGAAAATCACCTTTACGCCTCTGTTTGTAGAGGCAGTGGCCAAAGCTATCCGGGATTATCCCATGATAAATGTATCTGTAGACGGCAGCAACATCATCCGCAGAAAATCCATTAACATAGGCATGGCAACTGCCCTGCCAAGCGGGAATCTGATTGTTCCTGTGATAAGAAATGCAGATATGCTAAATCTCAGCGGCCTTACCAGGTCGGTGAACGATTTGGCGCTCAGGGCAAGAGAAAACAAGTTGCAACCGGATGAGATCTCCGGAGGCACATTTACCATTTCTAATGTGGGTTCATTTGGAAATGTAATGGGTACGCCGATTATCAATCAACCACAAGTGGCAATACTCGCTGTGGGGGCAATTAAAAAGAAACCTGCTGTACTTGAAACACCACAGGGAGATGTGATTGCCATCAGACACATGATGTTCCTTTCGCTTTCCTACGATCATCGCGTGGTGGATGGTTCTTTGGGTGGTTCCTTCTTGAGGAAGGTTGCCGACTACCTCGAAAATTTCGATTTAAACCGACCCATTTAACAAATTAATTTTGTTATGCCAGCAAAAAGGCTTTGTTTTGCATCCGTAAGTAAAAAACCGTTATCAGATATGAAAAAATCCCCGTTGTTAACTGCAGCCTTGCTAATGATCTCATTTGCAGGGTTCGCGCAGCGTTCACCTGACTTCTGTAAAAAGTTTGAAGCAGCCAACTACCACCTTGACTATAATAATTTCGGTGAGGCAGTGCCCGCTTTTGAAGAACTCGTTCAAATGGAGCCAACCAATGCTTTGCTGAATTACAACCTTGGATTCTGTATACTCAACGCCGGAACACGACTAAAATCCGATGCCATCCCATATCTTGAAATGGCTGAGAAAAATATGCTTCGGATGGCTGCCAACTATGATGACAGTGATTGTAACGAAAAAAGAGCTCCTCTTTCCACACTTCTTAACCTTGGCGAAGCTTATATGTTTGCCGGAAAATTTGATATGGCAATCGACAAATTCGAAACCTATCGAAAGTTGGAAAAGCGCATCGACAAAGAAACTGCTGAAATTCTCGACCGCCAGGTCGGAATGTGTCGTTTCGCTGATGAGTCCATGAAAAAACCTGTTAAGGCAGACTTCACTAATCTGGGATCCTCTGTTAATACAAAATTCCCAGAATATTTTGCAGGCCTCACTGATGACGAAAGTATCATCTACTTCACAAGTCGCAGGGAAGGAAATGGTAACTTCCAGGCAATGGACGGAAAGTTTTTCGAAAGCGTTTTTACCGCCACTGAAGGTGACAATGGCTTCGGTACATCCGACGAAATAGGAACACCAGTTAACACTGAAGAAAATGACGCTATTTTCTCAATCTCGTCTGACGGCACCAAAATGCTTATTGGAATGGATAAGAAAGAAAATGGCAATATCTACATGAGCGAACTTAAAGGTGATTCATGGTCAGAACCTATGGATGTAGGTCCGAACATCAATACCAAGTTTAAAGAAAAAGGAGCCTGTATTTCGGCTGATGGTGCTACCTTGTATTTTGCTAGTGATAGAAAAGGTGGTCTGGGCGGTTTCGATTTATACAAATCAACCCGTCAGGGTAATTCATGGG